>NZ_QTQN01000044.1:0-62732 GCF_003853755.1 Burkholderia sp. Bp8984
ACGCCGATGATAGTGCGGATTCCCGTGTGAAAGTAGGTAATCGTCAGGCTCCCTAAGCCAGAAACCCCCGCCCGAAAAGGCGGGGGTTTTTGCATTTGCAGCGCAGAAATGCGCGATCTCAGCGAATGTCAGGACGGCCGATCGATCAGATCGGATCCCGGAGTCCTGCAGTTTGCCGATTTGCAGGCATGTCGCAGTTCAACCGATCTGCGATCCATGTCCTGCGACGACACGCCAGCCGCTGCCCGATCGGCGCCACAGGCGCGTGTAGGCGAACGTGCCGTTGAATGCGGTGCCGTCGAAACAACCGGCAAGCATGGCCTTCGTCGTGGTGAGGATCATCTCGCCGATCGCTTTTGCCTGCGTTTCCCGAATATCGAGTGCGTCGAGACGCAGCAGTTTCGCGCGATGAGCGGACAGATCGTCGTGCTTCGAGATGACCTGTCCGCTCGGAACGGTGAAGACCAGTTCGTCATCCAGCAACGTGTCCAGTTCGTCGACGTCGTTGGCGAGCATTGCCGCTCGAAGTGCGGTTTCATAGGGTTCGATGACTGCACGAACGGTATCCATATCGGGGCCTCGCATCAGCTCGAAGGATCAGGATTCCACGGATGGTCGGCGGGCGTGCCGCGGTGCCGACAAACGGTACGGTGGTTGCGGGTTCGCAGCCGAATCGACTGCATGGCCGTCGAACGAGCAACAATCGCCGCCTCAAGCAGAGGAACACGGTTCTTCCATACCTTGCATGACGGCCGCACCCGTCAGCGCGCTCGCACCGAGCGTGGCGCCCGCGCCCCAATTCAATGCTCCGCCTGCGCCCCGTTGACTTCCCGCCGAAACGCCCCCGGGCTCGTCCCCGTCCATTTCCGGAACGCACGATGAAACGCGCTGGGCTCGGTAAAACCGAGTTCCGCCGCGATTTCCGCGACGCTGAGCGTGTGTCCGCGCAGCAGCGACTGGGCCAGCGCGCCGCGCAGTTCGTCCTTGATCGACGCGAAGCTCTGCCCCTCGCTGCGCAGGCGTCGCCGCAGCGTCGCGGGCGTCGTGCCGAGGCGCGCGGCCAGCGTGTCGAAGTCCGGCCACTCGCTGGCCGGCAGCGCCTTCAGGCGTGCGCGCGTCTTCGCCACCCAGCCGGTGTCGTGTCGATAGCGCACGAGCAGGTTGCCGGGCGCGCCGCGCAGGAAGGTCTTCAGCGCCTGCGCGGAGCGGATCGTCGGCAGCGCGAGGTACGTGGCGTTGAACGCGAGCCGGCTGTCGGGACGGTCGAAATGCACGGGCACACCGAAGAACTGGTGGTAGTCAGCGCGCTGGTCGGGGCTCGGGCACGCGAAATCGATGCGCTGCAGCGGAATGCGCCGGCCGATCAGCCAGCAGGCGACGCCGAGCAGGATCAGCCAGAACGTCCGGTAAGCGAACGCCGAATACGGTGCGCCTGCCTGCGTGAGGACGATCTGCGCCTGGCCGTCGGCGACCACGAGTTCGCCGTGCGGTTCGTCGAGCACGACACGCAGGAACTGCAGCGCACGCCGCAGCGCCTTCTCGAGCGTGCCCGCGTGCAGCACGGCATGGCACAGCAGCGTGAAGCTGCCGCGCCGCATCGGGCGGGCCGCGAGCCCGAAGAATTCGTCATCGATCGCGCTGGCGATCGCCAGCCACAACCGGCCGTACTGCTGCGGCGTGACGGGCTCGCGCACGGCGGCCGGCAGGCCGGCGGCACGCAGCACGGCCTCGGTCGACATCCGCCGCCGGCGCAGGCTCTCGAGCGCATCCTCGACGAAACCCGGCGAGATCATCTGCGGCCCCATTTTTTCATGCCCTCCAGACATGGCAAAAGCGATCACGATTCTAGATCCTGTTTGTCATTGATTGCAATGTGACGGCTGTCTACCATCATCGATATACCCCCGGTTCGCCGGCGGTCATAACGAACAGGAGACACGCATGCGTGATGGAGCAACCGCCCGGGTGGTGCCGGCCTACGCCGACGCCGTGGCCGGCTTCCGTATCGAGACTGCCGCCGCACAGCTGCACGGCGACCTGGAGCAGGGCCTGAACGCCTGCGTGGAATGCTGCGACCGGCATGCGGCGGCGGATCCGGATGCGATCGCGCTCGACTGGATCGACGTCGGCGGCCGGCACCGCAGCTTCACGTTCGCGCAGATGCAGGCGCTGTCGGCGCGGGTCGCGAACCTGCTGGTCGAGGAGGGCGTGAAGCCGGGCGACGTGGTCGCCGGCCTGTTGCCGCGCACGCCCGAACTCGTCGCGACGATCCTCGGCACGTGGCGCGCAGGCGCCGTCTATCAGCCGCTCTTCACCGCGTTCGGACCGAAGGCGATCGAGCACCGGCTGCGCATGAGCGATGCGCGTCTGGTCGTCACCAACATCGCGAATCGCGCGAAGCTCGACGAGATCGTGGATTGCCCGCGGGTCGCGACGGTGCGCGAGGCGGGCGACGCGCTGCCGGCGCGCGACATCGATTTCCGTGCGGCGCTCGACGCACAGTCCGCGCTATTCGAACCGGTGCCGCGCAAGGGCACCGACCTGTTCATGATGATGTCGACGTCGGGCACGACGGGCCTGCCGAAGGGCGTGCCGGTGCCGCTGCGCGCGCTGCTCGCGTTCGGCGCATACATGCGCGACGCGGTGGACCTGCGCGCCGGCGATCGTTTCTGGAACATCGCCGATCCGGGCTGGGCATACGGCCTCTACTACGCGATCACGGGCCCGCTGCTGCTCGGCCACGCCACGACGCTGTACGAGGGCGGCTTCACGGTCGACAGCACCTACGACGTGATCGAACGGCTCGGTATCACGAGCCTCGCCGGTTCGCCGACCGCGTACCGGATGCTGATGGCGGCCGGCACGGAAGCAGCATCGCGCCTGAAAGGGCAGCTGCGGGTCGTCAGCAGCGCGGGCGAACCGCTGAATCCGGAAGTCGTGCGCTGGTTCCACGCGGCGCTCGGCGCGCCGATCTACGATCACTACGGCCAGACCGAACTCGGCATGGTCGTGAACAATCATCACGGGCTCGCGCACGTCGTCCATACCGGTTCGGCCGGCCTCGCGATGCCCGGCTATCGCGTCGCGGTGCTTGACGACACCGGTCGCGAACTCGGCCCCGGCGAGCCCGGCAACCTCGCGATCGACATCGCTCGCTCGCCGCTGCTGTGGTTCTCCGGCTACTGGCAGCAGGACACGCCGGCCATCGCGGGCGGCTACTACCGGACCGGCGACAACGTCGAGCTCGAGCCGGACGGCACCGTGAGCTTCATCGGCCGCGCGGACGACGTGATCACGTCGTCCGGCTACCGGATCGGCCCGTTCGACGTGGAAAGCGCGTTGATCGAGCATCCGGCCGTCAGCGAGGCCGCGGTGATCGGCGTGCCGGACCCGGAGCGCACGGAGATCGTCAAGGCGTTCGTCGTGCTGTCGAAGGGCTTCGACGGCACGCCGGCGCTGGCCGACGAACTCAGCCAGCACGTGAAGCGGCGGTTGTCGGCCCACGCCTATCCGCGCGCGATCGAGTTCGTCGACGCGCTGCCGAAAACCCCGAGCGGCAAGATCCAGCGCTTCGTGCTGCGCAAGATGGAAGCCGAGAAGGTCGCTCAATCCTGACTATCGAATACTGACTACGGACTGCGAATGAACATCAAGGATCGCGTTTTTCTGATTACGGGCGCCGGTTCGGGCCTCGGTGCCGCGGTGGCGCGCATGGTGGTCGCCGAAGGCGGCAACGCCGTGCTGCTGGACGTCAATGAAGACGCCGGCGCGAGCCTCGCGCACGAACTCGGCACATCCGCACGCTTCGTGAAGACCGACGTGACGAGCGAAGCCGACGGGCAGGCCGCCGTTGCCGCCGCGCGCGCTGCGTTCGGCCGCATCGATGCGCTCGTGAATTGCGCGGGCGTCGCACCGGGCGAGAAGGTGGTCGGCCGCGAAGGCCCGCATTCGCTCGAGCGCTTCGCGCGTGCGGTATCGATCAACCTGGTCGGCACGTTCAATATGATCCGGCTGGCGGCGGATGCGATGTCGAAACAGGACGCCGACGCGGAAGGCGAGCGTGGCGTGATCGTCAACACCGCGTCGGTCGCGGCGTTCGACGGACAGATCGGGCAGGCCGCGTATGCGGCATCGAAGAGCGGCGTGGTGGGCATGACGCTGCCGATCGCGCGCGAGCTCGCGCGGTTCGGCATTCGCGTGGTGACGATCGCGCCGGGCATCTTCGCGACGCCGATGATGGCCGGCATGCCGCAGGACGTGCAGGACGCGCTCGGCAAGAGCGTGCCCTTCCCGCCGCGGCTCGGCCGCCCCGACGAATTCGCGGCGCTGGTGCGCCACGTCGCCGAGAATACGATGCTGAACGGCGAAGTCATCCGTCTCGATGGCGCACTGCGCATGGCACCGCGCTGACACTGGAGGAATGCAATCATGACGACACAGGATCCGATCGTAATCGTCGGCGCGGCACGCACGCCGATGGGTGGTTTTCAGGGCGACCTGGCCGCGGCCAGCGCGAGCGAGCTCGGCGCGGTGGCGATCCGCGCGGCGCTCGAGCGCGCGAACGTGCCCGCGGAGCGCATCGATGAAATCGTGTTCGGCTGCGTGCTGCCGGCCGGCCAGGGTCAGGCGCCGGCGCGGCAGGCCGCGCTGAAGGCCGGCTTGCCGCTGGGTACCGGCGCGACCACGGTCAACAAGATGTGCGGCTCCGGGATGAAGGCCGCGATGTTCGCGCACGACCTGCTGCTGGCCGGATCGGCGGACGTGGCGGTCGCGGGCGGGATGGAGAGCATGACGAATGCGCCGTACCTGCTGCCGAAGGCGCGCGCGGGAATGCGCATGGGGCACGGCCAGGTGCTCGACCACATGTTCCTCGACGGTCTCGAGGATGCGTACGACAAGGGCCGGCTGATGGGCACGTTCGCGGAGGATTGCGCGCAGGCCTACCAGTTCACGCGCGAGGAGCAGGACGCGTTCGCGATCGCGTCGCTGACGCGCGCGCAACGCGCGATCGCGGAAGGGCGCTTCGTGTCGGAGATCGCGCCGGTGACGGTGAAGGCCGGCAAGACGGAAGCCGTCGTGTCGATCGACGAGCAGCCGGGCAAAGCGAAGCTCGACAAGATTCCGACGCTCAAGCCGGCGTTCCGCGAAGGCGGCACGGTGACGGCCGCCAATTCGTCGTCGATTTCCGACGGTGCGGCCGCGCTCGTGATGATGCGCCGCTCGGAAGCAGACCGGCTCGGCCTCGCGCCGAAGGCGGTGATCGTCGGGCATTCGACCTACGCGAACAAGCCGGGCCTGTTCGCGACGGCGCCGATCGGCGCGATCCGCAAGCTGTCGGAGAAAACCGGCTGGAACCTGCGCGACGTCGACCTGTTCGAGATCAACGAAGCGTTCGCGGTGGTTGCGATGGCCGCGATGCGCGATCTCGACCTGTCGCACGACAAGGTGAACGTGCACGGCGGCGCGTGCGCGCTCGGCCATCCGATCGGCGCATCGGGCGCACGCGTGATGGTGACGCTGCTGGCCGCGCTCGAAGCGTATGGGCTCAAGCGCGGCGTCGCGTCGCTGTGCATCGGCGGCGGCGAGGCGACGGCGATCGCGATCGAGCGCGTCGCGTAACGTGCGCCGGAAGGACGCAGGCGGTCTGGTCCGGGGCCATACCGCCGCATCGGCGAAGCGCGTCACGCGCGCTTCGCCGAACCCGCCGTCATTCGACCGTTTCGCCTTTCGCCTGCAGGTCGGCGTGATAGGACGAGCGCACCATCGGCCCCGATGCGACCTGGCTGAACCCGAGCGCAAGCGCGCGCTGCCGCAACTGCGCGAATTCCGCGGGTGGAACGAAGCGCTTCACGGGCAGGTGGTGGCGGGTCGGCTGCAGATACTGGCCGAGGGTCAGCATGTCGACACCATGCGCGCGCAAGTCGCGCATCACCTGTTCGACCTCGTCGATCTCTTCGCCGAGGCCCAGCATCAGGCCCGACTTGGTCGGCACGTTCGGCGCCGCGGACCTGAATGCCTGCAGCAGGCCCAGCGAGTGCCGGTAGTCGGCGCCCGGCCGCGCCTCGCGATACAAGCGCGGCACGGTTTCCAGATTATGGTTGAACACGTCCGGCGGGGATGCCGCGAGCAGGTTCAGCGCGACCTCGTGCCTGCCGCGAAAATCCGGCGTCAGCGCCTCGATCCGGAGTGCCGGGTCGATCCCGCGTGCGGCGCCGATGCAGGCCGCAAAGTGTGCGGCGCCGCCGTCGCGCAGGTCGTCGCGATCGACCGACGTGATCACCACGTACTTGAGCCTCATCGCTGCGATCGTTTCGGCGAGTCGTGCCGGCTCGTCCGGATCGAGCGGAAGCGGGCGGCCGTGCCCGACATCGCAGAACGGACAACGCCGTGTACAGATGGCGCCCATGATCATGAAGGTCGCCGTGCCGTGAGCGAAGCACTCGCCGAGATTCGGGCAACCGGCTTCCTCGCATACCGTATGCAGCTTCTGCTCGCGCAGGACCTTCTTGAGCGCCATCACCTCGCGCGAGCCGGGAAAGGCGGCACGAATCCATTCAGGCTTGCGCGGCATGTCGGCCGGTTCGGTCGCGACGATCCTCACGGGGATGCGAGCCATTTTTTCGGCGGCGGAGAGCCGGGTTCCGGCGGCCATCGGCGTGTTGCGGATATTCGTGTTCGCCATGGCTTACCCGCGGTAGTAGCGTTGCGCGACGAACGGGGTTCTCGCGACTTCCATCGGAACCGGTTTGCCGCGGACGATCGCATGCAGTGCCGTGCCCGGTGTCGCGAATTCGGCCGCGACATGGCCGATGGCCACCGGGCCGCCGTACGTCGGACCGAAGCCGCCGCTCGTCACCGTGCCGATCGAGCGCCCGTCGGCGTCGACGATGTCGGCGCCCTCGCGCACCGGCACCCGGTCTTTCACGACGAAGCCGACGCGTCTTCTTTTCACGCCCTCGGCGATCTGCCGCGCGACGACATCCGCGCCGGGATAGCCGCCGGCGCGTGCACCGCCAGGGCGTCGCACTTTCGAGAGGGCCCACAGCAGCCCGCCTTCGATCGGCGTGGTGCCGGTGTCGATGTCGTGGCCGTACAGGCACAGGCCGGCTTCGAGACGCAGCGAATCGCGCGCGCCGAGACCAATCGGCTCGACGGCAGGGTCGGCCAGCAGCAGGCGTGCTAGCGCTTCCGCCCGATCGGCCGGCACGGAGATCTCGTAGCCGTCCTCGCCGGTGTAGCCGGAGCGGCTGACCATGCACGCCGCGCCGGCCAGCTCGACACGCGTGCTTTGCATGAAGACCAGTTCGGCCAGGCGGGGCGCCAGGCGCGCCAGAATCGACGCGGCGGCCGGCCCTTGCAGGGCGAGCAGCGCGCGGTCGGCCAGTTCGACGACGTTACAGCGGTGGCCGATCCGTTCCCTCAGATGGCGGAGGTCGCGGTCCTTGCACGCGGCGTTGACGACCGCGATCAGCTCGGCGTCGCCGAGGCGGGTGATCATCAGGTCGTCGAGAATGCCGCCTTGCTCGTTCGTGAACAACGCGTAGCGCTGCATGCCCGGCGGGAGGTCGATCACGTCGACCGGCACCAGCGTTTCGAGCGCGGCGGCGGCATCCGGGCCCGACAGCAGCACCTGTCCCATGTGCGAGACATCGAACAGCCCGGCCTGCTCGCGCGTATGAAGATGCTCTTTGAGGATGCCGAGCGGGTACTGGACGGGCATTTCGTACCCGGCGAACGGAACCATCTTCGCGCCGAGCTCGACGTGAAGGTCGTGAAGTGGAGTACGGGAAAGTGGGATCGTCATCGTTATTCCGGATCAACAGGATTTTAGGAGATCGCGCGCGGCACAGCTTCGGAGTACGGAATGAACGACTGGAACGATCCCGTATCCGGAGGCGTGTCCCGTTCTCCGGAGCGACGTCGAAGTCGCTCCCGAAGAACGGTCGGGAAATGGCCCGAGCGGCCGTTACTTGCCGTATACCGGGAATGCGCCGCACAGTTCGGCGACGTGTCGCCGAACGCGGTCGATGACCGACGGGTTCTCGATATCGGCCAGGATGTCGCAGATCCAGCCGGCCACCGCGCGCGCTTCCGCTTCCCTGAAACCGCGGCTCGTCACGGCAGGCGTGCCGATGCGAATGCCGCTGGTGACGAACGGGCTCTGCGGGTCGTCGGGCACCGCGTTCTTGTTCACGGTGATGTGCGCGCGGCCCAGCGCCGCATCGGCCGCCTTGCCGGTCAGCCCCTGGCGGATCAGGCTGACGAGGAACAGGTGATTGTCCGTTCCGCCGGAGACGATGTCGAAGCCGCGTTTGACGAACGTATCGGCCATGGCCCGGGCGTTGGCGACCACCTGCTGCTGATGGATCCGGAACCCGGGCGACAGCGCTTCCTTGAACGCAACGGCCTTGGCGGCGATGACATGCATCAGCGGGCCGCCCTGGATGCCGGGGAACACGACGGAATTGAGCTTCTTCTCGATCTCCGGGTTCGTCCGGGCGAGAATCAGGCCCCCGCGCGGGCCGCGCAACGTCTTGTGGGTCGTCGTGGTGACGACGTCCGCGTGCGGCAGCGGATTCGGGTACGCGCCGGCCGCCACCAGGCCCGCGACGTGGGCCATGTCGACGAACAGGTATGCGCCGATGGCGTCGGCGATCCGCCGGAAGCGCGCCCAGTCCACCACGCGGGAATAGGCGGAGAAGCCGGCCGTGATCAGTTTCGGCCGGTGCGCGGTCGCCAGCGCCTCGACCTGGTCGTAATCGATCTCGCCGGTTTTCGCGTTCAGGCCGTACTGCACCGCACGATAGAGCTTGCCCGAGAAATTCACATGCGCGCCATGCGTCAGGTGACCGCCGTGCGCGAGGCTCATGCCGAGTATCGTGTCGTGCGGCTCGAGCAGTGCCATGTAGACGGCGGCGTTGGCCTGGCTGCCGGAATGAGGCTGCACGTTCGCGTAGTCGGCACCGAACAGCGCCTTTGCGCGATCGATCGCCAGCTGTTCGACAACGTCGACGAATTCACAGCCGCCGTAGTAGCGCTTGCCCGGATAGCCCTCGGCATACTTGTTGGTCAGCACCGAGCCTTGCGCCTGCAGCACGCGCGGGCTCGTGTAGTTTTCCGAAGCGATGAGCTCGATATGGTCTTCCTGACGAATGCGCTCGCGTTCCATCGCCGTCCACAGTTCGTCATCGAAGCCTTCGATCCGCATGTCTTTGCTGAACATTTTTCCTTCTCCTGGTGTCGGTGCGGCGCGCACGTCGGGTGCGCGGCCGCTCAAGCAGGGTTGAGTGTCGTTACGAGTGGGTCGGCCGGCGCGTCACGATCGATACGCTTCCATCGGCGGACACGAGCACACGAGGTTGCGGTCGCCGTAGACGTTGTCGACCCGCGAAACCGGCGGCCAGTACTTGCCGCCTGCCGTCGCCGCGACGCCGAGCGGATAGACGGCCTGTTCGCGCGAATACGCGTGAGGCCAGTCGCCCACGAGTTCGGCCGCCGTGTGCGGCGCGTGCTTGAGCGGATTGTCTTCGGCATCCAGCGTGCCCGCTTCCACGGCTGCGATTTCGGCGCGGATCGCGATCATCGCGTCGATGAACCGGTCGAGTTCGGCCGTCGATTCCGATTCGGTCGGCTCGATCATCAGCGTGCCGGCGACCGGGAAGCTCATCGTCGGCGCGTGGAAGCCGAAATCGATCAGGCGCTTGGCGACGTCGTCGACGCTGATGCCGCTGCTGTCCTTCAACGGCCGCAGGTCGATGATGCATTCGTGCGCGACGCGGCCGTTCGGCCCCGTATAGAGAATCGGGTAGTGTGGCGAGAGGCGCGCGGCGATGTAGTTGGCGTTGAGGATCGCCACCTCGGTTGCACGCTGCAACCCGCGCGACCCCATCAACGTGATGTAGGTCCACGTGATCGGCAGGATGCTCGCGCTGCCGAGCGGCGCCGCGGACACCGCACCGATCCCCGGCACGCTGCCCTCCCGATGCCCGGGCAGGAACGGCGCGAGATGCGCCTTGACGCCGATCGGGCCGACGCCGGGGCCGCCGCCGCCGTGCGGGATGCAGAAGGTCTTGTGCAGGTTCAGGTGGGACACGTCGCCGCCAAACGCGCCCGGCCGGGCGAGGCCGACCAGCGCGTTCATGTTGGCGCCGTCGATGTAGACCTGGCCGCCGTGCGCATGGACGATGTCGCAGGCGTCGCGTACGCGGGCCTCGAACACGCCGTGGGTCGACGGATAGGTGATCATGATCGCGGCCAGCCGGCTGTCGTACCGGGCGGCCTTGGCGGCGAGGTCCTCGATGTCGACGTTGCCGTCGTCGTCGCAGTCGACGACGACGACCTGCATGCCGGCCATCTGTGCGGATGCCGGGTTCGTGCCGTGCGCCGACGACGGAATCAGGCAGATGTCGCGCCGTGCCTCGCCGCGGCTCGCGTGATACGCGCGGATCGCGAGCAGGCCCGCGTATTCGCCTTGCGAGCCCGCATTCGGCTGCAGCGACACCGCGTCGTATCCGGTGATCGTGCACAGCATTGCCTCGAGTTCCCGCGCCAGCACGCGATAGCCGTCGGCCTGTTCGGCCGGTGCGAACGGATGCAGCCGGGCGAACGCCGGCCACGTGATCGGCATCATTTCCACGGTGGCGTTCAGCTTCATCGTGCAGCTGCCGAGTGGAATCATCGTGCGGTCGAGCGCGAGATCCTGGTCGGCGAGCCGGCGCAGGTAGCGCAGCATTTGCGTTTCCGAATGGTGGCTGTTGAACGCCGGGTGCGTGAGGAAGGCGCTCCGGCGCAGCAGGGGGGCAGGCAACGCATCGGCGGTGGCGGCGTCGACGGCCGCGAAGTCGGGAACGGCGCGCCCTTCGGAGAAGATCGACCAGAGCATGACGATATCGTCGGACGTGGTCGTCTCGTCGAGCGAGATGCCGATCCGGCGCGCGTCGATGGCGCGCAGGTTGACCCGGCGGGCCCGTGCCGCCGCGTGCACGGCATCGGTGCGAATGCCGCTGTCGACGGCGATGGTGTCGAAGCAGTATTCGGTTGGCACGGCATGGCCGAGCCGGCGCAGGCCAGCGGCCAGGATCGCGGTGAGGCGGTGGATGCGGCGCGCGATCGCGGTCAGTCCGTGCGGGCCGTGATAGGCCGCGTAGAAGCCGGCGATATTGGCGAGCAGTACTTGCGCGGTGCAGATGTTGCTGGTGGCCTTCTCGCGCCGGATGTGCTGTTCGCGCGTCTGCATCGCGAGGCGCAGCGCCGGGCGGCCGTGCGCGTCGATCGACATGCCGACCAGTCGTCCCGGCATCGTGCGCCTGAACGTGTCGCGCGTCGCGAAATAACCGGCGTGCGGGCCGCCGTAACCCAGCGGCACGCCGAAGCGCTGCGTGGTGCCGACCGCCACGTCGGCGCCGAATTCGCCCGGCGGCGCGAGCAGGGTCAGCGCGAGCAGGTCGGCGGCGACCACGGCCAGCGCGCCGTTCGCATGCAGGGTGCCGACCACGTCGCGGTAATCATGGATGTCGCCGAAGGTGCCCGGATATTGCAGCAGCGCGGCGAAACAGCCGGTGGCGGACAGATCGCGGCGCGGATCTCCGACGACGATCTCGATGCCGAGCGGCTCCGCGCGCGTGCGAACGATCTCGATCGTCTGCGGATGGCAATCATGTGCGACGAAGAAGATCCGGCTGTCCGACCGGGCGAGGCGCCGGCAGAACGTCATCGCCTCTGCGGCCGCGGTGCCTTCGTCGAGCATCGACGCGTTGGCGATCTCGAGGCCGGTCAGGTCGGCGATCATGGTCTGGAAGTTGAGCAGCGCCTCCAGGCGGCCTTGCGAGATTTCCGGCTGGTACGGCGTGTAGGCCGTGTACCAGGCCGGATTTTCCAGCACGTTGCGCTGAATGACCGGTGGCGTGTGGGTGTCGTGGTATCCCATGCCGATGAACGAGCGGAACACCTGGTTGCGGCCTGCCAGTGCAGCCAGCCGGTCCAGCGCGTCGGCTTCGGTGCAGCCGGGAGGCAGGGCGAGCGGGGCATCGCTGCGGATCGCCGCGGGGACGACCTGTTTCACCAGCTCGTCGACGGAGTCCACGCAGAGCACGGCCAGCATCGCGGCCTGTTCGTCGGCATCGGGGCCGATGTGGCGGCGGACGAACGACGCGCGCTGCGCGACGGAATCGAATGCGTTCATGGCCGTCTCCGTCATTCGCCGATATAGGCGCGATACGCGGCGGCATCCATCAACCCGGTCAGCTGCTCCGGGCTGTCGATGCGCATCCTGAAGAACCAGCCGTCGCATTCCGCCGAATCGTTGACGAGGCTCGGCGTGTCGCCCAGGGCGGCGTTCGCTTCCAGCACGGTGCCGGAGACCGGCATCTTGACCTCGCCGGCGGCCTTGACCGATTCGACGGTGGCGGCCTCGTCGTACTGGGCAAAGGCGTCGCCTTCGTTTGGCAGTGCGACATAAACCAGATCGCCCAGCTGCGATTGCGCGTGGTCGGTAATGCCGACGGTGGCGCTGCCGTCGTCTTCGACGCGCAGCCATTCATGGGATTCGGTGTATCGGACCTCGCTCATGTGCTCTCTTCCTGACAGGGTTGCGTTGAGTGATGCGGCACACGCAAGCCGGAAGTGCACGGGCGGGAGGATGACCGACGAGTCGGCATCCGGACGAGACCGGGGCATTCCAGGCTGCGTGCCTGATGCCCCCTCTGTCCGTTTGCCTGAGAGATTGCGCGCCCCGCGGGGCGCTTCTCCTTCGGCGAGGCTTGGTCGACGACCAGAGGCCTACTCTCCAGAGCGCTAATCGATGCGTCAGTCCTTTTGCCTGAGAGTTTCTGGGGCGATTCCCCTTCGGCGCCGCCGGACGGCGGTCTCTCCTGACACATCCCGATAGCTGGCGACAATCTAGTCGCACGCCCGCGGCGGTGTCAACACCCCGTTCGACCGCCCATGCGGCGAGGCAGATGCCGCGGCACGGCGCAGGCGCGCCGAAAACGGCGCGCGGCATGGCGGAGCAAGGCCGCGCCGCGATCGCGGCCGGTCGATACTTCGGTGGAGACCGAAATGAATATCCGATATCGACTATCTGTCCGCCGGCGGGGGGCGGTTGCCCGACTGGGCCATCAGGTCGTCGAGGAACGCGCGAAGCACGGTCGGCTGCGCGGCGCCGCGGCGCGTGATCGACGAGAACGGCCACGCGGACGTGAGCTGTTCCGCGGCGAGCTGGCGCATCTGGCCGGCGTCGACCCACTGTCTCGCGTAGTGCCGCGGCAGAAAGCCGATGTAAGCGCCCGTCAGGATCAGGATCGCCTGTGCCTCGACATTGTCGACGGTCGCGGCCGCGCTGCCGCTCTCGAGCAATTGCAGGTCGCGCTGCTGCAGGAACGCGCGCGCGACCACCTGGCTTTGCCGGACGCGCTCGATCAGCGCGTCGCCGGTGGCGTCGGTCGAGAACAGCGGATGGTAGCGGCTGCAGTAGAGGCCGTCGGGCTCCTCGTACAGCTGCGTGTAGGACAGGCCGGCGACGGTGAGCGGGAAGTGGCCGATCGCGAGGTGCAGCCGCCCGTCGAGCACGCGCTCCTCGAGCTCGGCCGGCGTGCCGATGTAGATGTCGAGCTGGACGTCGTGACCGCGCGAGACGAACCGGCGCAGCGCGAGCGGCAGGATGCTGTCGGTGTCGGTGACCGTGTTGTCGATGATGCCGAGATGAAGCCGGCCCGAGATGCGCTGCTTGAGCGCGTGTGTGTCCATGCAGAACGCTTCCACCGCGAGCGCGAGGCGCTGCGCGGATTCGTAGGTCGCGACGCCGTGTTCCGTCAGACGAAAGCCACTGCGGCCGCGTTCGCACAATTTGACGCCGAGGCGCGTTTCGAGGCTGGTCATCTGCTCGCTGATGGTCGACTGGCTTACGTTCAGCGCGGCCTGCGCGGCGGAGAAACCGCCGCATTTCACGATGGTCATGAAAATCCTGAGCAGTTTCAGGTCGATGTCCTGCAGCTGTTTCACGTTCCGTTCTCCTCCGTCCGTCACATCGGAATATCCGATATGGACATCTGATGCCTGCTATTTTTCCGGAAAAAATTTTTGCCCATAGTGACCGCAAAGGCAAGCGCATGGACGGCCGTGCGCCGAAGACGAATCCGCATACAGATGGAGACGGAGACAATGCAGAACAACAGCTATGAAAAGGGCAGGCTCAACCTGCCGTTCGTCGGTCACTGCACCTTTGCGAAGGCGCCGGTGTGTCTCGACTGGGAGAACATCGACGCGGACGTCGCGATCCTGGGTGCGCCCAACGACATGGGCACCCAGTGGCGCTCGGGCGCGCGCTTCGGCCCGCGCGGCATTCGCGAGGCGTCGACGCTGTTTTCGTTCGGGCACGCGGGCGCCTACGATCACGAAGACGACGTGCTCTACCTGACCGAGGACCAGGTTCGCATGGTGGACGTCGGCGATGCGGACATCGTGCACACCGACATGGCCACGAGCAACGCGAACATCGAACTGGCCGTGCGCAAGATTCTCGCCGGCGGGGCGATGCCGGTAGTGCTCGGCGGCGATCATTCGGTGCATGCGCCGGTGATCAAGGCGTTCGAAGGCCGCGGGCCGATTCACATCGTGCATTTCGATGCGCACCTCGACTTCGTCGACGAACGCCACGGCGTGCGATACGGACACGGCAACCCGTTGCGCCGGGCCTCCGAGATGGACCATATCGCCGGCATGACGCAGCTCGGCATCCGCAACGTCTCGTCATCCAACCGCAGCGACTATGACGCGGCCCGCGCCGCGGGTTCCAACATCCTGTCCGTGCGCGATGTCCGGCGCCTCGGCACCGACGGCGTGCTCGAGCAGATTCCGCAGCGCGGCGCCTACTACATCACGATCGACATCGACGGCTTCGATCCGTCGATCGCGCCGGGAACCGGCACGCCGAGCCACGGCGGTTTCCAGTACTACGAAGTGCTCGAGATCATCCAGGCGCTCGCGAAGCGCAGCCACGGAAGCATCGTCGGCATGGACCTGGTGGAAGTGGCGCCGGCTTACGATCCGACCGGCACGACGTCGATCCTGGCCGCGCAACTGCTGATGAACAGCATCGGTTTCATTTTCCACGCGCGCAGCCTGGCCCGCGCCCGCTGAGACATTCATATCAGGAATCGGGCGCGACGTCTCGCGGGACGCCCGAAGTCACTACCGTACGGCCCGGGGGACCTCGCCGAGAGGCGCCGGGCAGGCTATCAAGGAAGATCAACATGGATGCCGTAGTCGCGCAATATCTCGATCGTCACGATGTTTCCCAGGCGACCCGCAACTTTCTCGCCAGGCCGATGAAGATGTTCATCGGCGGCGCGTGGGTGGACGGCAGCGACGGCCAGTTCAGCGCCGTCACCGAGCCGTCGACCGAGGGCGTCATCACGCAGATTCCGTTCGCGACGCCGGCCGATCTCGACCGTGCCGTCGCCGCCGCCCGCCACCAGTTCGATCACGGCGAATGGCGCCGCCTCAAGCCGCTGGAGCGCGAGCGGCTGCTGCACCGGCTGGCCGACCTGATCGAGGTGCACGCGGACGAACTCGCGGAGATCGAGTCGATCGACATGGGCAAGTCCGTCGCGCAGGCCCGCGCGATCGATATCCAGGGCACGGTCGATACGTTCCGCTATTTCGCCGGCTGGGCATCCAAGCTGCACGGCCGCACGGTCGAGCCGTCGCTGCCGGGCAACTATCTGGCTTATACGCGCAAGGAGCCGATCGGTGTCGTGGGCGCGATCGTGCCGTGGAACTATCCGCTGCAGACCATGGCCTGGAAGCTGGCGGCCGCGCTGGCGGTCGGCTGCACGACGGTCGTGAAGCCGGCCGAACTCACGTCGCTGTCGACGCTGCGCTTTGCCGAACTGGTGCAGGAAGCCGGCATTCCGGACGGGGTGGTCAACATCGTGACCGGTCGCGGCAGTGTGATCGGCGCCGCGATGGCGAGCCACCCGGGCATCGACAAGCTGACCTTCACGGGTTCGACGCCGGTCGGGCGCGACGTCGGGCAGAACGCGGTGCGGCACATCAAGCGCGTGACGCTCGAACTCGGCGGGAAATCCCCGGTCATCGTGCTGGACGACGCCGATATCGATGCCGCCGCGCAGGCCGTGGCCAACGGCGTGTTCTTCAACTCCGGCCAGGTGTGCGACGCGGGCACGCGGGCCTACATCCACCGCGACATCCATGACCGTTTCCTCGCGGCGCTCGCCGACTACACGGCGACGTTGAAGATCGCCCCCGGGCTGGATCGCGATTGCTTCATCAGCCCGCTCGTGTCGGCCAGGCAAAAGGACACGGTCATGTCGTACATCGAATCCGGCATCCGGGAAGGCGCCGAATGCTACTACGGCGGCCGCGCCCATGCGGGCCCGGGGCACTTCGTCGAACCGACGATCTTCGCGCATTGCCGTCCCGACATGCGGATCGTCCGCGAGGAAATCTTCGGCCCGGTGCTCGTGACCGCGCCGTTCGACACGCTCGACGAGGCCGTGGCGCTCGCGAACGATTCGTCGTTCGGCCTGGCCGCCGCGATCTACTCGAACGACCTGGGCCGCGTGCACGGCCTGATTCCGCGGTTGCAGGCGGGCACGGTCTATGTGAATGCGCACAGCACCATCGATCCGGCGCTGCCGTTCGGCGGGTTCAAGACGTCCGGGTTCGGCAAGGACCTCGGGCCGGAGCAGCTCGACTATCTGATGGAGACCAAGTCAGTCTGCATCACGCTTCCCTGACCGGTTGCACGTGATGTGCCGCCTGCCGCCGGCATGCACGGCAAAAGCCTGCAGCCGGCCGAAGGCGGCCTGATCCCGCTGCGAAATCTTCTCGACCCGTTCGTCCGGACCGGTCCGGGGAATTCGCTCTGCTTAGCCCTTTGCGATCATGGGGTACGACATGCAGGCAGAAACAAACGTATTGAAGGCGCCGCGCGGCGACCACGGTGCCATCGAGGCGCACTCGATCGACTTCGTCCCGGAAAGCGAGCGTACCGACCGGCTGGCCAGCCAGGGGCCGTTCTGGTTCGTCGGGAACTTCACGTTCTTCACGATGACGATCGGCTTCGTCGGGCCGAGCGTCGGTCTCGATTCGTTCTGGACCACCGTCTCGGGCACGCTCGGCATCATGTTCGGCACGCTGTTCATGGCGTTCCACGGCTCGCAGGGACCGCATCTCGGCTTGCCGCAGATGATCCAGTCGCGCGCGCAGTTCGGTTATCGCGGCGTCGTGCTCGTGCTGCTGGCGACGTTGTTCGTCTTCGCGGGCTTCAACATCGTCAACCTGGTATTGATGATGCAGGGCCTCAGGACGCTGTTCCATTGGGATCCGCTGCAGGTCGCGCTGGTCGTGACGGTGCCGGCCACGATCCTCGCGATCCTCGGACACGACTGGATGCACCGGACGTTCAAATGGTCGTTGTATCTTTCGCTGCCGCTTTACGGCCTCGTGACGCTGGCGGTGCTGGCCGGCTGGATCCATGACGCGCCGGCGGCGGCCGGTGCGCCGGTCGCGAAGCTGGGCTTCAACTGGACCGGCTTCATCGCGCAGTTCGCGGCGGCGGCCAGCTACAACATCGCGTATGCGCCGTACGTGTCGGACTATTCGCGCTACCTGCCGAAGAACACGCCGAGCGGGAGGCTGATCGCCGCGGTGTTCGTCGGGGCATCGCTGTCCGGCGCGTGGATGATCGCGGTGGGCGGATGGCTCGGTGCGCACCTGCATGCGACCGATGTGCTCGTCGCGCTCCACGGCGTGGGTGCCGGAATCGCGCCGCAGCTGGGCACGGCGGTCGTGGCCATCACGATCGTCGCGTTCCTGCCGGTGATCGCGATGAACATCTACAGCGCGAAGCTGACGGCCATCACCAGCGTGGACTCGTTCCGGAAGGTGGAGACGACCGCGAAGGCACGGATCGCGGCGATCGTCTTCGTCGTGCTGCTGCAGTTCGGCGTCGCGATGCGCATCTACGCGTCCGGTTCCGGCCTGTCGGTGCTCAACATCTATCTGGTGGTGATGCTGTATTTCCTGGTGCCGTGGACGGCAGTCAACCTGACCGACTACTTCTTCGTGCGCAAGGGGCGTTACGCGGTGCCGCATTTCTTTCGCCCGCGCGACAGCCTGTACGGGAACTGGGGCGGACGCGGCCTGCTTTCGTACCTGATCGGGTTCGTGTCGATGGTGCCGTTCTTCTGCATCTTCGACGGCGACCGCGAGGTCTATGTCGGCCCGCTCGCGAAGGCGATGGGCAGTGTCGACCTGGCCTGGCTGGTGGGGCTGATCGTCTCGGCGCTCGCGTACTACGTGCTGTGCCGGTCGCTCGACCTGCGGCGCGAGGAAGCGGAAATCGCGCACATCGAAGCGCACATGCCGGAGTTCACCACCGGCGAGAAAAAGCGCGGCTGACCCGGCACGCCAGGATCATTCATCGAGCAGGATAATCAAGATGACTAAATACTACGACTACATCATTGTGGGCGCCGGGTCGGCGGGATGCGTGCTGGCGAACCGCCTGACCGAGGATTCGAACGTCAGCGTGCTGGTTCTGGAGTACGGCGGAAGCGATCGCAGCGTGATCATCCAGATGCCGAGCGCGTTCTCGATGCCGATGAACACGAAGCGGTTCAACTGGCACTACGAGACGGCGCCGGAACGGAACCTGGACGGACGCCGCCTGCATTGCCCGCGCGGCAAGGTGCTCGGCGGCTCGTCGTCGATCAACGGGCTGGTCTACATTCGCGGGCATGCGTGCGATTTCGACGAATGGGAATCGCTCGGCGCGCGCGACTGGGGATACCGCAACTGCCTGCCGTATTTCCGCAAGGCCGAGAGCTACAAGTTCGGCGGCGACGAATATCGCGGCGCGGACGGCCCGCTGAGCACCAACAACGGCAACAACATGCAGAACCCGCTGTACGGCGCATGGGTGGAAGCGGGGGCCGAGGCCGGCTACATCAAGACCGACGATTGCAACGGCTACATGCAGGAAGGGTTCGGCGCGATGCACATGACGGTCAAGAACGGCGTTCGGTGGTCGACCGCGAACGCGTACCTGCGCCCGGCGATGCAGCGACCCAACCTGACCGTTCTCACCCATGCGATGACGCGCCGGATCGTGATGGAAGGCAAGCGCGCGGTCGGCGTGGTCTACGAGCAGGGCGGCGTCCAGCACACGGTACGCTGCACGCGCGAAGTGCTGGTGTCGTCGGGGCCGATCGGCTCGCCGCATCTGCTGCAGCGCTCGGGGATCGGGCCGGCCGACGTGTTGAGCAAGGCAGGGATCGAGGTCGTGCACGACCTGCCGGGCGTCGGCGAGAATCTTCAGGATCACTCGGAAATCTACATTCAGTACGAGTGCAAGGAGCCGGTGTCGCTCAACGGCAAGATGGGGCTGCTCGGCAAGGCGATGATCGGCCTGCGCTGGCTGCTGTTCAAGGACGGGTTGGGTGCCAGCAACCATTTCGAGGCAGGCGGGTTCATCCGTTCCGAAGCAGGGCTGCGCTGGCCCGACATCCAGTTCCACTTCCTGCCGGCGGCGATGCGTTACGACGGCGACAAGCCGTACAAGGGGCACGGCTTCATGGTGCTCACGGGGCCGAACAAGCCCAAGAGCCGCGGGCACGTTCGGGTTCGCTCCGCCGATCCGTACGAGCATCCGGAGATCCGGTTCAACTATCTCGACCGCGAGGAAGATCGCGAGGGGTTCCGTCGCTGCGTGCGCCTCACGCGCGAGATCGTCGGGCAGCCGGCCATGGATCGCTTCCGCGGCGTGGAGCTGGCACCCGGCCCGGACGTGACGACGGACGACGAGATCGATGCGTTCGTGCGTGCCAACATGGAAAGCACGATGCATCCGTGCGGCTCGTGCCGGATGGGCGAGGACGCGATGGCCGTGGTGGATTCGGAATTGCGCGTGCGCGGCGTTCAGGGCCTGCGCGTCATCGATTCGTCGGTGTTTCCGACCGAGCCGAACGGGAACCTGAACGCGCCGACCATCATGCTGGCCGAGCGGGCGGCCGATCTGGTGCGCGGGCGGAAGACGCTCGCGCCGTCCGATGCGTCGGTCGGCTTCGTCGAGAACTGGGAAGCGCAGCAGCGCACGGGCGTTCCCAAGCGCAAGGTGGCCGCTTAAGCGCGGTGCACGGCGGCGCGCGTTCGGCGGTCACGTCACCGATCGCGCGCCGCCTCCGGCGACACCGCGCCGCACGCGCGGATCACGAGCTGCACGACCTCTTCGGTCGTCTCGGCGAAGGCCTTCTGCGTGAGCGCACGCTTGCCGCTCAGCGCGCGGATCTGCGCATCGAAATCCGCGTAGTGCTGCGTGGTCGCCCAGATCAGGTACATCAACGCGTGCGGATCGATCGGCGCGAGCAGGCCGCGCGCGATCCAGCCTTCGATCACCTTCACGCGCGTGTCGAACCACGGCTTCACGCGCTCCGACAGGATGTCCTGCATGTGAGCGGCGCCGTGGATGATCTCGTTCGCCCAGACCTTCGAGCCGAGCGGGCGCCGTCGCGACAGATCCATCTTCGCGCGCACGTAGCTGGCGATCGCTTCGACCGGATCGTCGCCGGTCTCGAACGATCCGGCCGCGCGGTGCCAGTCTTCGAACAGGTCGTCGAGCACACGGCGGTACAGCGCAAGCTTCGTCGGGAAGTAGTAATGCAGGTTCGCCTTCGGCAGGCCCGCGCGCTCCGCGATCATCGCGGTGCTCGCGCCGTCGAGCCCGCGCTCCGCGAACACGGCTTCCGCGCACGCCAGCAGATGCGCTTCGTTGGACTCGCGGATGTGTGCCTTGCGTCGCCGCAAAGGCGTGCCCGTTTCGTCGTCGCCGATGGTGTCGGCGGCCGCCTGGTCATGTCTCATCGTTGCCCTCGCGCGGCATGCATGCCGCGTTGGGCTTCATTCTAGCCGCTGGTTCGCATCGAACGCACGCGCGAACACATCGGCGTGCGCGCGGTGCTGCGATGCGGTGGCACGCTTCTCGCTCGATCGATTCACGCAAGAAAGACATTGCGCTGCGCATTTTGATCGTCTAAAACCTGTCCAATCGGACAGGATTCGACGAGCGGCGGAACGTAGTGCCAACCCTGACGCCGTTTGATCGGACGAATCGCGCGAACGATGCGCATCTGCACCTCGCAGGTGCGGGTTTGCCCCGACGGCTGCAATGCGCGCACCGGCATCGGCCGGGATGACGGCATGACCGACCCCACAGGAGCGATACGAATGGACACGGTATCGGAAACAGTGAAGCGGGCAGGATTCGACACGTCGATCAAGGTCGACGGCAGGCGGTTGTGGGACAGCTTGATGGAGGTCGCGAAGATCGGCGCCACGCCGAAAGGCGGCGTCTGCCGCCTCGCGCTGACCGATCTCGACAAGGCCGGCCGCGACCTGATCGTCGGCTGGGCGAAAGCCGCCGGCTGCGCGGTGACGGTCGATACGATGGGCAACGTGTTCATGCGCCGCGCGGGCCGCGTGGCCGACGCGGCGCCGGTCGTCACCGGGTCGCACGCGGACTCGCAGCCGACGGGCGGCCGCTTCGACGGCATCTACGGCGTGCTCGGCGGTCTCGAAGTGATTCGCACTCTGAACGATCGCGGCATCGAGACCGAACACCCGGTCGAGGTCGTGATCTGGACCAACGAGGAAGGCTCGCGCTTCGCGCCGGCGATGGTGGCGTCGGGCGTGTTCGCCGGCGTGTTTACGCTCGAGTACGGGCTGTCGCGCAAGGACGTCGACGGCAAGACGATCGGCGAGGAACTCGCGCGCATCGGCTACGCGGGCGACGTGCCGTGCGGCGGCCGCAAGCTGCACGCGGCGTTCGAGCTGCATATCGAGCAGGGGCCGATTCTCGAGGCCGAGTGCAAGACGATCGGCGTCGTGACGGACGCGCAGGGGCAGCGCTGGTACGAGATCACGTTCACAGGCCAGGAAGCGCACGCGGGGCCGACGCCGATGCCGCGCCGCCGCGACGCGCTGCTCGGGGCGTCGCGCGTGGTGGATCTCGTCAACCGGATCGGCCTCGATCACGCGCCGTTCGGCTGCGCGACGGTCGGGATGATGCAGGTTCACCCGAACTCGCGCAACGTGATTCCGGGCCGCGTGTTCTTCACCGTCGATTTCCGTCATCCGGACGACGCCGTGCTCGCGAAGATGGACGCCGCGCTGCGCGACGGCGTCGCGCGCATCGCGGGCGAGATCGGGCTCGAAACCGAGCTCGAGCAGATTTTCTACTACGAGCCCGTCGCGTTCGATCCGGCCTGCGTGGCGGCCGTGCGCGACGCGGCCGAGCGCTTCGGCTACTCGCATCGCGACATCGTGTCGGGTGCGGGGCACGATGCGTGCTACCTGGCGCAGGTGGCGCCGACGTCGATGGTGTTCGTACCCTGCGTCGACGGCATCAGCCACAACGAGATCGAGGACGCGACGCCTGCGTGGATCGAGGCCGGCGCGAACGTGCTGCTGCACGCGATGCTGTCGCGTGCCTGCGAGCCGGCTTCATGACGGACGGGATATAGCGCGGCCGGCAGGCTGCGCACTGCGTGACATTGGCATTCCAAAGCATGACCGCCCCGACTGTGCATTCGCAGCCGGCGGGGACGGCTTTGTCTCCACCCAGTCGAAGGAACGCGTATGACCACCCAGCCAACCGGCGATATCGCCGCGCATCGCCTGTCGTCCACGCAACTCTCGTGCGAATTCGCCGATATCGCGCCGCTGCTCGATCCGACTGCCGCCGCGGCCGCCGCGAGCCGCTGCCACTACTGCTACGACGCGCCGTGCGTGCAGGCCTGCCCGACGCAGATCGACATCCCGGGCTTCATCCGCAAGATCGGCAACGGCAACCTGAAGGGCGCCGCGACCGACATCCTGTCCGCGAATCCGCTCGGCGGGATGTGCGCACGCGTGTGCCCGACCGAGATCCTGTGCGAAGGCGCGTGCGTGCGCAATCACCAGGATGCGCAGCCGGTCGCGATCGGCGCGCTGCAGCGCCACGCGACCGACTGGGCGATGGCGAGCGGCGCGGTGCGCTTCACGCGTGCGCCCGATACGGGGCGGCACGTCGCGGTGGTCGGCGCGGGGCCGGCCGGGCTCGCGTGCGCGCACCGGCTCGCGCTCGCCGGGCATCGCGTCACGCTGTTCGATGCGCGACCGAAGGCGGGCGGCCTGAACGAATACGGGATCGCCGCGTACAAGACCGTCGACGATTTCGCGCAGCGCGAAGTCGAGTGGTTGCTGTCGGTCGGCGGCATCGCGCTGGAGACGGGCGTCGCGCTCGGCCGCGACGTGACGCTCGACGCACTGCGCGAGCGGCACGACGCGGTGTTTCTCGCGATGGGCCTCGGCGGCGTGCGCACGCTCGCGATCGACGGCGAGCAATTGACCGGCGTGATGAACGCGGTTGACTTCATCGAGCAGGTGCGCCAGGCCGACGCGCTGGAGAACGTGCCGGTCGGGCGGCGCGTGGTCGTGATCGGCGGCGGCAATACGGCGATCGACGCGTCCGTGCAGAGCCGCAAGCTCGGCGCGCAGCGCGTGACGATGGTGTACCGGCGCGGCGTGGACGCGATGAGCGCGACCTGGGCCGAACGCGAATTCGCGCAGAAGTGCGGCGTCACGCTCGTCACGCACGCAAAACCGGTGCGCATCGCGGGCGCGAACGGGCACGTGACGGGCGTCGAATTCGAGGCCGCGTCGGGTGAGCGCTTCACCGTCGACGCGGACATGGTGCTGAAGGCGATCGGCCAGACGCTGGTGCCGGACGGTGTCGCGGCCACGCTGCTGACCGAGGACGGGTCGCGCATCGCGGTCGACGCGGACGGGCGCACGGCCTTGCACGACGTGTGGGCCGGCGGCGATTGCGCGGCGACGGGCGGCATCGACCTGACGGTGCAGGCCGTGCAGGACGGCAAGCGCGCGGCGGCGGCGATCGACGCGGCGCTCGCGCAGCGCGACGCCCGGGCCGCGTGAGCGCGCGATACGCACCTGCACCGCGGACCTCGCGCGCACCACGATAAACGCTCTCACCGACACGGAGCCGAACATGGCCGACCTTCGCTGCACCATCGCAGGCATCACTTCGCCGAATCCGTTCTGGCTGGCCTCCGCGCCGCCGACCGACAAGGCATACAACGTCAACCGCGCATTCGAGGCGGGCTGGGGCGGCGTCGTGTGGAAGACGCTCGGGCTCGATCCGCACGTCGTCAACGTCAGCTCGCGCTACGGCGCGGTGCAGTGGAACGGCCAGCGGATCGCCGGGCTGAACAACATCGAGCTGATCACCGACCGGCCGCTCGACGTGAACCTGAAGGAGATCGCGCAGGTGAAGCGCGACTGGCCCGACCGCGCGCTGATCGTGTCGCTGATGGTGCCGTGCAACGAGCGCGACTGGAAATGGATCCTGCCGCTCGTCGAGGATACGGGCGCCGATGCGGTCGAGCTGAACTTCGGCTGCCCGCACGGGATGAGCGAGCGCGGGATGGGCGCGGCGGTCGGCCAGGTGCCGGAATACGTCGAGATGGTCACGCGCTGGGTCAAGGAAGGCACAAAGCTGCCGTGTCTCGTGAAGCTCACGCCGAACATCAGCGACATCCGGATGGGCTCGCGCGCCGCGTACAAGGGCGGCGCGGACGGCGTGTCGCTGATCAACACGATCAACTCGATCGTCGCGGTGGACCTCGACCAGATGGCGCCGATGCCGACCGTCGACGGCAAGGGCACGCATGGCGGCTATTGCGGCCCGGCGGTCAAGCCGATCGCGCTGAACATGGTCGCCGAGATCGCGCGCGACCCGGAGACGCCCAACCTGCCGATCTGCGGCATCGGCGGGATTTCGTCGTGGCGCGACGCGGCCGAGTTCATGGTGCTCGGCGCCGGCAGCGTGCAGGTGTGCACCGCCGCGATGCATTACGGATTCCGGATCGTGTCGGATCTCGTCGACGGGCTGTCGAACTGGATGGACGAGAAGGGCTACGCGACGCTCGACGACATACGCGGCCGCGCGGTACCGAACGTCACCGACTGGAAATACCTGAACCTGAAGTACGACATCAAGGCGCGCATCGACCAGGACCGCTGCATCCAGTGCGGGCTGTGCCATATCGCATGTGAGGACACGTCGCACCAGGCGATCACCGCATTGAAGGACGGCGTTCGGCATTTCGAAGTGGTGGACGCGGCGTGCGTCGGATGCAATCTTTGCATGCATGTGTGTCCGGTCGAGCAATGCATCACGATGGAGCGGGTCGATGCGGGCGACTACGCGAACTGGACCACGCATCCGAACAACCCGGCGCGGGCTGATGCGGGTGCGAGCCCGGCGGAACCCGCGAAACACGAGAAGCACGCGAAGGCGGCCTGACCGACGTCCGGCGGCGCGGTATCGCCCGCGCTGCCGCTTGTGTCCTGTTCTGCCGGCATCGCACGATGCCGGCGTCGACGTTTACGTGGAGCGCATTCGATGAAACCAGCAGCGATTCCCGCCGAACCCGACAGCGCCGCGGCGCCGGCCGGCAGCCTGTACAACGACGACCTCGCGCCGACGACGGCGGCGCAGCGCACGTGGCGCTGGTATCACTTCGCGGCGCTGTGGGTCGGGATGGTGATGAACATCGCGTCGTACATGCTCGCGGCCGGGCTGATCCAGGAAGGCATGTCGCCGTGGCAGGCGGTGCTGACGGTGTTGCTCGGCAACCTGATCGTGCTCGTGCCGATGCTGTTGATCGGTCATGCGGGCGCGAAGCACGGGATTCCGTACGCGGTGCTCGTGCGTGCGTCGTTCGGCACGCAGGGCGCGAAGCTGCCCGCGCTGTTGCGCGCGATCGTCGCGTGCGGCTGGTACGGCATCCAGACCTGGCTCGGCGGCAGCGCGATCTACACGCTGCTGAACATCCTGACCGGCAACGCGCTGCACGGCGCCGCGCTGCCGCTCGTCGGCATCTCGCTCGGGCAGCTCGCGTGCTTCCTTGTGTTCTGGGCGCTGCAGCTGTACTTCATCCTGCACGGCACCGATTCGATCCGCTGGCTCGAAAGCTGGTCCGCGCCGATCAAGGTCGTGATGTGCGTCGCGCTCGTGTGGTGGGCGACGTCGCAGGCGGGCGGCGTCGGCTCGATGCTGTCGGCGCCGTCGCAGTTCGTCGCGGGCGGCAAGAAGGCCGGGCTGTTCTGGGCGACGTTCTGGCCGGGCCTGACCGCGATGGTCGGCTTCTGGGCGACGCTCGCGTTGAACATTCCCGACTTCACGCGCTTCGCGCATTCGCAGCGCGACCAGATGATCGGGCAGTCGATCGGGCTGCCGCTGCCGATGGCGCTGCTGTCGGTGGTGTCGGTCGTCGTGACGTCGGCCACCGTCGTGATCTACGGCAACGCGATCTGGGATCCGATCGACCTGACGAGCCGGATGACCGGCATCGGCGTGGGCATCGCGCTCGTGATCCTCACGCTCGACACGATGTGCTGCAACCTCGCGGCGAACCTCGTCGGCCCCGCATACGATTTCTCGAGCCTGTGGCCGAAGGCGATCTCGTATCGCGCCGGCGGCATGATCACCGCGACGATCGCGATCGTGATGATGCCGTGGAAGATCCTCGCGACGACGGACGGCTATATCTTCACCTGGCTCGTCGGCTATTCGGCGCTGCTCGGGCCGGTCGCGGGCATCCTGATGGTCGACTACTTCCTGATTCGCGGCACGAGGCTCGACACGCGCGCGCTGTTCGACGAGCGCGGCGACTTCAGCTATGCACGCGGCTGGAACCCGGCCGCACTGGCGGCGCTCGCCGTCGGCGTGCTGCCGAACCTGCCCGGCTTCCTGCACACCGCGTTCCCGGCGTCGTTTCCGAACGTGCCGGCGTTCTTCAACACGCTTTACACGTATGCGTGGTTCGTCGGCCTCGTGCTGGCGTCCGGCGTGTACGGCACCTGGATGAAGTGGCGTGCGGCGCAGCGCGCGCAGATCGCGAACGCGTGATGCGCGAACGCATGCGGCACCCGACAGTCAACGAGGAGGCAACGACATGGCAATCCTGATTCGCGGCGGCACCGTGGTCGATGCGGACCGCACCTATCGCGCGGACGTACTGTGTGCCGACCCGCAGGACGGCGGCACGATCCTGCAGATCGCCGAGACGATCGACGCGCCGGCCGGCGCGACGGTGGTCGATGCGCACGACCAGTACGTGATGCCGGGCGGCATCGATCCGCATACGCACATGGAACTGCCGTTCATGGGCACGACGGCCAGCGACGATTTCTATTCGGGTACGGCCGCGGGGCTCTCGGGCGGCACGACGAGCATCATCGACTTCGTGATCCCGAGCCCGAAGCAGCCGCTGATGGACGCGTTTCACGAATGGCGCGGCTGGGCCGAGAAGGCGGCCGCCGACTACGGCTTCCACGTGGCCGTCACGTGGTGGGACGAATCGGTGCACCGCGACATGGGCACGCTCGTGCGCGAGCACGGCGTGTCGAGCTTCAAGCACTTCATGGCGTACAAGAACGCGATCATGGCCGACGACGAGGTGCTCGTGAACAGCTTCTCGCGCTCGCTCGAACTCGGTGCGCTGCCGACCGTGCACGCGGAGAACGGCGAGCTCGTGTTCCAGTTGCAGAAGGCGCTGCTCGCGCGCGGGATGACGGGGCCGGAGGCGCATCCGCTGTCGCGCCCGCCGGAGGTCGAAGGCGAGGCCGCGAACCGTGCGATCCGCATCGCGCAGGTGCTCGGCGTGCCGGTGTACATCGTGCACGTGTCGTCGAAGGACGCGGTCGATGCGATCACGCGCGCGCGCAGCGAGGGGCTGCGCGTGTTCGGCGAAGTGCTGCCGGGCCATCTGGTGATCGACGAGGCCGTGTATCGCGACCCGGACTGGACGCGTGCGGCCGCGCACGTGATGAGCCCGCCGTTCCGCTCGGCCGCGCATCGCGAAGCGCTGTGGCGCGGGCTGCAGGCCGGGCAGCTGCAGACGACGGCGACCGATCACTGCGTGTTCTGCGCGTCGCAGAAGGCGATGGGCCGCGAGGACTTCACGAAGATCCCGAACGGCTGCGGCGGCGTCGAGGACCGCATGTCGGTGCTGTGGCATCACGGCGTGAATCAAGGCCGCATCACGCCGAACGAGTTCGTGCGGATCACGTCGACGAACGCCGCGCAGATCTTCAACCTGTATCCGCGCAAGGGGGCGGTGCAGGTCGGCGCCGATGCCGACCTGGTCGTATGGGACCCGGCCGCGACGAAGACGATCTCGGTGAAGACCCATCACCAGCAGGTCGACTTCAACGTGTTCGAAGGGATGACGGTGCAGGGCGTCGCGACCCACACGCTCACGCGCGGCGCGCTCGCGTGGGCCGACGGCGAGCTGCGTGCGGTGCGCGGTGCGGGCCGTTACCTGAAGCGGCCGCCCGCGGCCGGCTACTACGAGGCCGCGCGCATCGCGAACCGGCTGCGCGAGCCGCATCCGGTCGAGCGCGCCGGCTGAACGCGCACGAAACCGGCGCGAGGCCGGTTCGCAACGGGTTCGAAACGGGCACGCGCGCTGCGCAGTCAGCGCGCGTCGCCCGTGTTTGCCTCGCGGATCGGAATCACGGTGCGCGCGCCGCACTGGCGCAGCAGGTCACGCAGTTCGTTGATGACCGGAAACACCTCGTGGTTCCAGTCGGCGCCTTGCCGGTCGTGCGCTTCCTGCTCGCGCTCGACGATCCAGCGATCCTCGCGGAAGATCCGCTCGGTGAACCACACGAGCAGCGGCCACGCGAGATCGAGCGCGAACGGAATGCCCGGCTTGTGGATCGACAGCAGTCCGAACGTGCGGTTGGTGCGCTGTTCCGCGTCGAGCGGCACGTAGACGATCCACAGGTCCATCACGAGCGTGCCTTCGCTCGAGCGGATCTGCAGCGTCTGGTACGGGTAGCCCGTGCGCACCGTCATCACGCTCTTGTCGGCCTGGTCGGTCGGTTTCTTGCTGGCGCCGAACACGAGCGCCTCGCCGACCGGCTGCTTGCCTTCCATGCGTGCGAACGTGTAGTCGACCTCGACCCAGTCGTCGCCGCGCCGGCGGCCGACGCTGCGTGCGCGCATCTGTCCCATCTGCTTGCGATGCAGGAACTGATGGTTCATGTCCATCAGGTTCTCGTGCATGAACGAGTAGTGGCACTTGACCTCGCGACCGAAGCGGCGCGTCTTGTACGCGGGATCGTCCGCCGATTCCAGCGCGGGGAACGGGCGTTCGTCCGCGAGCGTCGCGTCGCCGGGGAACACGAAGATCAGCCCGTGCGCCTCGCGGCACGGATACGCGCGCACGCCGTTGGGCAGGCGCTCGCGGCCGAGGTACGGCACGTCGACACAGCGGCCGCTGTCGCACGCGTAGGTCCAGCCGTGGTAGCAGCAGCGCAGCGTTTCGCCGCTCACGACGCCCGCATGCAGCGGCACCTGGCGGTGCGCGCAACGATCTTCGAGCGCGTAGACGGCGCCGGATTCGGTGCGCACGAGCACGATCGGATCGCCGGCGAAGCGCACGCCGAGCGTCTTGCCGCGCTTGAGTTCGCGCGACCACGCGAGCGGATACCAGTGATCGGGATGGATGGGCACGCGGCGCAGGTCGCGCACGACCGAGCCACTGGACGGTTCTTCGAGAGCACTGCTGTCAGACAAAGGCACTGCGCGCATGCGTGACGCCTCCTGGCTGGCTGGAGAGTTCCGAGCGCCGCGCGGTGCGCGGCGGGGGACTGATCTGGAGAAGTCTACGCGAAGTTTGCCCGCGAAGCTGACCCGATGCGGGTTTGCCCGGCCCGGACAGCATGCGTTTCGTTGACGCAGCGCAAACGCGGGCGGCGGCGCGGGCCGGCCGGGTCAGCGCGTACACCGGCCGCCGCGGCGCCGGCGGTCCCTCACAGGCCGGCGTCGCGCCACAGCACCGCGTCGGCGCGGTACAGCGCCGGAAAGCGCTGCTTCAGCCCGGCGACCTTCGGCAGGTCGTTGAACGCGATGTACGGCGCGTCGGGATGCAGCTCGAGGTAGTTCTGGTGATACGCCTCCGCCGGATAGAAGCCCTTGTACGGCTCGACGCGCGTGACGACGGGCGCCGGGAACGTGTGCGCGGTGCCCAGCTGCGCGATGTAGGCGGTCGCGACCGCGCGCTGCTGCGCGGTGGTCGGGAAGATCGCGGAGCGGTATTGCGGCCCTTCGTCGGGCCCCTGACGGTTGAGTTCGGTCGGGTCGTGCGCGACCGAGAAGAACACCTGCAGCAACCGGCCGTAGGTGACCTGCGTCGGGTCGTAGACGATGCGCACCGATTCCGCATGGCCCGTCAGCCCGCTGCCGACCAGCGCGTAGTGCGCGGTTTCGGAGGCGCCGCCCGCGTAGCCGGCCGTGACCTGCTTCACGCCCTTCACGTGCTCGAACACGCCCTGCACGCCCCAGAAGCAGCCGCCGGCGAGCACGGCCGTTTCCTCGTGGGAGGCGCCCGGGGTTTCGTCGAGCGTCGGCGCGGGCACGGAGCGCATCGGTTCCGCGGAACTGACGACGCGCTGGTAGCCGAACACGGCGGCGGCCGCGATGGCGATCGCGCCGATGCGGCGCAGCATGGCCGCCCGCCGCCGCGGTGCGGAATCGCGAGTGGATGTCGGAATCATGAGTTGCTCCTTCGAAATGCGGGACGGAATGAGGTGGACGGCAGGCGGCGCGCGTGACGGCGTCCGCCACTGCGTGCGCGTTCAGCCGAACGTAAACGCATAGGCATCGACGCCGGCATCGAGAAACTCGATCGAGAACGTGCGGTCGGCGATCGCGCCCGGTTGCCGGACGAGCTGGTACAGGCGCTGGCCGGTGACGGTGCCGTAGCCCTGCGCGTCGACGTCCGTGCCGTGTGCCGCGCCGGGCGCCGCGCCGTCGAGCGTCACGCGAAAGCGCACCGGCCTGCCGTTCGCGCCCGGGCCGAGCACGAGGTGCAGGTCGCGCGCATGGAAGCGGTAGACGATCCGGCCGACCGGTGCGGCGAGCGTCGCGCGCTCGGCGCCGACTTGCCATGTGCCGGCGAGGCCCCAGTCGTTCAGGTCGGGATGCGCGGGCGCGTCGTAACGGTGTGCCGCGTCGCGCACGACACCGCCCGGCGACGTGAAGTCGTCCGCGCGCGCATAGCCGACGTAGGTTTCGGGCGAGCGGACGTCCGCGCTGTCGGCCGCCGCGAGCGCGCCCTTCGCGGGTGCGCCGGCGAGCCCGAGCGGCACGTTCAGCGCTTCCGGGTGACCTGCTTCGGCGAGCAGCGACTGGATCGCGCGTTCCGACTGCGCGTATTCGCCTTCGCCGAAGTGGTGGTGGCGGATCCGCCCTTGCGCGTCGACGAAGTAGTGCGCGGGCCAGTATTCGTTGCCGAACGCGCGCCAGATCGCATAGCCGTTGTCGATCGCGACCGGGTAGTCGATGCCCAGGTCGTGCACGGCCTTCTTCACGTTGCCGATGTCGCGCTCGAACGCGAACTCCGGTGCGTGCACGCCGATCACGACGAGGCCGTACGGCGCGTACTTGCGCGCCCAGGCGGTCGTGTACGGCAGCGTGCGCAGGCAGTTGATGCACGAATACGTCCAGAAATCGACGAGCACGACCTTGCCGCGCAGGCCGGCCGCGCTCAGCGGCGGCGAATTCAGCCACTGCACGGCGCCGTCGAGCGACGGCAGTGTGCCTTCGACGGGCAGCGCGGCCGGTGCCTGCGGCGCCGGGGTCGTGCCGGCGGTGCGCATCATCGCGGCGCCGGCCGCCGGTGCATCACCGGACGTCGCGGCCATCATTGCGCTGGCGGGCGCGGCACCGTTGCCGCCGGCGGTATCGCTGGTCGCGGACGTCGCCGCCGGCGCGCCATGCGAGCGGCCGCCGAGCCGGTCGACGAGCTTCGTCTCGAGGCCGCCCGTCGTGACGGTCGACAACTGCGCGAGCGCCCCCGTGTCGAGGCCGAGCGCGATCGCGCCGACGCCGGCCAGCAGCGCCGCGCCGATCCCGCGCTTGATCCATTCGCCGGCGCCGAGCGAGCGCTTCATCGCGGCGAACACCTTGCCGCCGATCACGAGCGCGACGCCGAGCGACGTCGCCGCGCCGGCCGCATACGCAACCAGCAGCAGCGTCGTGCCGACGCTCGCGCCGCGCAGCGCGGCGCCGGTCAGCACGAGCCCGAGGATCGGACCCGCGCACGGTGCCCACAGCAGGCCGGTTGCGACGCCGAGCAGCAGCGACGACGCGGGGCCGGCCGGGCGGCCGTCACGCTGCGCGAACCCGGTGAGGCGGTTGCCGGCCGCGACGAGCGGGCGCGTCAGGTGCTCGGCGAAGCGCGGCAGCAGCAGCGTCAGGCCGAACACCGCGAGGAGCACGATGGCGAGCCAGCGGCCGGCCTGGTTGGCCTGCGCGACCCAGCCGCCGCCGACGGCGGCGAGCGTCGCGACGACGGCGAACGTGAGCGCCATGCCGATCAGCAGCGGCAGGCCGGTACGCACGAACGGCTGGTCGGCGCGCGCGAACACGAACGGCAGCACGGGCAGGATGCACGGGCTCAGGATCGTGAGCACGCCGCCGAGATAGGCGAGGACGATGAGCAGCATGGAGCGGTCTCCGGTCGTTCAGGAAGGCGGCGGCCCGTCAGGCGGCGGCCGGGTGGAAGGCGAGCGCGAGCCCGTTCATGCAGTAGCGCAGGCCGGTGGGCGGCGGGCCGTCGTCGAACACGTGGCCGAGATGGCCGCCGCAGCGGCGGCAGTGCACTTCGGTGCGCGACATCCCGTACGACGGATCGAGCGCGGTCGCGACCGCGTGGTCGAGCGGCTTCCAGAAGCTCGGCCAGCCGGTGTGGCTGTCGAACTTGGTGTCCGACGAGAACAGCGCGAGGTCGCAGCCGGCGCACGCGAACGTGCCGTGGCGGTGCTCTCCGTTCAGCGGGCTGCTGTACGGCGGCTCGGTGCCGGCGTCGCGCAGCACCGTGTATTGGGCGGGCGTGAGGCGGCGGTGCCATTCGGCGTCGCTGCGGGTGATCTCGAACGGGGCGGCCGTCGGTCCGGCGGCGGGCGGCGCGGCGAACGCACGGCCGACCAGCGCACGGCGGCCCGTCGACGACAGCGCCGCGAGTGCCGCAAGGCCGGTCGCGCCGGCGAACAGCAGATGTCTGCGGGTGGGCATGATGGGCTCCTGGAAGCAGGTCCTGAAAACATGCGCACAGAGTAGGTGGCGGGCGGTGTCGAAGTCCTCACGGAAAGTTAAATGAATCGTGATATCTGGGGTGTTCCGTGGGGGGGGCGGTGGAATCTGAGGTTGACCCGTTTCCGTGAACGGTTGGGCAGTTAAATTTTAAGCAGGCGGAACTCCTCCGTTTGGCGTGGCGTTGTACGAAGGCGTCCGCAGCCGGGCGACGAACGGCTCGTCGACCTGAATCCTGCCTTTGTCAAAGCGGCGATCAGGTGCCGTAGATGTTCTCGCAGAGCGCGACACTCGCGCCCAGCTTCCGGGATAGATCGGCGGCCGCGTCCAACTGCGGCCGATCCAGCTCGCCCGACTCGTGCGCGACGCTGAGGCGAGACGCAGGACCGGAAAGCGTCAGCGCCGCCATGAACTTGTCGCCGGCGCCGAACACAGGCACCGCGAACGCTGCCGTGTGCACGTCGCGCGCACCCGCGGTGAAGAGGGGCAGTGCAGGCGGCGCGTCATAGATCGGCTCGCCGAGCCCCCAGAAACGGATCACCTGGCTGATGGCCGTGTCATCGAGCGGCAGTATCGTCCCCGCAAGCCGCGTTTCACGTAGACCTTCGGACGGCTCGGCCCGAAACAGGCAAAGCCGCTGCCCGTTGTCGTGCACGTAGTACGATGCGCTTTCTTTCGTCAGCGCGGCGAGCGCATGCAGCGCCGGTTCAACCACCGCGGACAGATGGAACGACTGCTCGTACAGCTTGCCCAGGTACAGCACGCGATGCCCAAGCGAATAGTTGCCGGACTGAGCGCGCACGACATAGCCCATTCGCTCCAGTGAGTTCATCAGGCGATAGACCGTCGTCTTATGCATGCCGGATGCCTGCGACAGCATCGCGAGCGACTGCGATTCGGCGCCGGGCTTGAAGCAGTCCAGCAGCGAAAGCGCCTTTTCCACGGCAACGACCCCTTCATTTCCCATTGCTCGTCTCCCATCGACATTTGCCAAGGCATTGTACAGGGTAAAACGCAGGTTTACCACGTAAAAGGGTAAACGCCAGTGTCACGGCGCGCGTCATCTGGCTATAGTGATTTCACCACGTACACCAGTGTTGTACAGAGTACAACGATCAACCTGAGGTCGAATCATGAGCAAGCCATCCGTCAGCACTTCCCCGATCAATCGCGACATCGAGCGCGTGTCGCCCGAGCTCGTTCAGGCCGCCGCGCGCTATCAAGCCGCGATCCTGGCCGACGTCGCCGGCCGCCGCGGCACGGTGCATGGCCGCGTGCGGCCGTTGTCGCCGAAGATGAAGGTCGCCGGCCCCGCGGTCACGGTCGAAGTCCGCGCGGGCGACAACCTCGCGATCCATGCGGCGCTCGCCGTCGCGAAGCCGGGCGACGTGATCGTGGTCGACGGCAAGGGCGACATCTCGTGCGCGCTGCTCGGCGAAATCATGGCGGCGCAGGCGAAGGCGAGCGGCATCGCCGGCATCATCATCGACGGCGCGGTGCGCGACGCGCACGAACTCGCCAACGGCGACTATCCGATCTTCTCGGCCGGCCTCAATCCGTGCGGCCCGACGAAAAGCATCGCGGGCCGCGTGAATGCGCCGATCTCGCTGGGCGGCACGACGGTCAATCCGGGCGACCTGGTGGTCGGGGACACCGACGGCGTCGTCGTCATTCCGCGTGCCGACGTCGCGCGCATCGTCGATCTCGCGCAGAAAAAGCTCGACTTCGAAACCGCGCGTATCGCGGCGATCCACAAGGGCGACCTTCGTCCGGGCTGGATCGAGAAGGAACTGCGCGCAGCCGGCATGCTGGCCGAAGGCGAGGCACTGTGATGCAGACCGCTTCGCACAAGCCCGTGGTCCTCGTGACCGCCGCCGACCTTGCACCGCAAGCGCTCGACATGCTTGCGCAGTTCGACGTCGTGTTCGCCGGCAAGCAACCGACCGAGGACGACATCGTCACGCTCTGCACTCGGCACAAGCCGGTCGCGATCATCGTCCGGTACGGCAAGATCAACGCCCGCATCATGGACGCGGCCGAAAACCTGCAGGTGATTTCGAAGCACGGCAGCGGCATCGACGTGATCGATCAGGACGCTGCCGCCGCACGCGGCATCGCGGTGCGCGCCGCGGTCGGCGCGAATGCGGCCGCCGTAGCCGAGCACGCATGGGCGCTGCTGCTCGCGTGTGCGAAGTCGGTTCCGCAGCTCGATATCCGCATGCGCGAAGGTCATTGGGACAAGTCGACGCACAAGTCCGTCGAACTCGACGGGCGCACGCTGGGCCTCGTCGGACTCGGCGCGATCGGCCGGCGCGTGGCCGCGATCGGCGCGGCGTTCGGCATGAAGGTGCTCGCGTTCGATCCGTTCGCGAAGGAAGCGCCCGCCGGTGTGAAGCTGGTGCCGCTCGACACGCTGTACGCGGAGTCGGACGTCGTGTCGCTGCATTGCCCGTTGACGGCCGACAACCGCCGGATGCTCAACCGCGACACGCTCGCGCGTTTCAAGCGCGGCGCGATTCTCGTCAATACCGCACGCGGCGGCCTGATCGACGAAGCCTCGCTTGCCGACGCGCTGGCGAGCGGCCACTTGCACGCGGCCGGTCTCGACAGCTTCGACGTGGAACCGATGACGGCGCCGCACCCGTTCCAGCAGATCCCCAACGCGATTCTGTCACCGCATATCGGCGGCGTGAGCGATGCCGCGTACGTGAACATGGGGAAGGGCGCGGCGGCCAACATCCTCGCGGCGCTGGACGAACGCGCGCACAGCGCGGCTTGAACCCTGAACATCGAGGTACGCATGTTTTATCTGACGAGTCCCGACGTGCGCGAAGCCGAAGTATTCACGCGCATGCCGGAGAAGTTTCGCAAGCCGGACGTCCGCACGGAATGGGCGCGCGCGAACCGCGGCGGAATGGTCACGGATTCCTTTCTCGAAGGGCCGGTCTGGGATCCGGACGGCTATCTGTTCGTCACCGACATTCCGCATGGGCGCATTTTCCGCATTTCGTCGTCGGGAGACTGGGAGCTCGTCGTCGAATACGACGGCGAGCCCAACGGGATGAAGCGCTTCGACGCATCGCACCTGATCATTACCGACTACCGGAACGGCCTGATGCTGCTCGATACCGCGCGCGGTGAAGTTCGCCCCTATCTCGAGCGCCGCAACACCGAGCGCTTCAAGGGCGTGAACGACCTGACGTTCGACTCGGCCGGCAACATCTATTTCACCGACCAGGGGCAGACCGGGCTGCACGATCCGACCGGCCGCGTGTATCGGCTGTCGCCCGACGGCAAGCTCGACATGCTGCTCGGCACCTGCCCGAGCCCGAACGGGCTCGTTCTGTCGCGCGACGAGAAAGTGCTGTTCGTCGCAATGACGCGCGGCAATTCCGTCTGGCGCATGCCGCTGCAGGCCGACGGGGCGGTCAGCAAGGTCAGCCAGTTCTTTACGTCATACGGCCCGAGCGGCCCCGACGGTCTCACCGTCGATCTCGAAGGCCGCCTGTTCGTCGCGAATCCGGGGCTCGGCCGCGTATGGGTGCTCAACCACTACGCGGAGCCCGTCGAGATCCTGACCGGACCGAAAGGGGCATCGCTCACCAGCGTGTGCTTCGGCGGCCCGGACATGAAGACGCTTTTCATCACCGAATCGACGTCCGGTTCCGTCCTGAAAGCGGACATGGCCATTGCCGGCCCGCTGCCGAAACAGGCAGCGAGGAAGGACTGAGACCCACGAGCCGGGAAGCCGCTCGCCGGCTTGCCGCCCGTATGCCGAAAGATCGCGCCGCCAGCCGCGCGACGAAGGAGACAAGCATGACCATTTCGCACGCGCTGCATGCCGGCGATGACGCACCGCGCGCCGACGCGCCATCCGCGGAGCGCCTGGCCGGCGACGATTACGCGGCCAGCGAGCGCACGCTCGCCAAGGCGTTCCGGCGCATTCTGCCGTTCATCTTCGTCTGCTACGTGATCAGTTATCTCGACAGGACCAACGTCGGTTTTGCCGCGCTCACGATGAACAAGGATCTCGGCCTCACGGCCGAGCAGTTCGGTGTCGGTGCCGGCCTGTTCTTCATCGGCTACTTCCTGTTCGAGATTCCGAGCAACCTGATCATGCAGAGGGTCGGGGCGCGCGTGTGGATCGCGAGAATCATGATCACGTGGGGCCTGTTCTCGATGGCGACAGCGTTCGTCGTCGGACCGAAGAGCTTCGCGGCTGCGCGCTTTCTGCTCGGGCTCGCCGAGGCGGGGTTTACACCCGGCATCTATCTGTATTTCACGCACTGGTTTCCCGGCAAGTGGCGCGCGAAGGTGACGGCCGCGTTCCTCGTCGGCATTCCCGTCGCGAACATGATCGGCTCGCCGATTTCCGGTGCGCTGCTCGAATTCGGCGGCCTGCATGGGCTGCGCAGCTGGCAGTGGCTGCTGCTGATCGAAGGCGTACCGGCGGTGCTGCTCGGCATCGCGTGCCTGTTCGTGCTGGCCGACCGTCCCGAGAAAGCCGCATGGCTCAGTGACGAAGAGAAGGCGTCGCTCGCGAAGCGCCTCGCGTTCGAACAGCGCGACATCGGCGCGAAGCACGGCAGCAAACTGCGCGACGCGATGACGAACTGGCGCGTGTTCGTGCTCGCGTTCATCAACTTCTGCGGGATCGTCGGCTCGCTCGGGGTCGGCTTGTGGATGCCGCAGATCATCAAGCAGTTCGGCGTCGAACACGCGGTGGTCGGCTGGCTGACCGCCATTCCGTATGCAATCGGCGCCGGCGTGATGCTCTGGTGGGCGCGTCTCGCCAATCGTGCGGCCAACCGCATTCCGTATGTTGCCGGTGCGCTTGCCGTCGCGGCCGTCGCGTTGTGCGCGAGCGCCTTCATTCATGCGCCGGTTTTCAAGCTGATCGCACTGTGCGTCACGGTGAGCGGGATCCTCGCGTTCCAGGCGACTTACTGGGCCATCCCGTCAGGATTCCTCACCGGACGCGCCGCCGCCGGCGGCCTCGCGCTGATCGTGTCGGTCGGCAATCTCGGCGGCTTCGTCGGGCCGTCGATGATCGGCGCGCTCAAGCAATTTTCCGGCGGCTTCACCGCGCCGCTCATCGCCGTGTCGGGTGTGCTGCTGCTCGGCGCGCTGACCATCGCATGGCTCGGCGATCCGGGCTCGGGCGCCGGCGAAGCGCGCGCAGCCCGCCAGCCGTGAATTTTCCTTCCTCAGGTCAACCCACAAAAAACAGTTTGGAGACTCCATGTTGTTGAATCAGGCCAGCCAGAATGCCCGCCCGAAATCCCGCCTCGTGCTCGGCGCCGTCACCGTCGCGAGCGCGACCTTGGGGTGCGGTGCCGCGCATGCGCAAAGCAGCGTCACGCTGTACGGCATTGCCGACGTCGGCATCGAACACATCAACAATACGAGTACCGGCGGCGGGCAGACGCGCGAAGCGTCGGGCAATCTGTCCGGTTCGCGCTGGGGACTGAAGGGCGTCGAGGATCTCGGCGGCGGCATGAAGGCCATTTTCCAGCTGGAAAGCGGCTTCAACATCAATGACGGCACGACTGCGCAGTCGACGAAGGGCCTCGGCTCGAACGCCGCCACGACGTCGCGAATTTTCGGCCGGCAGGCGTGGGTCGGGCTGTCGTACCGAGGTCAGCAGCTGACCTTCGGCCGCCAGAACTCGCTCTTCTACGAACAGGCCGTGGCGTTCGACCCGATGGGCGCGTCGTCGCGATACTCGGTGCTGTCGCTCGACTACGCGGCGGCCGCGCGTATCGACAATTCCGCGAAGTACACCGGCGTGTTCGGTCCGCTGACGGCGCAGGCGATGTATAGCACCCGCTACGACACCGGGTACGGCGCCGAGGTGCCGGGCGCGCAACTCACCGGCCGCTTCTTCAGCGGGGCGCTGACTTTCGCGCAAGGACCGTTCGCCGCGAGCGTGTCGTACGAGCAGCGCAACAGCAACACCGTCGCGACCAACACGGGCACCGAGCGGCGCGCCACGGCCGCCGCGTCGTATGCGATCGGACCGGTGAAGGGGTTCGCCGGTTATCGCTATCTTCACGCGTCTAACGCGTTTCTGCCGGCAAACCCGATCCGTATCGCGAACGGCTCCGAAGCCAGCGCGGCGAACCTGTACTGGGCCGGCGCGCAATACGCGGTGTCGCCGGCGTTCGTGGTCACGGCAACGGCCTATTACCAGGACGTGCATTCGACGAGTGCGGACCCGTGGCTCGCCGTGCTCTGTGCGGACTATCTGCTGTCGAAGCGCACCGATATCTACGCGACGGCGGGTTTCGCGCGCAACAAGGGCGGCTCCGCGCTTGGCGTGAACGGCTATGGCACGGTCGCACCCGATCACAACCAGACGGGCGTGGTGATCGGCATGCGCCAGAAGTTCTAAGGCGAGTGCGATGCAGACCGTTCACGCACCCCATCTGCCCGTCAGGCCCGAGTGGCTCGCATTGCGCGACGAGCCGGTGCTCGAACCCGAGCTTGCGATCGTCGACGCCCATCACCACCTGTGGGACCGCCAGACCGGGCGCTATCTCGCGGACGAGTTCGGCGCGGACGTGCGCAGCGGGCATCGGGTCGTGTCGACGGTCTACGTGCAGTGCCGCTCGATGTTGCGTGCAAGCGGGCCGGACGCGTTCAGGCCGGTTGGCGAAGTGGAATTCGCGAGCGGCGTCGCCGCGATGTTCGACAGCGGCGCATACGGTTCCGCGCGGTGCTGCGAGGCCATCGTCGGCGGCGCCGATCTGTCGCTCGGCGCGGAGCTCGATGCGGTGCTCGACACGATGCTGCAGGTGTCCGGCGGGCGATTGCGCGGGATCCGCAATCCGCTCGCGTGGCATGCGAGCCCCGACGTGCGATCGAGCCCGGTGACGCCGCCGCGCGACCGGATGTCGGATCCGGCTTTCCGGCAGGGCGTGGCGGCGCTCGGCCGCTACGGGCTGTCGCTCGATGCGTGGGTCTATCACACGCAGCTCGACGACCTGTACGAACTCGCGCGCGCATGCGAGGGCGTCACCATCGTCATCGACCATTTCGGCGGTCCGCTCGGCGTGGGCCCGCATGCCGGTCGACGCTCGGAAGTGCATGCGCAATGGAAACGGCAACTTGCGCGTCTCGCCGCGCTGCCTAACACGCGCATGAAGCTCGGCGGCGCGGGCATGACCGTATTCGGCTTCGACTTCACCGCGCGCGACCTGCCGCCGTCGTCGCAGGAACTGGCGGCGGCGTGGCAGCCGTATTTCGACACCTGCGTCGAATGCTTTGGCGTCGATCGCTGCATGTTCGAAAGCAATTTCCCCGTCGACAAGGGGATGTTCAGCTATCGCGTGCTGTGGAACGCCTTCAAACGACTCGCGTCCGCGATGTCGGCCGACGAAAAGGCCGCGCTGTTCAGCCGGACGGCCGCATCGACGTACCGCGTCGCGATTCCCGGAGACAACCCATGAAGACGAGTGCAACCGTGGCGACGCAGGACCTGGAGTCCGCAGCCGCGAAAAAAGGGTCCACGCGGATGACCGGTATCGAGTGGCGTTCGCTGTCGCTCGCAGGGCTCGGCTGGACGTTCGAGAGCTACGACTCGTTCCTGCTTTCGCTGCTGCTGCCGACGCTCGCGCTGCAGTTCGGGCTGAGCAAGGCGCAGCTCGGCATTTTCACGAGCGTCACGGCGGCCGGACAGATCATCGGCGGCATTCTGTTCGGCTTCGTGTCGGACCGGATCGGGCGCGTGCGCACCGCGCTGCTCTGCGTCGGCATCTACTCGCTGTTCTCCGGCCTGATCGCATTTGCGCCCGACGCGCACGGGTTTGCCGCGTTGCGCTTTTGCGGCGCGCTCGGCATGGGCGGGACCTGGACCGCCGGCGCGGCGCTCATTGCGGAAACCTGGCACCCGAGCCGGCGCGGCAAGGGCGGCGCGCTGATGCAGATGGGCTTGCCGATCGGCGCGATTCTCGCGATCGCGATCTCGGGTGTCGTCAGTGCCGCGCATGGCGGATTGGGCGGCGACAGCTGGCGTCTGCTGTTCCTGATCGGTGCATCGCCGTTCTTCATTCTGTTCTGGGTCGCGCGCAAGACGCCGGAATCGCCGATCTGGCTCGAACGCCGGCACGCGAAGTCGCAAGCCCGCAAGCCCGGCACGGCAGGGCACGAGAAGCTGAACGTGCGCGGCCTGCTCACCGCCTTCTGCTTCATCTTCTTTCTCCAGTACCTGTACTGGGGCGTATTCACGTGGACGCCGACGTTCCTCGTCACGGTGAAGCACCTCGACTTCGTGCATAGCCTGAAGTTCGTGCTCGCACTGCAGTTCGGCGCGATCACCGGGTTTCTGCTGTTCTCCGCATGGGTCGACCGGATCGGCCGGCGGCCGATGTTCCTGGCGTACCTGCTGGTCGGGGCGATGGCCGTCGGCGTGTACATCGTGTCGGCGAATCCGTTGCTGCTGATGAGCGCTATCTTTCTGACCGGCTTCAGCGTGAACGGCATCTTCGCGGGTGCCGGCCCGTTCCTCGCCGAGGTCATCGGCAACACGGCATCGCGCGGGTTCTTCATGGGCCTCGCGTACAACGGCGGCCGGCTCGGCGGCTTCATCGCGCCGTTGGTCATCGGTGCGCTGGCGTCGACGTCGGGCGGCTTCGTGCTCGGACTCGCGACGACGATCGTCGCGTTCATCGCCGCGGCCGTGGTCGTGCTGTTCGCGCCCGAAACGCGCGGGAAGGCGCTGTCATGAACGTGGCGACGCAAGCGGGGTGGGTGAGCAGGCTGTTTCCCGCGCTGTCGGAGGCATCGCTGCGGCGCTATCTGAGCGGGCAGGTCGCGTCGGTGCTCGGCAGCTGGACGCAGAACGTCACGCTGAATCTGCTGATCTATCACCTGTCCGGCTCGGCGGCGATCCTCGCGCTGCTCAACTTCCTGCTGTACGGGCCGCAGCTGATCGTCGCGCCGGTGGCAGGCTCCCGCATCGGCTCGGCCAATGCGCGCCGCGTGACGCTCTGCGTGCTGACGACGTCGCTGCTGCTGACCAGCAGCCTCTTCACGCTGTCGCTGCTCGGCCTGCTCGGCGTGAAGCTGATCCTCGCGCATGCGCTGGCGATCGGCGTGTCGAGCGCGGTGGAAACGCCGGCGCGGCAGGTGCTGCTGCTGACGAGCCTGCAGGATGCGACGCACACGTCCAACGCGGTCGCGATGAACACGATGGTCTACAACGTCGGGCGCATGGTCGGCCCGACCATCGCCGGATTCGTCTATCCGACGCTCGGGCCCAGGACGTCGTTTGCGATCTATGCGCTCGCGCTCTGCTTCATGGCGACGTGCGTGCGGTCGATCCGGACCGCGTCGGTGGAGCGACCGTCGCGCGCGGAGAGCGGCCTGCGCGACGCGGTCGGCTATGTGCTGTCCGATGCGTTCTCGGCCCGCTATCTGCCGATTCTCGCGTGCATCGGCCTGTTCGCCGGCAGCTACCAGACGCTCGTGCCGCTGCTCGCGGACCACGGCTTTCACGACGCGGCTCGCTTTACCGGCGTGTTCTTCGCGTGCGCCGGCGCCGGCTCGTTGAGCGCGGCGGTGCTGCTGTCGTCGGCGTTCGGGCCGCGCGCATCGCGCCGCTTCATCGCGTATGCGCCGTGGACGGCCGTCGGCGCGCTGGCCGTGCTGGCCGCGACGACCGATGCGGCGGGATCGATCCCCGCGTTCTATGCACTCGGCTTCAGCCTCACGTTCGCGGCCACGTCGACGAACGCGACCATTCAGCGCCAGTGCCCCGAACACGTGCGCGGCGGGCTCGTCGGGATGTACGGCATGGCCTACAACGGCACGATGCCGTTCGGTTACCTGCTCGTCGGCAGCGCATCCGAAGCGCTCGGCGTGCGACACACCTTCGCCGCCATGGCCGCCGTGCTCGCGTGCGGCGTCATTGCAGTCACCGCGTGGCAACGGTTCACAAGTTCGCGCTCAGGCGCACAATAAACGGAGACAACATGCAAACGGGTTTCATGGAAGCGTCCGCGATCGAGCGCCGGACCATACGAAAGGTCGTTTGGCGACTCATTCCCTTTTTGATGATCTGCTACCTGCTGGCCTTCATCGACCGGGGCAACGTGGGGATGGCGTCGCTGCAGATGAACGAGGATCTCGGGATGTCCGCGAAGGTCTTCGGCTTCGGCAGCAGCCTGTTCTTCATTTCATACTTCTTTTGCGAAGTGCCGAGCAACCTCGCGCTGCAGAAATACGGCGCGCGGATCTGGATCGCCCGGATCATGATCACGTGGGGCATCGTGTCGGCGGCGACCGCGCTCGTGCACAATGCGACGACGTTCTACGTGCTGCGCTTCCTGCTGGGCGCGGCCGAGGCCGGCTTCTTCCCCGGCGTGCTGCTTTATTTGTCGTACTGGATTCCCGCGCAGTATCGCGGGCGCATCGTCGCGACGTTCATGGTCGCGATTCCGGCCGCGAGCTTCATCGGCTCGCCGCTCTCCGCGCTGCTGTTGCAGATGGACGGCTTCTGGGGCCTGCGCGGATGGCACTGGCTGTTCATTCTCGAAGGCGTTCCGACCGTGCTGCTCGGCATTGCGTGCCTGTTCATGCTGACGAATAAGCCGGAAAACGCGAAGTGGCTCGATGACGATGAGCGTGCGTGGCTCACGAGCGCGCTTGCCGCCGGCCACAAGACCCACAAGAAGGTGCCGTCGTTGCCGCTCACGCAACTGTTCCGCAATCGCTACGTGCTGTGCCTCGCGCTCGTCGACACGTGTGCGTCCGCGGCAGGCAGCACGCTGTCCGTGTGGCAGCCGCAGTTGCTGAAGTCGTTCGGCTTGACCGTCATGGAGACCGGCCTGCTGAATTCGGTGCCGTACGCGGTGGCCTCCGTCCTGATGGTCTACTGGGGCCGGCGCTCGGACCGCGTCGGCGAACGGCGCTGGCACACGGTCGTGCCGATGCTGCTGATCGGCGTGGGCCTGTTCGCGACGTCGCTCAGCGGATCGCTGCTGCCGACGATCTGCATGCTCTGCGCGGTGCTCGTGGGCGCGTATTCGTTCAAGGGCCCGTTCTGGGCGCTCGCGACCGACATGCTGTCCAACAGCACCGTGGCGGCCGGGCTCGCGACGGTCAATGCGATCGCGAACCTGCTCGGCGGCGGGCTGATGGTGAACGTGTATGGGTGGGTGAAGGCGGCGACGGGCAGCTATGCGCTCGCATTGATGCCGCTCGCGATCCTCACGCTCGTGAGCGTCGCGACGCTGCTGCTGCTCACGCGCAATCATGCGTCCGGCAAGCTGGTCGGCAAGGCGGGGACCATCTGATCATGGCGCGGATGGCAAGACGCGGGTTCCTCCGGATCGCCGGTGCGACGCTGGCTTCGGCTGCATTGCCGAGGCCGGCCGCTGCCGACGAAACCTGGTCGAGCGGCATCGCGCGCCCGGCGTTCCGGCTGCCCGAAGGGGCGATCGATTGTCACATGCACGTCTACGACGACCGGTTCCCGGTCGCGCCGGGCACGACGCTGCAACCGCCGAATGCGACCGTCGCGCAATACCGGAGCGTGCAGATGCGCGTCGGTGTGAAGCGCAACGTGGTCGTGACGCCGTCGACGTACGGGACGGACAACCGCTGCACGCTGATGGCGCTCGCGCAGTTCGGCGACGCCGCGCGCGGCGTGGCCGTCGTCGACAGCACCGTGAGCGACGACGAACTTCGGGCGCTCGATCAAGGCGGCATCCGTGCGATCCGGTTCAACCTGAGCTATCCGGGCGCGACGACGCTCGACATGCTGGCGCCGCTCGCGGCGCGTATCGCGAACCTCGGATGGCATATCGAGCTGGTGGTGCAGGGCGCGCGGCTGCCGGAGCTGGAGCGTCATCTTGCGGTGCTGCCTTGTCCGCTCGTCATCGACCATATCGCGCATGTGCCGCAGCCCGGCGGGCTGTCGTCGGCCGCGTTTCGTAGCGCGCAACGCCTGGTTGAAAAGGGCAATACGTGGATCACGTTGTCGGGCCCGTACGTCGACAGCAAGACGGGGGCGCCTGCCTACGACGACGTCGCACCGGTCGCGAAGGCGCTGATCGACATGGCGCCGGAGCGCATGCTGTGGGGCACCGACTGGCCGCACCCGACGCAGAAGACGGACAAGCCGGATGACGCAAGCATGCTGGATGTGATCGCCGGCTGGATCGGGCGTCCGGACTGGCAGCGGCTGATATTCGTTGCCAACCCCGCGAAGGTGTATGGGTTTGCGTAGCGCAGGCAGGATGTCGCGAAAGCGTCGGGGCAGTGTTGTCGGGTATCCGGGGCCGACTGCATCCGTCGACTCTCGGCCATTAAGCGACATCCATCAGATCGTTTGTACGGACGGTCAAGAGGCGGTTCATGAACAAGAAGCCGCCGTTCAATGCCTCATCATCAAATCTGCTCAGTATCCGTGTTATGGAGTTGAAGGCCTCTGCGAGTTCCGACCGGCTCGCGGGTAATGTCGAGGGCGCAAATAACGCCCGCGGTCGCCGTTGTGATCGTCGCCAACAGCGCGAGCACTTCCCAGCCAGCTCTGATTGCGACCATACCTGCCACGGCCGTACCAATCGCGCCTGCGCCGTAGTAGGAAGTCAGATAAGCCGAGTTCAATGCGCCTGCGCGCGTTGGTTGGATAGCAACGACGCTGGCCTGATTGGCGACTTGTGCGGCGAAACAACCGGCATCGAATACGGCCAGCGCGGCCGCAGTCGCGGCTGGGTGGCCGAGTGCGAAAGTCAGCGCACACGCGGAAAACGCCGCGAGAGTGAGGCCGCAAACTATCACGGCGCGGCTGCCGAACCGGTCGGCCAAACGTCCCGCGACACGCGTCACGACGAGACCTAGGAGTCCAGCGAGGCTGTAAAGTCCGATGGTCGCCGCATCTAGGTTATACGGCGGCGCGGCGAGGCGCACCGCAAGGCCGACCCAGATCAAATTGAAAGCAAAAAACCACAACATCCCGGCGTAGATGCGCAAACGTAACGGTCGCGATGCCCGTATCAAGGGCGGCATGGAACGCAACGTTGAAAAGTATCCGATGCGCCCGAGTGGACGTTCCGCAGGCAGTAACGGAATAACGCAAAGGGCTGAAACGGTCACGAAGGCGGCGAACGCCAACAGTGCGCCTCGCCATCCATACCTCTGCGCCAGCACCCCACCCACGAATCGACTCAGCAGTATCCCCGCGGATATGCCAGCAGAGATCGTCCCCATGCGCCGTGCTCGACTTTGTGGATCGGCGCATTTGCCAACCACGGCACTGCTTTGCGCAGCAACCGTCGTGGTGGCGCCGACGAGAACGAAGCAAGCAATGAGCGCGTTCGGGCATGGCGCCCAGGCCGCAAGCACCAAGGCACATGCAAGCGCGAACATCTGCGCCGGAATCAAGGTGCGCGGACTCAGCTTGTCCACTAGCGGAACCAGCAGTACCAGGCCGAGCAGATAGCCGATCATTGCGCCGGACGCCACGGCCGTAATCGGTGCGACGGGCACCCCAAAATCGGCGGCGATGAAAGACAGCGCCGGTTGTATGGCGTAGTTGTTCGCGATGGCACCGCCAGCCGCGATCGAAAGCACCGCTACCGCGCGGCCCGACAGCCGCGCGTTCTGCTCAGCCCCGGCCTTCACTTGTCGGCCCTGACGGCAATGGCCTCGACCTCTGCGAGGATCGCGTCATCAACGAACGGCAGCGCATGCACGAGCGAAAAAGCCGGCCGAATGTCGCCATAGACCTCGCCGTGCGCGCGTGCAGCGTCTTCCCAGTGTTCGAAGTCCGCGACGACCAAACGGCTCTGGACCACATCCTGCAACTGAAAACCATTGTCGATGAGCACTTTCTCGACAGTGGCAAGTGCATCCCGGGTCTGCGTGTAGACATCCGGACCTTTGCCGGCCGTACCTGAAATGTAGATCGTATCGTTCACGATCACTGCCCGTGAGTAACCGACTTTGGGCTCCCACGAGGAGCCTGTGCTGATGAGTTGACGCATGGGGACCGTCCTTTGAGGGCGTGGTTTACGAACAACTACTTGGGTAGTAGTTAAGTGTGATCGTATACTACTGAAGTAGTTAGTCAACTACCTTCAAACAGAAACGAGTCACGCATGACGGCAGACACCGAATTGATCGCGTCAATGACGCGGCTGGGATTCACCCAGTACGAAGCGCAGGCATACGCGGCCCTGGTGGGTCAGGCCGCGCTGACAGGAGCGGAAGTGAGCCGCAGAGCATCGATGCCCCCTTCGAAGGTATATGAGACGCTGGCCCGTCTCGAAGCGAGGGGCGCCGTGCTCGTTAACCGATCCGAACCTGTGCGTTACGCGGCGGTTCCCCACACGTCGCTGTTGGCCGAGCTCCGCTCACGCTTCAATGCCGACCTTGAATCCGCGGCTTCCGCACTGGATCGCCTGCCCGTTCAACAGGAACCCGGGTTGGTCTGGTCGCTTAGCGGCGCGGAGCCGATCGTCCAGGCTTTTGCACGCGTGATTTCGAACGCGCAAACATGTTTGTTCGCCGGTATCTGGGACGAGGAGCTTGACGAATTGGGTCCGCTGCTTGAAGCGGCCAGCAGGCGGGGGATCGACACCCATGTCGCCATCTATGGCAATAAGACGGTGAATGGCCCTCACACATATGACATGGCCGAATGCGGGGCCAGCGCGAGACTGCGTCTTTCTGGCCGTCGCCTTGCAGTGGTGGTGGCAGACGAGGACGATGCGGTGGTGGCCGAGTTCGGCGACGAAACTCCCGACCAGGCCACAGTAACCACGAATCCGGTCATCGCACTGCTGGCCGTCGAGTACATCAAGGCCGACGTCAGCGGTCGCCTGATGATCAATGCGATGTCTTCAGCGGCATACAAAAAGTTGCTGACGACACCGGCCATGCGGGCAATGCTCCGGCCTGTTGCAACCAAGGCCGAAAAAAGTGCCGGGAGCGATTGAGGGTTGCGCCCCGTGCGAACACGCAAACGACCGTTGTACTTCGGCGGCGGTCCTTGCGGGTGCACAGAGGTGATTGGCCGGAGTGGGTCGATCTGCGCCGGTCGTGCGTCACAGGGCGGCGGCCGGACGCGTTCGGCCACGAAGAGTCGCTCGGCCGATCGAGACGTACGCCTCAAATTCGACGCGTTTCGGTCATTCATTGAGTTCGTCGTTGGGCTTGTTCGCGAGCCACGTAAAGAAAAAACCGAGTGGAAACGCCAATCGCCAGGCTCACGCCACGCAATGGGCACGAGGCGATGCGTTTCGCCGTCCTCCTCGATGGCGGGCACCGTGCCGCGCGCAAATCTCCGTAGCCGCGGCGGCGGGTATGAGTTCAACGGGCAGATCGTCCGATCGATACGCCGACGGTACAGCCGTGGATCCTTATCGTTTGCGAAAACCGCCGTTTCGCCAGCGATATCGAAAGGCGGTGGAATCCTCCGCCATCGCGAAAGCCGGACAATGTTATCGATTCTGTGCCTCGGCGGGCGGGCGGGTGCCGTCAGCGCACGTCGAACTTATCCATTCGGGTTCCGTTCGTCGTCCATTGTCCGTCGCGCGCGAAACGCCGCCACGCAAAATGCAATCGACGAAATACTCGGCAGGTCGCGTCAGTTGCAAGCCCGATGGCGTCAGCAGAAATAGGCGCAATGGCGGCGGCGTTTCGGCCAACGGCAACTTCACGAACGTCCGGCCTAGCTCGGTTCCTTCAAGCGAATGCTGGGTCCATGCGAACACCGAGTCCGTGTTCGCGGTCAGGCCGTAGAAAAGCGCATACGAGGTACAGCGTGTAATGCAGTCCGGCGGCATTATGTTGACGCGCCGAAACATGGCGCGAATGTAATCGGGTTGATTTTCGGTCACATCGGTGTGGATCCATTCGGCTTCGCGCAACGTCTCCAACGAATCGGCTCCCGCATATTTGCTCTTTGCCCGGGTAACAAAAACCGTATCGAACGCGAACAGTTCCTTCGCATCGCCTGACGCGGGAAGCGGCGCGGCGAAAGCGCTAAACGCGAGGTCGACCGTGCGGTTTTGCAGTTGTTCGCTAAGTTGATTGAAACCCAGCTCGCGAAACTCCACCGCGACTTTAGGCCAGCGCTTGCGGAACTCAACGAATGCCGCCGTCAGCCCGGTGGTGCCCGTAATCGGCGTCACTCCGATCACGAGGTTGCCGTCGCGACGTCCCTTTAAATGCGCCATGTCTTCTTCGGCTCGTTCGATCTCGCGCACCACGGTCTGTGCCCGGTTCAGCAGCGCGGCGCCTTCCGCCGTCGGCACGACGCCCCACTGGTTGCGTTCGAGTAATTGCACGCCGAACTCACTTTCCAGTTCCCGGATCGCCTTGGTGATGGCGGGCTGACTGACGTGCAACGAGACGGACGCGCCCTTGATGCTCCCAGTGGCGGAAACGGCAACCATTGCCCGCAGATGGTGAATTTTCATAATGTGGTGCGTCTTTCAACGTGGTTATACGGATCACAATTTGTGCGTTTTTCTTTCCGGCCGGAATCTCTACGCTCTCTCCCGACGGTTAATGACAGTGAGTCAGGGAGTTCATCAATGATGCAGGAATATACCGGGCTATTCGCGGATCTTCGTGAGTCGGAAGAACAATTTATCTCCGTCCGACGCGACATCCATGCGCACCCCGAACTCGGATTCGCGGAAACGCGGACCGCCAACCTCGTCGCGCGCCAGCTGCGCGACTGGGGCTACGAAGTGACGACCGGAATCGGCGGCACTGGCCTGGTCGGCCAGATCCGCCGCGGGTCGTCCGAACGAAAGATCGGCCTGCGCGCCGACATGGACGCATTGCCGATTCAGGAAGAGACCGGCTTGCCGTATGCGAGCACGGTCGAACGCACGATGCACGCGTGCGGCCACGACGGACACACGGCCATCCTGCTGGCCGCCGCGCACCACCTCGCGACGCGCGCCACATTCGAAGGCACGCTGAACGTGATTTTCCAGCCGGCCGAGGAAGGCCTCGGGGGCGCCCTACGCATGATCGAAGACGGTCTGTTCACACGCTTTCCTTGCGACATGGTCTTCGCGCTGCATAACGCGCCCGGCCTGCCGGTCGGCCATTTTGCGTTGCGCCACGGCTGCATGATGGCCTCGTCCGACACGGTGACGATCACCGTCACCGGAAAGGGCTCGCACGGCGCGGCGCCGCATCGCGGCTGCGATCCGATCGTCGCCGCGTCGGGCATCGTGCTCGCGCTGCAATCGATCGTCTCGCGCAACATCGATCCGACCCGAGCGGCCGTGGTGACCGTCGGCGCCTTCAATGCCGGCTCGGCAGGCAACGTGATCCCGCAGACGGCCACGCTGAAAATGTCGGTTCGCGCGCTCGACAGCGATACCCGCACGACGCTCGAACAGCGCATTCGCGAGATTGCCCGGCTGCAGGCGCAGGCCTATGGGGCAAGCGCCGAGATCGATTACAAGATGATCTCTCGCGCGCTCGTCAACGACCGGCAAGCCGCCGACCTCGCCATTGAGACGATCGAAGCGCTGGCCGGCAAGGAATCGCTGACGATGATGCCCGATACCGTGATGGGCAGCGAGGACTTCTCGTGGATGACCGAGCATCTTCCTGGCTGCTATGTGCTGCTTGGTAACGGTGTTGGCTCGACCGGAGGATGCATGGTCCACAACCCGTCGTATGACTTCAACGACGACGCGCTGATCTGGGGCGCCGCGTATTTCGTCGCGCTCGTTGAGCGCTATCTGCACGCGGCCTGAACGAAGCCCATTCAGACCAAACCACCTGCCGGCCGACGCAACACCCACAACATCTCGCGTCCCATCCGGGCCGTGCGTTCTTCTGACCCAATCCGCAAAGAGTCAATCAATGGCCACGAGAAGTCTTTCGTTATTCAATCAGACGTGCTCGCCGACCGTGTTCTTAAGGGGTTCCGCTGCATCGTCGAAACGTTCCGGCCGCCGCGCCGCACGAACTGCATTGCGCACGACCCTGCTCGCCGCGCTCGGTGTAACCGCTCAGGGGGCGTGGGCGTCCGACTCGTTCTACAACGATTATTTCGTCGGTATTCCGTATGTCGGTCTCAGTGCCTACACGCCGGGTATTAAGTTGTATGGCGCCATCGATCAGGCAGTGGGCTTCACCAAAGGCGCGCAAACTGCATTCGTTCAGCAAAGCGGCGGTCAGTGGACGTCGAAGTTCGGCTTGTACGGCGTCGAAGATCTCGGCAATGGTTTCCGCTTGCGCTTCACGCTCGAAAACGGCTTTAACGCCGCGAACGGTCAACTTGGCACGGCCACTACGCTGTTTAATCGCGAGGCGTGGGTGGCGATCGGTTCGCGCCGGACTGGAGAACTGAAGTTTGGTTTGCAGGACGATGTCGGCGTGCCGTTGTTCGTGGATGTCTTCGGGCAGGTCAGCACGGTGTCGGGCGTCGCGTTTCTGACGCCGTGGGTCTATGACCTCGGGCCCGGGGCGAGCTACGAGCCGGCGCGCCTGCCGAATGCGATCAGTTACTCGACACCGTGGTTCGGTCCGTTCAATGCGCAACTGGCCGTCTCGCTTGCAAGCCAGGGCAGCACCGCGCCGACAGTGACGACGCGCGCGATGTCACTGAACTATTACGACGGACACCTGTTCGGCGCGCTTAGCTATGTGGGCAGCTACGCGCTCAATGCGCTGACCACGTCGTCGTACGTGCGTACCGACAACTTCGCCGCGGGCGCGGTGTATGACGGCGGCCGTTACGTGCTGTCGGGCGGTTACAGCTTTCTGGCGCCGCGTCTCGCGGGGGACCGAGTGGCTTCGCTGTACACGCTGGGCGGAATTTACCGATACCAACGCAGCGACTTTCGCGCCGAGCTCGCGTTTCGCGCGGTGTGCGGCGTCAACGACCGGTCGTATGGCGTGACGCTCGGCTACGACTACAACCTGTCCCAGCGCACCGCGCTGTATGTGCGCGGATCGCTGATCACGAACACTGGAAAGGCCCCAAGCTACGGCCGCTATCCGAGCGTGCAGCCGACCGTTGACAACATCAGCACCTCTTACACCGGTACAAATGGCGAGCTTGAAAACTACGCGTCGCCGCATGTTGTCCTCGTCGGCATGTACCACAAGTTCTGAACTGCGCCACGCATCGGACATTGCCGCAACATACGGATAACCAGCATGAAGACAATCACGAAAACGATCACGACGGCGAGCGCAGTGCTGCTGACGGTGGTCTGTATCGACGGATACGCGCAAAGCACCGGTACGGGGAATCCGGCGTTCGTGGCAGTCGCGACGACCGCCAGTGCCGCTGTGCAAACGGCAAGCGGCGTCGTTTCAGATCGGCAACTGGCCGCGTCCGTGCGCAGTGCGCTGCATGGCGCTCGTCGCCGTGGCCTGCGGTCCAGCTACATCCGTGTGCGCGCGAAAGGCGGCGTGGTGACGCTGACCGGCGTCGTCGCGGACGACAGCCAAATCGCGCTCTCGACCAGCATCGTACAAGGCGTGCCGGGCGTGACCTCGGTCGTCAACAAACTGAAGCTGCGCGTGGTGGCCGGCATAAAAGGCACCGAATAACTGCGGCTGACTACTTACTACCTGACAACTTTCCATCATGAATGCAACCAATCAAACAGGGACCGTCGCACCTGCCGCGCTATCGAGCCGCACGGACCGTTCGATCATTGTCGCGGCGGCGCTCGGCAACGGACTCGAGTTCTTCGACTTCACCGTCTATAGCTTCTTCGCCGCACTGATCGGAAAACTGTTTTTTCCGACCGATAGCGAGTTCGGCTCGTTGATGCTGTCGCTCGCCACGTTCGGCGTGGGATTCGTCGTGCGCCCGCTCGGCGGGATCGTGATCGGCGCCTATGCCGATCGCGCGGGCCGCAAACCGGCGCTCGTGCTGACCGTCCTGATGATGGCGCTCGGCACCGGCGTGATCGGCCTTGCACCGACGTACGCAAGCATCGGCTATGCGGCGCCCGCGCTGATCGTCTGTGGACGCTTGCTGCAGGGCTTCTCGGCTGGCGGTGAAGTCGGCGCCGCGACGACGCTGCTGATGGAATCGGCATCGAAGGGGCAGCGCAACTCGCTCGTTAGCTGGCAGATCGCGAGCCAGGGCGGGGCGTTGCTCGCGGGGGCACTCGTCGCCACGACGTTGTCGCGGACGCTGTCGCATGACGCGCTGCTGTCGTGGGGATGGCGTGTGCCGTTTCTGATCGGGTTGCTGATCGGGCCGCTGGGCTTTTATTTGCGCAGTCATCTCGACGATACGTTGCCGGCCGCACAGGCAACGGCAGCGCACGCGCCGTCCGCGTCGCCGCAGCAACGCCCGCGTCTGCCGGTCAGGCAGATCGTCGCCGGGACGATGATGGTGGTCGGCGGCACATCGTCGATGTACACGATCGCGTTCTTCATGCCGTCGTTTTTGACGTTGACGCTCGGGATGCCGTCGGCCATTTCTTCGCTCGCCGCCGGCATGGCGGGTGCCGTGCTACTGATCGGTTCGCCGATTGGCGGGCGGATCGCGGATCGCGTGCGCAGTCGCAAGAACTTCCTTTATACGCTGTCGATCGTCTCGCTGCTGTTGCTGCTGCCGGCGTTTTACGTGATTCGCGCGTGGCCCTCGATCGGTACCGTGCTGGCGGTCGTCGCCGTGCTGACCGGAATAATGTCGCTGTCGAGCCCGGCCGGTTTCGTGTTGATGCTCGAAGCATTGCGCCCCGAAGGCCGCGCAACGTCGCTCGGCATCATCTACGCACTCGGCGTGACCGTATTCGGCGGCTTCGCACAGTTGATCGTCAGCGCGCTTTGGAAGATGAGCGGCAGTTTCTATGCACCTGCATGGTATGTGCTGGCTTGCGGATTCGTGAGTTTTGCGGGACTGATGCTGTTCCCCGAATGCGAAAAGTAGGGACGCCGTCCGCGCGTATCTTCGCTTCGCGGTCGATCTACCGTGGCGAGGTCGCCGCGCGGACGGGCGGGTGAACGGCGTGGGAAAATCGACGTCGCGCAGATGTATATCCGCGAGAAAGTCCCGCTGCGCGAGATTGCGGTGCGTGCGGGCGTGTTCCCAGACACGTCACGAAGCTGGCTTTGGTAGACGGACGCCGTCGAACCCAAGTACCCCGAATGGGTCAACCCGAGCGTCATTGACGAGTGGAGTGCGCAACTGACAGTTTGGTTGCGCGCGGAGAGCCATCGCCCGGGGCGTGACTGGCACACAGTGCGGTTCACCGGGGCAATCCCCCGATCAGGGCCACGGGGGCTGCTCCGGCCTCGTCAGCGCGTTCATGCAGCGCTGGCACGAGGAGCCGGTTGAAGCCCCGGGAAGGCCTACGTGACGCTCGCCTTCGAACCGCGCGAGGCATTCCAATTTAACTGGATCTGCGAATGCGCCTTCATCCGGTGGACTTCGGCGATGCCTGTAGGTCGCCCACGCCAAGCCGAATGCCAGCCGTGGCTTCTGGCTGATCGCGTATCCTAGTCAGAGTCACGAGATTCTATTCGACGCGCGCGCCAGTGCATTCGCCTCAGTCGATAGACTGTCGACGGGCGTCACACACCTGATGAACGGCAAAATCGATAGGACAGGCGACTGACTTTCTACGGTTGAAAGACCGATATTGCATCGCAAGCTGCCGTCCACATAAACGCCTCAACCGTCTGTAACGGGTCGTTCAGAGTCGTTCGCGGCGCGCCAGAATGGCCATTCGCTGTCTCGTACAGCTCCTGACGTTGGGCTGAATGCGCAAGCAGGATAGGGAACCTTATCACTACGGGAGTTGGCACTGGTCTTCGCCTGGTTGCAGTCAGTGAAAACTTTAATTCGCAATGTGCAACCTCATGAATTCCAGAGAAGTCCGCATCATTCGGTGCACGTCGACCTGCGGAGTGACATCTTTGCTTCGGAAACGGCGACACCAGTATAGAGAATTGCACGGTGCGTCGCTCTTTCGTAAAGGTAGTCGCAGTGCCGGTCCATGGTAAATTCGCCGCCTCGCACCGTCAGCACAAAAGGAGACCACTGCGTACGAAGATCTTGTGATTGTTACGCAATACGACGGAAAGGACTTGATGTCCGTCGAAGCGATTTGCACATACGACGAAGAAGGGTAGGCGCAGGAGTGCGCGGATGCGGCGAATGCATGCATCGAGATCACGACTTGCGCGGATCAGGGCACTGACCTGTGGAGGTGATTGCGGCACTAGGTAGAAGTGCATTTGCGCGAGGCCGGCATTTCCTAAAAGAACCTGTATTTCGAGGACGGCCGCGGTAATTAACCCGCCTTCACGGCTCGCGACCGGCCCGATCAGAACAGTTGACCGGGCTTGCTCGCGCGCGCCTCGGCTGATTCGCGCGCAGGGTTACTGGCGCGTGCTGCTGCTCTCCTACCTGGTGTTGCCGGTGCGCGGCGCGCTTGCCGCGATGCTGATGAGCGAGGCGGGCGTCTGGCCGGTGCAAGTGCTCGCGCAGCACTTCGGTTATTCGACCGCATTCGTCGTGCCGGACGCTGTGTCGACGGGCTCGCTCGTGCTCTGGCTCGGCCATGCGTGCTCGCTGAGCCGCGTGTGCGGCAAGCCGGGCGATCTGCCGACCACGTCGTCGTGAACGTGCTTTCCCTCGTCATGCCATTCCCGGCCTGCCCGTGAATTCCGTTTCGCTTGCCTGGCTGATTGCCGCGTCGCCACGGCGGGTGTCGTCATCCGTCCGGGCGGCTGGCCCGGCGCGCATTCGGATCGATTCCAGGCCTGGCATTCTGTCGATGCGTGCGGTGCGATGGCCTGACGGCGCATCGCACCCGGACACGGTGCCAGAAGCGGCATGGCATGGCATGCCGCTTCTAGCCCGTGAGCGAGATCGAATCAGAACAAATGCTGGATGCCTGCATAGACGCCCGTCTGGCTATGCCCGGGTGTCGGATTGTCGTTGTAGCCGCCGCCGGCGATCGGACCGCCGGCACCCGCCGCGTTCGACTCCAGGCCGAAGTTCGCGTTCTTGCTGTTGCGAACGGTAGCAATCTGCATGTCGAAGAGCGTGCGCTTCGAGATGTTGTACGTGCCGCCAACCGTATAGATGTTGGCGTTGCCGCCGCCGTGGTTTGCGTTGACGTGATAGACGGCACCGGTCAAGGCCGCAGCCGGCGTCGCCTGCCACGTGATGCCGCCCCAGACCTGCTGCGTCGACGTAATCCCGTTGTTGGCGGTCGGCGCGCCGTTCGCGTGCGAGGCCTGATAGGCCGCCTGCAGCTTGAACTGGCCGAGGAATACGTTCACGCCCGCGAAGTACTCCCGGGAATAGTTGAACACGTCCGAGAACTTGCCGTTGACGTCGCGCGCCTCGTCGTAGATGCCGCGCACCTGGAAGTACGGATTCGTGTAGGTCAGTTGCAGGCCGTCGGCACGACCTTGTGCGGTCGTGCCGTTACCATTCCAACTGGTGGCGTTCGACAGCGAATACTGGCCGTACACGTCGAAACCGTAGAAGCTCGGCGACTGGTACGAAATGTTGTTGCTCGTCTTGTTCCAGTTGCGCCCGCGTACGAGCGAACCGGACGACCAGGACGTCTGGCCGAGCGGATCGAAGTCCCACAACCCGTTCGAAATCGAGAGCTCGCGGCCGAGCAGCAGCGTGCCGTAAGCGTCGTTGGAAAAACCGACCGTTGCCCAGCGATCCCAGATGGACCCGGTGCCGCCGAGGCTGCCGTTCATCGCATTGAACGAGCCTTCGAGGTGGAAGACCGCCTTGTTTCCACCGCCGAGATCCTCGGAGCCCTTCAAGCCCCACAGGCTGGTGCCCCAGTCGCCGCTCTCGGCACGCCAGCGGCTCGTCGTGCCGCCGTTGCCGTTGGCAATGCCGCTCAGGTACTCGATGCCCGCGTCGAGGCGGCCGTAGAGCGTGACACTGCTTTGTGCGTGGGCGACGATGCCTGCGGACATCAACGTGGCGGCGAGTATTGCTTTTTTCATAATTGGCTCCAAACCTGTCAGAAAGAAAACGTGTGACTGCGGCACAACAGACCCGGTCAGTTTTTTATTGAATAAAGTAAGGAAAACGAAATTATCTGTCGTGAAAAACGGATCGCGTATCAACAGGGAAAGTGAGATGTTCTTTGCTTGCGGCATGTCCAGCCGGGCAAACTGGACGAAAAGGTCTCCTTGGTCGGTATTGATGTGGGACGAAACTACGGGCGAGTCACGTAGTACAACTATTCATATATGAAATGCCGGACCGTCTGACGCTCATGGAGCCGGGCTTGGCCCGGCGCCCCTTGCCGACGATCTGCAGCGCGATCGGTCCGATCCACGATGCACGCCTAACGTGCGGCGAGCACCTCGAATCGATAGGCGATTTCAGTTGGCGTGTCAGGATTCAATGCAAGTGCCGTCCGGACCCCGCGGGAATTGATCGGATTGGGCGCGAGCGATGCCGCACGGCCAAGCTCGAATGCGCTCGCGACCGGCTCGATGCCCACGCAGAGGTTGCGGCCGTTCCACGGCGCGTACGCACGTCCTCGGTTGCTGATCCACAACAGCAGCGACGGCAGCGCATCGGCATCCCAGGTCAGGCGATAGCGTGCGCCGGCGACGGCGTCGGTCATCGTGACGGAACCGTCGATTCCGCAGAGCTGCAGGATTTCTTCCGTGGGCTGCGCGAGCGGTAGCTGGTCGAATGCACCGAAGCCGCCCTCGCCGAGCGGTACGCGCTCGAGTGATTCGAACGTCGCGCCGGCCAGCGCGCTCGATACGCGCGGTTCCGGACCTGCCGGGTGCACCATGCCGAAACGGTAGGTGCCGGGCTCGATTCGAAACGCGCCGGTGAGCGTCGGCAGCGCGAGATTCGGATGCAGACCGATGGGGCAGCGAGCCGACTTGCGCGCTTCGATACGGAGAACGATGTCGAAGGCAGCGCGCGCCGGATCGGCGCGCACGATGCGAGTCAGTCGTGCGATCGACGAGGTCTCGGGATATTCGATTTCAATTTCGATCTCGTGCGCGGTTTGCCTCACGAGTGACCAAACGCCGGTACAGCCGTAGCCATGCTGAAGGTCGTCGCTGGTGTCGAGTGCGACGTCATCCGGGACGATCGGCGTTGCGGCGGCCTTCCGCCAGCCGGGGGGCAGTCGGTCGGGAGAGTAGGGAACACCGAATGGCACGCACGGGAATTCGCTTCGCATGACGCCCAGCAGCCCGGCGGGTTGCGGCTCGGCCTGGCCGAGCCACGGCGCTTCGTAAAACGGACGGATCGTGCGGCCGCCTTGCTGTAATGCAACGCCGCCGAGCATACCTCCTGCTGCATGGAGATCGAACGCGCCGTGCGCCCATTTGAGATGCCAGACTGTATCCATTGCTTCGTCAGGTGTAGTCGGAGAGAACGCTTCTACGATGGGAAGAGGCATGCCGGAGCGGATCAGTTCTCTTCCTCGCTCCAGCAGGTGCCGTATCTCGCCAGCAACGCGCTGGCCTGCGCAGGCCCCCAGTTTCCGGCCGAATAGGGTTTGGGCGCCGCTTTCAGGTCGAGAATCGGCGCGACCCAGCGCCATGCGGCTTCCTGCTCGTCGCGACGCACGAACAGCGCGAGCCGGCCGGCGATCACGTCGAGCAACAGGCGCTGATACGCCTCCATCCGGTCTTGCCGAAAGAAGCGGTCGAACGCGAGATCGAGGTAGACGCCTTGCAGGGTCATGCCGAGCCCCGGCCGCTTCGCGAGCGTGCTCAGGCGAATCGATTCGTCCGGTTGCAGCTGGATCGTCAACCGGTTCGAGCCTGCCAGCAACGCCGTCGGACCGAGCGTCGAATGCGGCGGGCGCTTGAACGTGACGACGATTTCAGCCACGCGTCGCGCCAGCCGCTTGCCGGTGCGCAGAAAGAACGGCACGCCGGCCCAGCGCCAGTTCTCGACCTCGGCCTTGAGCGCGACGAACGTCTCGGTCGGACTGTCGGCCCGGATTCCGGATTCGTCGAGGTAACCCGGTACCGACTCTCCGCGGACCACCCCCGCGCGATACTGTCCGCGCACGACGCTCTGATGCAAGGCTTCCTCGGTGAGCGGCTTGAGCGCGCGCAGCACGCGCAGCTTCTCGTCGCGCACGGCGTCGGCTTCCATCGACTGAGGCGGTTCCATGGCGACGATCGCAAGTAACTGCAGCAGATGGTTCTGCACCATGTCGCGCAGCGCGCCGGTCTGGTCGTAAAACCCGCCGCGCCCGCCGACGCCGAGTTCCTCGGCAACCGTGATCTGAATGTTGTCGATCCATTCGCGGCGCCACAGAGGCTCGAACATCACGTTGGCGAATCGCAGCGCGAACAGGTTCTGCACGGCTTCCTTGCCGAGGTAATGATCGATCCGGTAGATCTGCTCTTCGGAAAAAATCTGTCCGACCGCATCGTTGATCGCCGTCGACGACGCGAGATCGTAGCCCAACGGTTTTTCGAGCACGATTCGCGAGGTCGGCGGAGCGAGCCCAGCCTGCGCGAGCGCGCGGCAAATCGGCACGAACAGCGATGGCCCTGTCGCCAGATAGAAGATCTGGCGCGACGACGCCGGCGAGAGCGCGTCGGCCAGACGCGAGAACGTGCCGGCCTGGCTTGCGTCGAGCGCCACGTACGAGAGCCGCTCGCGGAAGCCGCGCCACGCGCTTTCATCGAACCGGGCCTGCGTCAGATGCGGTCGCACCGACACGTCGACCCAGTCGAGGTAGCCGGCGGTATCGAGTTCGTTCTGCGCAACCGCGATGATGCGTCCCGCGGGGGCGAGCAGGCCATCGCGGTGAGCGGAGTAGAGCGCCGGCAGGATCTTGCGCATCGCGAGATCGCCGGTGCCGCCGAACAGCACGAATTCGAACGGAGCCTGGGTATCGGAGAACGGGAGGTGCGCATTCATGGAGTTTTGCTCGTGGCTGCGTTGGCCGATTCGATCAGCGCATGTACTTCGGCCGCCGTCGGCGCATAGGCGCCGGCGTGCGACGCGACGAGCGCCGCACAGGCGGCGGCGAACCGAAGATGTTCCGTCGCGGGGGCGTCCGGGCGCGTCAGCAGGCTCGCCATCCAGCTGCCGACGCACGCGTCGCCGCACCCGACCGTGTCGGCGACCGTGACCTTGAAGCCCGGCTGAACCAGCGTTTCATCACCGGCGAAGAGTTCCATGCCGGCCGCGCCGCGCGTGACGAGCACCGCTGCCTGCGGCGCCCACGCACGGATTTGCGCGAGTGCGGCTGCCTCGTCGAATTCCGGGAACAGGCCGGCGAGATCCTCGTCGGACACCTTGATGTAGTCCGAGAGGCCGATCATCGTGCGCAAGGTGTCGCGGTACGACGGGTCGGCCATCGGCGCGCGAAAGTTGGGATCGAACGAAATCCGCTTGCCGGCGGCGCGCGCCGCGAGCGCAATGTCGATCAGACGCGAGGCGAGGGGCTCGCGCACCAGGCCGAGACAGCCGAAATGAATGATCTCGGCGGCGTCGAGCCAGTCCGAAGGCAACGCGGCGGGATCGAACGCGAGGTCGGCGCTATTCTCGCCGATGAAGAAATATTTCGGCGGCCGCGTCTCGACCACCATCGCAAGCAGCGGCGGGCGGTCGACCTGCTGCGTGAAGCGCATGTCGAGGCCGGCTTCGGCGCTCTTTCGCATGAGCTCGTCGCCGAATATGTCGGCGCTCACGGCCCCGGCAAAGCCGGTCGGCGTGCCGAGGCGCGCGCCGACGCGAGCGACGTTCCAGCATGCGCCGCCGGCAACGCTGTGCCAGCGGTTCGTGTCGTCTCGAATGAAATCGGTCAGGGCTTCGCCGAAGATGACCAGTCGCGGTAGCTTCATGATGGGATTCGGGAGATCAGGCCGCAGCGTGGCGCCGCGTCTTGAAGCGGTTGATCAGTTGGTTGGTCGAGCCGTCGTGCGAGTCAATCTGCGCGGGGGTGAGCAACTCGTCCTCGATCGCAACCGCGAGCTTTTTGCCGAGTTCGACGCCCCATTGATCGAACGAATTGATCCGCCATACCACGCCTTGCACGAATACCTTGTGTTCGTACAACGCGATCAGCGCGCCGAGGGATGCCGGATCGAGCGTGTCCAGGCAGATCGTGTTCGTGGGCCGGTCGCCTTCGAAATTGCGATGCGGTTCGGTCGTCGAGCGCGATCCGTTCATCAATGCCTCCGACTGCGCGAAACAGTTTGCGACGAGGACGGCATGGTGATGATCGAACGCGTGATGCGGCCGCATGCACACGATGAAGTCGGTCGGGATGATCGCGGTACCCTGGTGCAGGAGCTGGAAGAACGCGTGTTGCCCGTTCGTACCCGGTTCGCCCCAGATGACCGGGCCGGTGGCGTAATCGACGCGCTCGCCGCCGAGCGTCACCGATTTGCCGTTGCTTTCCATGTCGAGCTGCTGCAGGTACGCGGGCAACCGGTGCAGATAGTTGTCGTATGGCGCGATCAGCTGGCTCGTCGTACCGAGGAAGTTCTGATGCCAGATGCCGATCAGGGCGAGCAGGACGGGCAGGTTGCGGGCCAGCGGTGCTTGCGCGAAGTGACGGTCCATCGCGTGCGCGCCGTCGAGCAGTTGCTCGAACGCGTCCATGCCGGCCATGATCGCGATCGGCAACCCGATGGCGGACCACAACGAGTAGCGTCCCCCCACCCAGTCCCAGAACGCGAACATGTTGCCGGTGTCGATGCCGAATTCCGCAACGGCCGTGGCATTCGTCGACACGGCGACGAAGTGGCGGGCGATCGCCGTGTCCGGCGCGCCGCTGTCGAGCAGCCAGGCGCGGGCGGTATGGGCGTTCAGGAGCGTCTCGCGGGTCGTGAACGTTTTCGACGACACGATGAACAGCGTCGTCTCCGGGTTCACGCGCTTGAGCACTTCGGCGATGTCGGCTGCGTCCACGTTCGAGACGAAATGCATCGTCAACCGTTCGTGCGCGTAAGGCTTGAGCGCCTCGCACACCATCTTCGGCCCCAGGTCCGAGCCGCCGATGCCGATGTTGACGACGTCGGTGATCTCGCGGCCCGTGTGGCCGCGCCACTCGCCGGAGCGAACCGCGTGGGAGAAGCGCCGCATCCGGGCCAGCACGTCGCTGACCTGTCGCGACACGTCGACGTCGTCGACGATACGCGGCGTACCCGAACGGTCGCGCAGCGCGACGTGCAGCACCGCGCGGTTCTCCGTGCGGTTGATGCGCTCGCCGGCGAACATCGCGTCGCGATACGCATCGACGCCCGCCTCCTGGGCGAGGGCGACCAGCAGGGCGATGGTTTCGTCGTCGACGGGGTTCTTCGAGTAATCGACGAAAAGCCCGGCCGCCTCGAGGCTGAAGCGCGATGCGCGTGCCGGGTCGCGGTCGAATCGTGCGCGAATCGAGACGCCGGACAACGCGTCCCGATGGCTGGCGAGCGCGCGCCACGCGCGCGTTTGGGTCAGTGAGGTCATGGTCGTATCAGGCCTGGGATGCGTTGGGACGGGTCAGTGCGAGCTCCAGCCTTTGTAAGCTTTCACGTTATCGCGCGTGACGAGCGTCGGCTCGATCAGGATCATCGGGTTGGCCGGCTTCTGGCCGTTCATGATCCCGTAGCCGAC
>NZ_QTQN01000045.1:0-51515 GCF_003853755.1 Burkholderia sp. Bp8984
GGATTCCGACCATGTCAAGGGTAGGTAAGGTTTTTCGCGTTGCATCGAATTAATCCACATCATCCACCGCTTGTGCGGGTCCCCGTCAATTCCTTTGAGTTTTAATCTTGCGACCGTACTCCCCAGGCGGTCAACTTCACGCGTTAGCTACGTTACTAAGGAAATGAATCCCCAACAACTAGTTGACATCGTTTAGGGCGTGGACTACCAGGGTATCTAATCCTGTTTGCTCCCCACGCTTTCGTGCATGAGCGTCAGTATTGGCCCAGGGGGCTGCCTTCGCCATCGGTATTCCTCCACATCTCTACGCATTTCACTGCTACACGTGGAATTCTACCCCCCTCTGCCATACTCTAGCCTGCCAGTCACCAATGCAGTTCCCAGGTTGAGCCCGGGGATTTCACATCGGTCTTAGCAAACCGCCTGCGCACGCTTTACGCCCAGTAATTCCGATTAACGCTTGCACCCTACGTATTACCGCGGCTGCTGGCACGTAGTTAGCCGGTGCTTATTCTTCCGGTACCGTCATCCCCCGACTGTATTAGAGCCAAGGATTTCTTTCCGGACAAAAGTGCTTTACAACCCGAAGGCCTTCTTCACACACGCGGCATTGCTGGATCAGGCTTTCGCCCATTGTCCAAAATTCCCCACTGCTGCCTCCCGTAGGAGTCTGGGCCGTGTCTCAGTCCCAGTGTGGCTGGTCGTCCTCTCAGACCAGCTACTGATCGTCGCCTTGGTAGGCCTTTACCCCACCAACTAGCTAATCAGCCATCGGCCAACCCTATAGCGCGAGGCCCGAAGGTCCCCCGCTTTCATCCGTAGATCGTATGCGGTATTAATCCGGCTTTCGCCGGGCTATCCCCCACTACAGGACATGTTCCGATGTATTACTCACCCGTTCGCCACTCGCCACCAGGTGCAAGCACCCGTGCTGCCGTTCGACTTGCATGTGTAAGGCATGCCGCCAGCGTTCAATCTGAGCCAGGATCAAACTCTTCAGTTTAAACCTGTTACTGTTTTCGGTTCAATTAAGAACCGGTCGCTCACTCAAAGCTGACAGGAATATGAATCACTTCATAAACCTGACTTACTTTAGTGTGAGACTCTTGATACTTTCGCTATCTGATCCGAAGATCAGCTCGCTTCCATCAAGCGCCCACACTTATCGGCTGTTAATTTTTAAAGAGCATTTCTGCGAGGACCCGGAGGCTTTCTCAGCAGCGCTGCGTTTTCAGCAGCAGAGAAGCGAGATTATGAACCGCTTTTTTCAGTTCGTCAACAACTTTTTAACTACTTCGTTGCGACGGCTGGGGTTCAACTTCCTGCACCGCCGAGGCCGCTACGACCCGCCCGACAGCACCGCTTCCCTTCTTCTCCCGCGCTGCGTTTCCGTTAGCGCGAAAGAGGCGTGATTCTAAGCACCTGCCGGCAATCGCGCAAGGGGTTTCGTGAAAAATATAAGGCCCCGCACGCTGCCGCGTGCGGGGCCTTATATTGCGAGGCCTTATATGGATGCAGCCGAATCGTCAGCTCACGCGCACCTGGCGCGCCACGATCTCGATATAGTGATCGAGATCCGGCGTCGCCTTGCCCTCTTCCTTGGCCGCATCGTCCCAGCGGCGCAGTCGCAGCGCGTCTTCCGCGAACGGGCGCTGCAGGAATGCCGCCGTCTCCGCTTCACTGAAGATGCCGCCCTGCAGCGCGAGGCTGCGCACCGAATCCGGCGACAGGCTCTCGAAGTAGCCGGCGTCCGTGCGGCACAGGCAACGCTTCGCGTCGACGTGCAGCCGGATCGGCTCCAGAACCGCGTCCGAAAACAGCGGCCGCAGGAACGGCAGCACGTAATACTGATGCAGGTCGTCGATCCCGCGCGCGCTCGGCGTCTCGCCCTGCCGATTCAGCAAATGCCCCAGGTCATGCAGGAACGCCGCCGCGACCAGCGCCTCGTCGGCACCCGCCTCCTCCGCCAGCAAGCCGCTCTGCAACGCATGCTCCAGCTGCGTGACCGGTTCGCCGCTGTACGCGACATGGCCGTGCTCGCGATACAGTCCGTCGATCTCTTCCACCGTCAATGCCATCCGCTCACTCCCAAGGCAGCGAAAACGTCTTCAGGTTCGTGAAGCTCTTCATCGCTTCCTGAACGCCTTCCTTATAGCCGAGCCCCGAATCCTTGATCCCGCCGAACGGCGACAGCTCGATCCGGTATCCGGGCACCTCCCAGACATTCACCGTCCCGACGTTCAGCTCGTTCACGAACCGCACGACCGCGGCCGTACTGTCCGTACAGATACCCGACGACAGCCCGAACGCCGTCCCGTTGCTGATCCGGATCGCGTCGTCGATCGTGTCGAACGCGATGACGGGTGAAACGGGGCCGAAGGTCTCCTCGCGCACGAGCGTCATCGACGGATCGACGTTGTCGAGCACGGTCGGCGAATAGAGCGCACCGCGCCGCACGTTGCCGGTCAGCAGGCGCGCCCCCTGCGCGACCGCCTCGCCGACCCGGGCCTCGAACAGCCGCGCCGCGACGTCGTCGATCACCGTGCCCATTTCGTTTGCGGGATCGAACGGATCGCCGTACTTCCAGGCGCGCGTCTTCTCGACGAGCAGCTCGGTAAACGCCGGCGCGACCGAGCGCTGTACCAGGATCCGCTTGACGGCCGTGCAGCGCTGCCCCGAATTCCGGTACGAACCGAGCACGGCCAGGGATGCCGCACGTTCCAGATCGGCATCGTCGAGGACGATCAGCGGATCGTTGCCGCCCAGTTCCAGCACGATGCGCCGGTAGCCGGCCCGCGCGGCGATCGCCTTGCCGATCGACACGCCGCCCGTAAAGGTAATCAGCGATGCATGCGGATGCGTGACGAGTTCGTCCGCGATTTCGCGCGGGTCGCCGGTCAGCACCTGCAGCATCGGCTCCGGCAAACCGGCTTCATACAGCAGGTCCGCCAGATAAAACGCCGACAGCGGTACCTTCTCCGACGGCTTCACGATCACGCGGTTGTTGGTCGCGATCGCCGGCGCGATCTTGTGCGCGACCTGGTTCATCGGGTGATTGAACGGCGTGATCGCGACGATCACGCCGTCGAGCGGCTGGCGCTGCGAGAACACGCGGCGCGCCTTGCCGTGGGGCGTCAGGTCGCACGAGAAGCTCTGCGCGTCGTCGCGCAGCGCTTCGACCGACGCAAACTTCAGCACGTCGGCAACGCGACCGATCTCGTAGCGCGAATCCTGTTTCGACAATCCCGACTCGAGCGTGATCAGGTCGGACGCCTCCTCGGCACGCTCGCGCAGCAGCGCGGCCGCGCGCTCGAGGATCTGCGAACGCTCGTAGCGCGTGAGCGCGGGCCGGTATGCCATCGCGTAGTCGAACGCGGCGCGCACATCGTCGACGCTCGCCAGCGGCGCCGTACCGACGCGCGTGCCGGTGTACGGATCGGCGACGTCGAGCACACGGTCGCGCGTCGCGCGCGTGCCGCACCAGCGCAGCGTCTCGGCGCGGAACGCGGGGTGATCCTGTCGAGGGTGAGCCATCATGTCGCGACCCGATTCAGCACGAAATCGAAGACGTCGAAGTTGCGCGGACGACGTGCAGGGTCGTCCCGCTCGATCCGACGGTTGAACAGCAACGGCACCTCCTGCTCGGACACGCCGCCGTGCGAACGCAGCGGCACGGTCAACCCGGACAAGTCGTGTTCGCGCTCGCGCGTGCCGAGCGTCATGTCGCGCCGCGCGATCACGACGAGATCCCCGATCCGGTCGGCCGGCAGTTCGAAGCGCGCGGCCGCTTCCGCGTTGTCGAGTACGAGCTCGACGCCGTCGAGCCCGCCGACGCGCCACATCGCTTCGACCCGGTCGACGCCGGGCGCCAGGTAGACGGTTGCGAACGAGCCGAGCGCGCCGTGGTGCACGACGTACGGATCGGTGATCGGCAAGATCACGCGTGCGGCCCGCACACCGAACCAGCCGTCGAACGCGTCCTGAAGATAGATCACGTTCGGGCGACCCGTGGCCGGATCGTGCTTCGCGTTCATCCCGTGGTCGGCCGTGAGCCCGATCGCCCAGCCGAGCGCATCGAGCTGCGCGAGATAGCCGTCCATCATTGCGTAGAACGCGTTCGCGCCGGCACTGCCCGGCTCGCACTTGTGCTGCACGTAGTCGGTGGTCGACAGATACATCAGGTCGACCTGGCGCGTCTGCGCGAGCCGCACGCCGGCCGCGAACACGAATTCGGACAATGCCGCGCTGTACACGTCCGGCGACGGCAGGCCGACCCAGTCGAGCACGTCGACGATCCCGTTTTCCGCGAGATTCGCCTGCGCGGCCTTCTCGGCGGAAAAACAGATGCCGTTCATCTGCCAGCCGAGCAGCCGGCGCAGCTTGTCCTTCGCCGTGACGACGGCCACCCGCGCGCCGGCGTCGGACGCCGCCGCGAGCAGCGTGCCGGCCCGCAGGTAGGCCGGGTCGTTCATCATCACTTCGGCGCCGCGACCGCCGTCGGCGGCCGGATCCCAGAAGTAGTTGCCGCAGATTCCGTGGACCGACGGCGGCACGCCGCAGACGATCGACAGGTTGTTCGGGTTGGTGAAGGTCGGCACGACGCAGTCGGCGCGCCACGCGGTGCCTTGCGCGATCATCCGGCCGATGAACGGCGCGACGCCCGCTTCCACCGCACGCTCGAGATAGTCGTACTCGCAGCCGTCGACGCAAATGACGACGGTCGGTTCGACCGGTAGCCGGTGGCGTCGGCCGTTGACGTCGACGGAACGTCCCGCGAGATCCGCCGAACCCTTGCCCGCGGCCGATTGCTCGCCGGGCTGTCGCAATGCGAACGCGGCGTTCATGATGCCGCCCGCTTGCCGCGCGGCACGCGCGCGGCGATCAGCAGCAGCGCCGCGAGCGACGCGCCGAGCATCAGCAGCGACAGCGCCGAGGCGGGCAGGTAATAGCCGCGCTCAACCTGGCCGATCACGACGATCGGCACGGTCGCGAAACCCGGCGGGTAGACGGTCAGCGTCGCGCCGAGTTCGCCGAGCGACAGCGCGAAGCCGAGCGCGAGGCTCGCGCGCAGCGCCGGCACGAGCTGCGGCAGCAGCACGCGGCGCAGCACCATCGCGGGCGGTGCACCGAGGCTCGCCGCCGCTTCGCGCAGCACGGTCAGCTCCGGACGCAGCGCGGCGGCCGCGCAGCGATAGCAGAACGGCAGGATCAGCGCGAGCTGCACGAGCACGACGATCGCCGCGGAGCTCGACAGGTCGAGCGGCTTCTGGTGATACGCGATCAGCACCGCGAGCCCGAGCACGACGCTCGGCACACCGTTCGGCACCATCACGAGCGCGTCGACGACCGCGCCGAGACCGCGCCGGTCGCGCCCCTCGAGTGCAAGCGCAAGCCACAGCCCGAGGATCGTGCCGATCGCCGACACGCCGAAGCCGATTTCGAGGCTCGTCAGCAGCGCGTCGTATTCCGGCGACCCGAGCCGCTCGAACCAGCGCAGGCTGTAGCCGGCCGGCAGGATCGTGCCCGACCACTGCGTCGACACGCTCGACAGCGCGACGACGATGACCGGCAGCACGAACAGCCAGAAGCAGGCGAACGCGGCCAGCGCGAGCGCGGCGCGCGACGCATGCTTGAGCAGCGTGTCGCTCCAGCCGATCCGATGACGCGGCACGGCTTGCCCGATATGGAATTCAGCGGACATCGTTCCCTCCCGTCGCACGCCGGTTCACCCGGCGATAAACCGTATAGAGCGCCAGCGACAGCGCGAGCATCACGACCGCGCCGGCCGACGCGGTCGGCAGGTCGAGGTCGACGGTCGCGCTGCTGTAGATCGCGACCGGCAGCGTGACGAGCCGCGCGCTGCCGAGCACGAGCAGGATCCCGAACTCGTTCAGCGTCAGCAGGAAACACAGCACCGTGCCGGCGGCGATGCCCGGCCACGCGATCGGCAGCACGACGCGGCGCGCGAGCATCCAGCCGGACGCGCCAAGGCTGCGCGCCGCTTCGATCAGGCGCAGGTCGAGCGTCGCGAACGACGCGAGCGTCGGCCGCACGACGAACGGCGTATAGAACACGGTCTGCGCGAGGATCACGCCGCCGATGCCGAACAGGAAGTCGAGCGGCGGGTTCTCGAGATGGAACAGGTGCTGCAGCGCGATGCTGATCGAGCCTTGCGAGCCGTACAGGAAGATCAAGGTGAACGCGACGAGGAACGACGGGAACGCGACGTACAGTTCCAGGAAGCGCGTGACGAGCGACGCGCCCGGGAACGGCTTGAAGAACAGCAGCGCGGCCAGCAGCACGCCGAGCACCGATGCGGTGCCGGCGCTCGCGAACAGCACGCCGACCGTCGTCAGCAGCACGTTGCGCGTATCGGGGTTGCCGAAGAAGGTCCGGTATGCGGCGAAGCTCAGCCCGTGATCGCCGGACACGCTCAGCAGCACGAGCCGCACCAGCGGATAGACGACGAGCGGGCCGAGCACGACGATCGCGAGCGCGGCGAGGTGCAGGTCGCCCATGCGCTTGCGGCGCCGCGCGGCGGCGGCATGCGCGGCGGCCGACGCGAGCACGTGCGGCGGCAGGCCGGCTTCAGGGCTCGATAAGGACGACATCGTCTGCCTCGCAATGCAGGGACACGCGCGCACCGCGCTCGGGAGCCGCGCCGCGGCCGCGTTGCATCGTCACGCGCACGGGTTCGTCGGGCGCCGCGTCGATCATGACCGCGATCGACAGGTCCGCGCCCTGCCATTCGACCGACGACACCGTGCCGTGCAGGCCGCCCGCCGCGAGCGGCATCACGGTCAGCCGCTCGGGGCGCACGCACGCGACCTTGCCGCGCACGTCGTGACGCGGGTCGCCGAGCGGGAAGATCACGTGCGGCGGCAGCAGGTTGGCCAGGCCGAGATAACGCGCGACGTAGCCGTCCCGCGGCGCGTCGTACAGCTGCTGCGGCGTGCCGAGCTGCGCGATGCGGCCGTCGCGCATCAGCAGCGCGCGGTCGGACAGCACGAGCGCGTCGTCGCGGTCGTGCGTCACGCAGACGACGGTCAGGTTCGGCAGGCGCTCGTGCAGCGCCTTCAGTTCGCTGCGCACCGATGCGCGCAGATTGGCGTCGAGCGCCGACAGCGGCTCGTCGAGCAGCAGCACGTCCGGCTCGATCACGAGCGCGCGCGCCAGCGCGACGCGCTGCTGCATCCCGCCGGACAGTTGCGCGGGCAGATGGTGGCCCGCGTCGCCGAGTTGCACGAGCTTCAGCGCGTCGGCGACGCGGCGCGTCACCTCCGGCGACGCCATGCCGCGTGCGCGCAGCCCGAATGCGACGTTCTCGAACACCGACAGGTGCGGGAACAGCGCGTAATTCTGGAACAGCAGACCGAGGTTGCGCTTGTGCGGCGGCGCATGGGTCAGGTCGCGTCCGGCCACGGTCAGCGTGCCGGTCAGGCCGTCGGCCTTCACGAACCCGGCGATGAAGCGCAGCAGCGTGGTCTTGCCGCAGCCGCTCTTGCCGAGCACGGTCAGAAATTCACCGGCGCCGATCGACAGCGACAGATCTTCCAGCACCGTGCGTGCGCCGTAGCGCACGCTCAGGTGCTCGATCTGCACGCCGCCCGGCGCGCCGGACCGCAGCGTTGCTTGCGGTTCGGCGGCGCCGAATGCGCCGGGATGGGTCAGGGTGGTTTCCACCGGGTTCATCCTCTTGCTCACTAATACAGGCAGCGTGCGCCGATCACTTCGGCTTGACGACGTCGAGCTGCTTGCCCGAGCTGCCGATCACGTCCTTCTTCCAGCGCTCGATCCACACCGGCTTCTTCGCCATCACCTGGGTCCAGTCGACCGGGATCAGCTTCACGCCCGCGATCGCCTTCTTGACCGCCTCGCCGTTCTTGCCGGCCAGCGGCACGTCCGTGCGGCCCGGGATGCCGTACATGTCCGGCACCTTCGACTGCACGTCGGTCGACATCAGGTAGTCGATCAGCTTCTTGCCGGCGTCCTGATTCGGGCCGCTCTTGATCAGGCCGATGCCGTACGGCAGCTGGAACGTGGTCGGCTGGTCGCCGTCCTTCGCGGCCAGGAAGATCGGCTTGACGGACAGCGCGCCGTGCTCGGCGTCGTCGAGGTCCATCTGCAGGTCGCCGTTCGCGACGCTGATCTCGTTACGCGACAGCAGCACATTCAGGTAGCCGGTGCCCTTCGTGTGGAACTTCACGCTCTGCGACAGCTTCGCGAGGTAGTCGAACGCCTTGTCCTCGCCCATCAGCGACGTCGTCAGGATCAGCACGGCCATCCCGTCGCCGGCGGTCGCCGGGTTCGAGTACGCGACCTTGCCCGCGTAGGCCGGCGACAGCAGGTCGGCGAACGTCTTCGGCTGGTTCTTCACGACGTCCGGGTTGATCGCGAACGAGAAGTAGTTGTTCACGAACGTCGCCCAGGTGCCGTCTTCCGCCTTCGCGATCGCCGGCACGTTCTTGTAGTTCACGCTCTGGTACGGCTGCAGCAGGCCCATCTGGCCGGCTTGCTGGATGAACGGCGGCAGCGTGACGATCACGTCCGCCTTCGGCGAATTCTTTTCGATGTTCGCGCGGTTGACAACCTCGCCGCTGCCCGCCGTCACGATGTTGACCTTGACGCCTTCTTTCTTCTCGAACGCCGGCAGCACATCGCGATAGAGGTTCTCGAGACCGTCCGCCGTATACAGCACGACCGCGTTCGCCGCGTGCGCGGGCATCGCGGCACCTTGCAGCAGACCGGCGGCGCAGGCGGCCAGCGCGAGCTTGCGGAACGCGCCGGCAGCGGCGCGCGAGGAATTCTGCAGTGTCATCTCACTTCTCCGTAGGCGGAACACCAAACGGCCGGGGCACGATCCGGCTCCTTTCAGTCGGACAGACCGACAACCGGCCCGTCTCGCTGCCGCGCTGCAGGTGGTCTCGCGCGGCAACCGAAGGATCACAGCGTTCGATGACAACGCCGTGACGTGTGCCACAATTTCCAAAAAATGACACATTTTGCCAATATCATGCAAGTCATTCAGAAATGCCGCCCTGGCGTTTCATCCGACCTTTGCTGGAGAAAAATCATGTCGGACCCGATTCTGCTCACGCCCGGCCCGCTCACCACGTCCGCCACAACACGCCACGCAATGCAACACGACTGGGGCTCGTGGGACGCCGCTTTCAATCAACTGACGGCGAGCGTCTGCGCGGATCTCGTCACGATCGCGCGCGGCGGCGACGCATACGTGTGCGTGCCGATGCAAGGCAGCGGCACGTTTTCGGTCGAAGCCGCGCTCGGCACGCTGGTGCCGCGCGACGGCGTCGTGCTGGTGCCGGACAACGGCGCGTATTGCGCGCGCATCCTGAAGATCCTCGGCCGGCTCGGCATCGAGTCGATCGCGCTGCCGTTCGGCGAGAACGCGGCGGTCGACCCCGGCGCGGTCGAAGCCGCGTTCGCGCGCGAGCCGCGCATCACGCACGTCGCGCTGGTGCACCTGGAAACAAGTGCCGGCATCCTGAATCCGCTCGACGCGATCGCGGCCGTGTGCCGGCGGCACGGCAAGCGGCTGATCGTCGATGCGATGAGTTCGTTCGGCGCGCTGCCGATCACCCTGGCGGACAGCGGGATCGACGCGCTGATCTCGGCGAGCGGCAAATGCCTGGAAGGCGTGCCGGGGATGGGGTTCGCGATCGTGCGGAGCGCTGCGCTCGACGCGTGCGAAGGCAACTCGCGGTCGCTCGCGCTCGACCTCCACGATCAGTACGCGTACCTGTGCAAGACGGGCCAGTGGCGCTTCACGCCGCCGACCCACGTGATCGCCGCGCTACGCGCCGCGCTCGACCAATACCTGGCCGAAGGCGGCCAGCCCGCGCGCGGTGCGCGCTATGCGGAAAACTGCCGGACGCTGGTCGAATCGATGCGCGCGCTCGGCTTCACGCCGTTCCTCGACGCCGGTGTGCAGGCGCCGGTGATCGTCACGTTCCATGCGCCCGACCATCCGGCCTACGATTTCCGCCGCTTCTACGACGCGGTGCGCGACGCGGGCTTCATCCTGTATCCGGGCAAGCTGACGCAACTCGAGACGTTCCGCGTCGGCTGCATCGGCGCGATCGATGCCGGCGACATCCGGCGGGCGGTCGCGGCGATCGCACAGGCGGTCGAATCGCTCGGGATCACGATGCGGCACGCGTGAGCGCGGCGGCCTGAACCGCTTCGCAGTCGCGAGCGGATACAAAAAAGCCCGGCGACCCACAGGTCGCCGGGCGAACGCACCGAGAGTGCGTGGAGCCGGTGCTTACAGTTCGATCCGCTTGATGTCGCCGACGACGAAGATGTACGACAGCGCACCGATCAACGCGATCACGCCGATGAACACCAGCGCACCGACGAACGAGCCGGTCGATGCGACGATGAAGCCGACGACGAGCGGCGTAATGATGCCGGCCAGGTTCGCCGCGAAGTTGAAGATGCCGCCGGTCACGCCGAGCAGGCCGTCCGGCGCGATGTCGGACACGAGCGTCCAGCCGAGCGCGGCCATCCCCTGCGCGAAGAACGCGACCGACATGATCGCGATCACGGCTTCGTTGCTTTGCACGTAGTTCGCGAGAATGATCGTCGACGCGAGCAGCAGGCCGGCGATGATCGGCAGCTTGCGTGCGAGGTTCGCGGACTTGCCGCGGCGCAGCAACCAGTCGGAGAAGATCCCGCCGAACATCACGCCGACCGACGCGGCGATGAACGGCATGATCGCGAAGAAGCCGATCTTCAGCCAACCCATGTGGCGCTCGGTCGCGAGATAGGTCGGGAACCAGGTCAGGAAGAACACGAGCGTCGAGTTGCCGGCGAACTGGCCGAGGCAGATCCCCGCGAGCTGGCGCTTCTTCAGCAGCTGGCCGGCCATCGCCCAGCTGAACTTGGCCTGGGCGGGCTTGCCGCCCTTGTCGCCGTCCTTGCGCGCGCCGTGCACGAGACCGCCGCCCGCTTCGATGTACGCGAGTTCTTCCGAATTCGCGGCCGGATGGTTGCGCGGCTCGTGATAGAACTTCCACCAGACCAGGCCGAACACGATGCCGACCCCACCGACGACCCAGAACAGCGAACGCCAGCCGAACGCACCCATCAGCGCGAACAGCACGGGGCTGAAGAACGCGAGACCGATGTACTCGCCGACGGTGTAGGTGCCGGTCGCCATCGCACGTTCATTCTGCGGGAACCACGTCGCGACGACGCGGCTGTTGGTCGGGAAACACGGCGCTTCCGTCACGCCGAGGCCGAGCCGGCATGCGAGCAGCGTCCCGACGCCGGGCACGAAGCCCTGCAGGAGCGTGCACAGCGACCACAACGTCATCGACCAGTAATAGGTGATCTTGCTGCCGAAGCGGTCGAGGAACAGGCCGCCGGGCACCTGCATCGCGACGTACGTCCACGAGAACGCAGAGAACATGATGCCCATCACGGCCGCGTTGATGCCGAGCTCCTTGGTGAGCTGCGGCGCAGCCACCCCCAGCACGGTACGGTCGAGATAGTTGATCATCGTGCCGATCGCGAGCAGCGCGAGGATCTTGTAGCGCGCCGAGGTCCGCCGGACCGTACCGGCCGCCGCGGGCGCGGCGTTCGTGTGGGTGGTGTGCTGCATGGTTGTCTCCTGGTCTATTTTTCAGCTGGTCGCTAGAAGGGTCAGCGTGCGACGAGCGACTGAAAGTGTTCGAACATCCGCTCGTCGTCCGGCGTTCGTCCGGTGAAGATCTCGAACGCATCGACGGCCTGGTACACGGCCATCCCGCCGCCCGGCAGCGTCGCGCAGCCGGCCGCGCGCGCGGCGCGGATCAGTTCGGTTTCGAGCGGGAAATACACGATGTCGGCGACCCACATGCCCGCGCGGAGCAGCTCGGCCGGCAGCGGCAGGCCCGGATGCTTGGCCATGCCGGTCGGCGTGCAATGGATCAGGCCGGTCGCGGCCTGCATCGCGGCCGCGAGATCGCTGCCCGGCGTGACCCGGGCGGCCGGGAAGCGCTGCTGCAGTTCACCCGCGAGCGCGGTGGCGCGCGTGCCGTCGACGTCGAAGATCGTCAGGTCGGCGGCACCCATCTGCAGCGCCGCATGCGCGACGGCCGCACCCGCGCCGCCCGCGCCGAGCTGCACGACACGTTCGAGCGACGCATCGGGCAGCCCGCGGCGGAACGACTTCGCGAAACCCGACCAGTCGGTGTTGTGGCCGATCCGCTTGCCGTCCTTGAACAGCACGGTGTTGACCGCGCCGAGTGCGCGCGCGTCGTCCGACAGTGCGTCGAGGTGCTCGATCACGCGCTGCTTGCAAGGATGCGTGATGTTGAGCCCGTTGTAGCCCATCCGCTGCGCGGCATCGAGCAGTTCCGGCAGCGCGTCGGCGCTCACGCCGAGCACGTCCAGATCGATGCGCCGGTACACGTAGCCGAATCCCTGGCGGAAGCCTTCTTCCTCGTGCATCGCGGGCGACAGCGAACCGCCGATGCCCTGGCCGATCAGGCCGATCAGAAAAGACGGGCGGCTCATCGTGCGGCTCCTTGGGCAAAAATGGTCGACAGGCGCTGCAGCGCGAATACGTAGCCTTCGGTGCCGCAGCCGCAGATCACGGCTTCGGCCACCGCCGACACATAAGAGTGGTGACGGAATGCCTCGCGGCGATGCACGTTCGAGATATGCACCTCGATCACGGGTTTCGCGATCGCGGACAGCGCGTCGGCCAGCGCGACCGACGTGTGCGTGTAGGCGGCCGGATTGATCACGATGCCGTGCGTGTCGTGACGCGCGGCATGCAGCCAGTCGATCAGCTGGTGCTCGGCGTTCGACTGGCGGAAATCGATCTCCAGCCCGAGCCCGTCGGCCGCCGTGCGGCAACGCTGCTCGAGGTCGGCGAGGGTTTCCGCGCCGTAGATATGGGGCTCGCGGGTCCCCAGCAGATTCAGGTTCGGGCCGTTCAGCACCAGCACCTTGTGCTTGCTCATGGTGTTTCTGCTCCTAAAACAGGGGCGAATCGCTAGTCGACTTCGCCCTCTGACGTCAAGATTTGGCGCTAGTGTGCGCTTGCGCAAGCGCAATGTCTTTTCGGGTTTTCGCTAATTTGTACCACCTAGTTAGTTTGTATAATTTCACTCACTCCCCTAGTAAATTCGGGATATGGCGCTCACCGGTAATTCAACGACTGGTTCATTCCGGCCCGATCCGGCCGACGCCACACCCCGCTCATCCGCAGGATTCGCCCATGCAGCGCTCGATCGCCACCGTGTCACTGTCCGGCACGCTCGCCGAGAAGCTCGCCGCCATCCAGGCCGCCGGCTTCGACGGTGTCGAAATCTTCGAGAACGACCTCGTCTACTTCGACGGATCGCCCGCCGACGTGCGGCGCATGGCCGCCGATCTCGGCCTCGACATCGTGCTGTTCCAGCCGTTTCGCGACTTCGAGGGCGTGAGCCCGGCCCAGCTCGCCCGCAATCTCGACCGCATCCGCCGCAAGTTCGACGTGATGCACGCGCTCGGCACCGACCGCATCCTGGTGTGCAGCAGCGTGTCGCCCGACACGATCGCGGACGACGCGCTGCTGGTCGACCAGCTCGGCGCGCTCGCCGAAGCCGCGCGGCAGGCGGGCGTGGTCGCCGCGTACGAGGCGCTCGCGTGGGGCCGCGTCGTGAACCGGTACGGCCATGCGTGGCAGCTCGTGAACGCGGTGAACAACCCGCACCTCGGCCTCGCGCTCGACAGCTTCCATACGCTATCGCTCGACGATTCGCCGGACGCGATCGCCGACATCCCGGGCGACCGGATCGCGTTCGTGCAGATCGCCGATGCGCCGAAGCTCGCGATGGACGTGCTCGAATGGAGCCGTCACTACCGCTCGTTCCCCGGCCAGGGCGACTTCGACCTCGCGCGCTTCACCGCCCGCGTGATCGAGTCCGGTTACAAGGGGCCGCTGTCGCTCGAGATCTTCAACGACGGCTTCCGCGCCGCGCCGACCGCGATCACGGCCGCCGACGGCCACCGCTCGCTGCTCTATCTGGAAGAACTGACGCGCGCGCGACTCGCGCAGGACGGCCGCGCGCCGGCCGCCGACCAGCCGCTGTTCGCGCCGCCGGCACCGCCCGCGCACGTCGGGTTCCAGTTCATCGAATTCGCGGTCGACGCGCAGGCGGCGGCCACCGTCGGCGAATGGCTCGGCCGGATGCGGTTCCGGCTCGCAGGCCGTCATCGGTCGAAGGACGTGACGCTGTTCCAGCACGGTGCCGCGTCGATCGTGCTGAACGCCGAGCGCGACTCGTTCGCCGACGCGTTCTTCCAGCAGCACGGGTTGTCGCTGTGTGCGTCGGCGTTCCGCGTCGACGATGCGAAAGTGGCATTCGAGCGCGCGGCCGGCTTCGGCTACGCGCCGTTTTCCGGGCGCGTCGGCCCGAACGAGCGCGTGCTGCCGGGCGTGCAGGCGCCGGACGGCAGCCTCGAATACTTCGTCGACGAGACGCCGAACGCACCGACGCTGTATGAATCGGATTTCGTGCTGACCGACATCGACGGCCCGAGCGAGGTCGGCCCGCTGACGGGCATCGACCACGTCTGCCTCGCGCTGCCGGCCGACGCGCTCGACACGTGGATCCTGTTCTTCAAGACCGCCTTCGGCTTCGAGGCCGAGCGCAGCTGGCTCGTGCCCGATCCGTACGGCCTGATGCGCAGCCGCGCGGTGCGCAGCACGGACGGTTCGGTGCGCATCGCGCTGAATGCGTCGGTCGACCGTCATACGGCCGTCGCCGAATCGCTCGACCGCTATCACGGCACAGGGCTGAACCACGTCGCGTTCCGGACCGACGACATCGTGAAGACGGTCGCCGCGTTCGCGGCCGACGGCGTGCCGTTCCTGCGGATCCCGCCGAACTACTACGACGATCTGGCCGCGCGCTACGCGTTGCCGGACGAGCTGATCGACACGCTGAGCGCCCACCACCTGCTGTACGACCGCGACGAAAACGGCGGTGAATTCCTGCACGCGTATACCGAGCTGGTCGATAACCGCTTCTCGCTCGAAATCGTCGAGCGGCGCGGCGGCTACGACGGCTACGGCGCGGCCAACGCGGCTGTGCGGCTCGCCGCGCAGGCCCAGCGCAGGAAATAAGGGAGCAGGCAATTTCGTCCAGGGGTCGAATCGAATGAGAAAAACACGACGACCCTGCGACGCGCGCCGCGCGACCGCACCATCGTGGTGAATCCCGCCGCGGCGCCCGCCCGGCAAGGCCGGCCGCCGGCGGCCGGAAACGGCCGCCCGGCGGGCGTTACATCCGGTAACGCACACCGCACCGCAACATCCGCGCGACCCCGGCGGTTTTAAGAATCGCTTAAGTCTCCGACGGCACCATCCGCAACCAGTACCCGACGGATATCCCGAAAAGGAGGACAGCGATGAGCGCCGTAGATGCACCCGCGGGCCGCCCGGCCGCCCCCCCAGTGAAAAAGACGATGCTGCGCCGTTTGCTCAGCCATCATGAAATCGCGACGCTGCTCGTGCTGCTGCACGCACCGATCGGCGCGAACGCCAAACCCGAATTGCCCGCGCTGCAGGAAGCCGGCCTCGTCGAGATGATCAAGCTCGATGCCGACACGGCGCCGAGCTTCCGGCTGACCGAAGACGGCACGGCCGTCCTGAAAGGGCTCGGCTACCGCTGAGCCGCCGCACGCCGAATCCCGTCTCGCCCCTTCAGATCCGCCGGCCCGGCCGGCGCGTCACTTCACCCTGCCCGGTCCTGCAGCATCAGCCGGTATTCCGTCGGCGTCACGCCGACCGTCGCCTTGAACTGGCGCGTGAACGCGCTGTGATCCGTATATCCGCATAGCGCCGCGACGTCGGTCACCTTGTCGTGCGTGACCAGCAGCGCCGTGGCCGCATCGAGCCGCGTCTTCAGCAGCACCTGGCGCGGCGTCAGGTGAAACACCTTGTGGAAGTAGCGCTCCAGCTGCGCGACCGACATCCCCGCCATCTGCGCGAGCTGCTTCAGGTTCAGCGGCTGCACGTAGTGATCCTGGATGTGCTGCACCACGTCGGCGAGCTTGCTGTAGGCTGGATGCGAGCCCTCGTGCGCCTTCAGGTCGCGCGAGATGCCCGCGAGGCCGACCACCTTGCCGGCCGCGTCGCGCAGCGGCTCCTTGCAGGTCAGGCACCAGCCCGGCTGGCGGCCCGGATACAGATGCAGCTCGAGCTGGTCCATCAGCTGCTGGCCCGCGGTGATCGTCGCCATGTCCTGCTCGAAATAGGTCTTGCCGAAGCGGCGCGGAAACACTTCGTCGGTCGTCTTGCCGAGCAGGTCGCGCTTGTCCTTGTAGCCGCAGCGCATCGCCAGCGTGCGGTTGACGAGCGCATAGCGCCCGTTCGCGTCCTTCACGAAGAACGCGACGTCGGGCAGCGCATCGAACACCGGCTCGAGCAGGCGGAAGTGCGCGAGCATCGCGCCGAGATCGGCGTTGTCGGGCTGGTAGCGCAACGTATCGGACAGGCTCATGGGCGGTGCGGCAAGCAAGGTCGTCATCCCGGCATCTGCGAAGGGGGTGGCTGATGGCGTCGATTATAGGAGCGCCGTCTCGAACGCGTCGTGGCGATCGGGCGGCCCGGCGAATGGCGGCAAGCGCAACCCGCCGTCGCTCGGCACCGATCGGGCGATTCGCATGGGCCGGCAAGCACGTCATGCGCCGTGCGGTTGTGCGCGCAACCACTGCGCCGCACGCACGTCCGGCGGGCACGATTTCGCATCGGCAGGTTGCCTGGCGTCGCGCACGGCCGGCGCTGCCGACGCTATCGGCTCACCCCGCCGGCGCCGAGACTACGCGCGCCCGAACCCGCCATCCTAAAAATGCCGGCGTGTCGCGTCTTGGCGCGTTTGCGCACTCGTCATGACGATTTCAGCATATATCAGGGTTATCGACGATATGCCGAAATCGTCGCCGCCCGCGCTCCGAACGCGCAAGACGCGCGCATTTTCGCTACCTAGACTTCGATCAACGGTTACGAGACGACATCCCGCCGCCGCCGCGCACGCCGATTCCGGCACAACCCGCGCAGCGCATGGCACACCCCGCACGGCTTTCGGAAAGGCCTGCAACCCGATACGTCTCGCCCGGTTTACCGCGCCGGCCAGCTGGCCGGCGGCGGCCCAACCATGCCATCAAGGGGAAGTGAAAGTGAAGCTGAAGGTATCGCACGTCGCGCTGGCTGCTGCCTGCGCACTGTCGGGCGCACACGCCATCGCCGCCGACGTCGTCAAGATCGGTTTCGCCGCACCGCTGACGGGGCCGCAGTCGAACTACGGCTCGGACATGCAGAAGGGCGTGCAACTCGCGATCGCCGATTTCAACGCGACGAATCCGACGATCGGCGGCAAGCCGGTCACGTTCCAGCTCGACTCGCAGGACGACCAGGCCGACCCGCGCACCGGCACGACGGTCGCGCAGCGGCTGATCGACGACAACGTCCGCGGGGTCATCGGCCACTTCAACTCGGGCACGAGCATTCCGGCGTCCGACCTGTACGATCGCGCGGGGCTGCCGCAGATCTCGATGGCGACGTCGCCGCAATACACGGCGCGCGGCTACAAGACGACCTACCGGCTGCTGACGAGCGATGCACAGGCCGGCCGCATCGTCGGCACGTATGCGGTGAAGACGCTGCACTTCAAGCGCATCGCGATCATCGACGACCGCACGGCCTACGGCCAGGGCATCGCCGACGAATTCGCGAAGGCCGTGCAGGCCGCGGGCGGCACGATCGTCAAGCGCGACTTCACGAACGACAAGGCGCTCGACTTCTCCGCGATCCTGACCAACCTGAAGGGCATCAACCCGGACGCGATCTTCTACGGCGGCGGCGATGCGCAGTCGTCGCCGATGATCCGCAAGATGCGCCAGCTCGGGATGAAGTCCGCCTTCGTGACCGGCGAGATGTCGCGCTCGCCGACGTTCCTGAAGGTCGGCGGCGACGCGGCCGAAGGCGCGATCGTCTACATGGGCGGGCTGCCGAAGGAAAAGATGCCGGGCTTCGCCGGCTACGCATCGCGCTACAAGGCACGCTTCAACGAAGACGTGATCACCTATTCGCCCTACTCGTACGACGGCACGATCGCGCTGCTCACCGCGATGAAGGACGCGAACTCGACCGACCCGAAGGTCTATACGCCGTATCTCGGCAAGGTGTCGATCAAGGGCGTGTCGGCCCCGAGCATCGCGTACGACGCGAAGGGCGACCTGAAGGATGCGCCGGTGACGATCTACAAGGTCGAGCACGGCGCGTTCAAGCCGGTCGACACGATCGCCGGCAACTGATCGCGCAGACCCTGTCACACGCGGCGCGGCAAGCGGTGCTCCCGCCTGCCGCGCCGCGTGCGTTTCGGGCTCGACGAAGTTCGAAGCATGCCTCGGCGCGGCCCCGCGCGCGCGCATTTCGCGCTCCTGTAGAATCCCCCCACCCGCTTTGACGCTTCGTCTGCGTCGTGCCCCATCCCGGTGCGACGGTGCGTGTCACATGCCCCATCCGGCATTCGACGCACGCTCGACGACGCAGGCCGCGCCTTGCCAGTCCATGCCGATAGCGGGTTCTGGAGACGCAGCACCGACAACTACATTCGAAAACCGATCGTCCTGACCATGCAAGCTTCCGAATTGAGCGGCGTGCCTCGCGCCGCCGAACGCGCGCTCACGCGCAGCGACTACAAGACCCTTGGCCTTGCCGCACTCGGCGGCGCCCTCGAGTTCTACGACTTCATCATCTTCGTGTTCTTCGCACCCGCGATCGGGCAGCTGTTCTTCCCGCACGACATTCCCGACTGGCTGCGCCAGTTGCAGACGTTCGGCATCTTCGCGGCCGGCTATCTCGCGCGCCCGCTCGGCGGCGTGATCATGGCGCACTTCGGCGACCTGTTCGGCCGCAAGCGGATGTTTACGCTGAGCGTGCTGATGATGTCGGTGCCGACGCTGCTGATGGGCCTGCTGCCGACCTACGACTCGATCGGCATCCTCGCGCCGGTGTTGCTGCTGCTGTTCCGCGTGCTGCAGGGCGCGGCGGTCGGCGGCGAAGTGCCGGGCGCATGGGTGTTCGTGTCGGAGCACGTGCCGTCGCGCCACATCGGCTACGCGTGCGGCACGCTGACCGCGGGCCTTACGGCCGGCATCCTGCTCGGCTCGCTGGTCGCCGCGGGCATCAACAGCCGTTACTCGGGCGCCGAAGTCACCGCATTCGCGTGGCGCATTCCGTTCCTGCTCGGCGGCGTGTTCGGCCTGTTCTCCGTGTACCTGCGCCGCTGGCTGCACGAGACGCCGGTGTTCGCCGAGATGAAGGCGAAGAAGGCGCTCGCGGCCGAGATTCCGCTGAAGGCCGTGCTGCGCGACCACGGCCGCGCGGTGATCGTGTCGATGCTGCTCACGTGGATGCTGTCCGCGGCGATCGTCGTCGTGATCCTGATGACACCCGCGCTGCTGCAGAAGCAGTTTCACCTGACGCCCGCGACCACGCTGTTCGCGAACAGCGTCGCGACGCTGTGCCTGACGGCCGGCTGCATCACCGCCGGCTCGCTCGCGGGCTGGATCGGCGCGAAGCGCGTGCTCGGCATTGGCGGCCTCGTGCTGGCCGCGTGCTATTACCTGCTGTTCGCGCAGGTCGCGGCCGACGCGTCGACGCTGCCGCTGTACTACGGGATCGCCGGCTTCATGGTCGGCACGATCGGCGCGGTGCCGTTCGTGATGGTCAAGAGCTTCCCGCCCGTCGTGCGCTTCTCGGGCATCTCGTTCTCGTACAACGTCGCGTATGCGATCTTCGGCGGCCTCACGCCGGTGATCGTGTCGCTGATGATGAAGTCGAATCCGCTCGCGCCGGTCGTGTACGTCGCGGCGATCTGCGTGCTCGGCGCGATCGCCGTGCAGTTCTCGAAGGATGCGAAGGACCCGAAGGACACGCGCTGAACGTCGGCGCGCACGCGCCCGCTGGATGAACAAAGGGCCGAATCCCGCGGCGTGCGGGATTCGGCCCTTTTGTTTGGGCTTCAGCGCGGCGACGTGCGCGCGTCGCGCCGTTCAACCGGGTTCAATTCAGCGCAGCGCGCCGTACGACGAACTCGGCCGGCGCAGCGCGTCGATGCTTGCGCCGCCGGCGCCGGTCACGAACAGCAGCAGGAAACCGCCGGCGATCGCGACGTTCTTCCAGAAGTGGATCACCATGTCGTGCTGGACCGCGGCGTCCGTCGCGTCCCAGAAATTGTGTCCGACCATCGCGGTCGCGATCGTATAGAACGCCATCAGCAACGCGAGCGGCTTCACCTTGTAGCCGACGATCAGCAGCAGCCCGCCGAGCGCTTCGATCGTGACGACGACCGGCCCCGTCACCTGCGGATAGGGCACGTTCAGCCCGTGCAGATAGCCGATGAAATCGCTGTAGCCGAGCAGCTTCATCACGCCGCCCCACAAGAACAACGCCGCCAGCGCCAGGCGCGCGAAAAAAATGACGCCGGAATCGACGGAACGCGTCATGCCTCTCTCCTCGTATGCAATTCGGCCGTCCGCACGAGGCGTGCCCGTGCGGTTCGGGGTCGCGCGGCCCTGCCGGGCCGGCGGCAAATGGGCCAGCATAGAGGGTCTTTCCGCGGTGTCCAAGAAAAAGGTTGTAGCAAATCTTTACACTGCGGCGGTCATTCACGCGCGGCGGCACCGCGAAACACGGTGTTCGGCCCTGGCGGATAGATAACGGAACAGGCCCTAACCGGCGTCGCTCAACAGCACGCCTTTCTTGAAGATGAAACAGCCGTAGCCGCGCGACTCGCCGGTGACGATCACCGCATACGCCTGCTGCGCGCGCTCGTAGAACGCGAAACGGTCGACGCCCGTGAGCGGCACCGCGCGCCCTTCCGCACGATCGATCTCGGCCTGCACTTCGCGCTGCACGGGCGGCACCGCGGCCGGATCGCCGACGACTTCCATCCGCCAAGCGGGTGTGTCGACGAACGTGTCGAGCGGCAGCACCGATAGCACCGCGCGCGCGACGCGCGCCGAGTCGGCGCCGTCGATGCGCAGCGCGCGGCCGACCACCGTGTGCTCGGCGACGGATTCCGCCGGAAAATTCGCATCGCAGATCACCACTTCATCGCCGTGGCCCATCGCGCGCAGCGCGTGCAGGATGTCGGCGTGCAACAGCGGATCGAGATTCTTCAACATGTGGGAAAGGCTCCGGGATCGGGAACGAATTGCATAACGTTACCCGATCCCGGCCGCCGCCGGGCATGCGTCGCTCGCATCACGACGCCGCGGCCGGCATTTCGTCGATGAAACCCGTGACCGACTTCAGGCGGCCCGACGCATCGACCGTGCCGAAGTCCGAACCTTTCACGACCGCCGCGCCGTCGGGCGACACGAGCGCCCACGAGAAGCGCAGGTGCTGGCCGAACCCGTCGACGTCGGTCGTGCGGCGAAAGCGATACGCGGGGAAACGCTCCTGCACCGCGGCGATCATCGTCTCGATGCCCGCATGGCCGTCGCCGGCCATCAGCGGATCGCGATAGGCCGCGTCGCTCGCGTAGGTCGCATCGATCAGCGCGCGCCGGCGTGCGGCGTCGGGTTCGTTCCAGGCATCGAAATAGCGGTCGATCAGGTCGGCGTGAGCCGACTGGGCGGTTTCGGCGGTGTTCATGGCGAGGCTCCTTGTGTCGATGGGGGGACGATGTCGCAAACGTTTCGTGTTCGCGTGCCACCATCGTCGCCGGCCTCGCGTGGGCGGTCGATTACGTGCGAGGTAAGGAATTCGTGCCGGCCGCGGAAAATACGCATGCGCCGAACCGCGAACCCGCCGCCACCATCAAAAACGGGCGCCCGAAGGCGCCCGCATCGCATCGTCTGCCGCCGTCGCGGCGCGCGTCAGGTCACCGGCGCCGGATTGAACAGCGTCAGCGCATTCGCGAGCTTCCATTGCTCGGCCCACGTGCGGCGCTTGCCGCTCGCGACGTCGAGCATCAGCCGGAACAGTTCCCAGCCCACGTCCTCGATCGACGCCGCGCCAGTGGCGATCTGCCCCGCGTCGAGATCCATCAGGTCGTGCCAGCGGCGCGCGAGATCGCTGCGCGTCGCGACCTTGATCACCGGCACCTGCGCAAGGCCGTACGGCGTGCCGCGCCCCGTCGTGAAAACGTGCAGGTTCATTCCCGCCGCGAGCTGCAGCGTGCCGCAGATGAAGTCGCTCGCGGGCGTCGCCGCGTACAGCAGCCCCTTCTGCCGCGCCCGGTCGCCGGGGCGCACGACGCCCGCGATCGGCGCGCTGCCCGACTTCACGATCGAGCCCATCGCCTTCTCGACGATGTTCGACAGGCCGCCCTTCTTGTTGCCGGGCGTCGTGTTCGCGCTGCGGTCGACGCGGCCGCGCTGCAGGTAGCGGTCGTACCAGTCCATCTCGCGGATGATCTCGCGGGCGACGTCCTCGTTCGCCGCGCGCGACGTGAGCTGCGCGACGCCGTCGCGCACTTCCGTCACCTCCGAGAACATGATCGTCGCGCCCGCCCGCACGAGCAGGTCGGCCGCGAAACCGACCGCCGGGTTCGCGGTGAGCCCCGAGAACGCGTCGCTGCCGCCGCACTGCACGCCGACGACGAGATCCGACGCCGGGCAGGTTTCGCGACGGCGGCGGTTCAGCCGCTCGAGATGCGATTCGGCCATCTTCATGATCGAGTCGATCATCGAGTTGAAGCCGACGTGCGCGGCGTCCTGCAGGCACACGACGCCGCCGTTTTCCGGCGCGCCGTCGGCCGCCACTGGAATCGAGCCCGGCGGCAGCAGGCGCTCGGGCTGCAGCTTCTCGCAGCCGAGGCTCACCGTCATCACCTCGCCGCCGAAGTTCGGATTCAGGCTGATGTTGCGCAGCGTGCGGATCGGAATGTCGGCATCGGGCGCATCGATCGCGACGCCGCAGCCGTATGTGTGCTCGAGCCCGACCACGTCGTCGACGTTCGGGTAACGCGGCAGCAGTTCGTCCTTGATCCGCTTCACCGCATGCTCGACGACGCCCGACACGCATTGCACGGTCGTCGTGATCGCGAGGATGTTGCGCGTGCCGACCGAGCCGTCGGCATTGCGGAAGCCCTCGAACGTATAGCCTTCGAGCGGCGCCAGCGGCGGCGCGGCACGCGTGGCGAGCGGCAGGTCGTCGAGCCCCGGCGGCTCGGGCATGCGCATCGTGCGCTCGTTGACCCAGCTGCCGCGGCGCAGCTCGACGAGCGCGTAGCCGATCACGACGTTGTAGCGGACGATCGGATCGCCGGCCGCGAGGTCGACCAGCGCGACCTTGTGCCCTTGCGGCACGCCTTCGCGCAGCGTCAGGCCGTCGGCGAACGTCGCGCCCTCGGGCAGGCCGCCGTCGTTGACGACGATCGCGACGTTGTCGTCCGGATGCACGCGGATATAAAGCGGGGAAGCAGTCATCGGAATTCCTGGGAGGCTACCGGTCAAATCGTTAGTCATCATATGACATTCGACACCAAGCCGCGATGCTGCGTAAACCCTTATCCGGAAAGACCCTATCTCTCGCCGGCCGGCAAACCGCTTGCGCCGCGCTTTTCCGCGTTGTACGATGACATACAACGACATCGCCAATATGGCCCGGATGCCGTACCCGACGAACCCATCAGCACTCGCGCTGGACGGACGACCCAACCATGACTTCACCGCAAGAACTCAAACAGATCATCTCCCACGGCCTGCTGTCGTTTCCGCTGACGGATTTCGACGCGGACGGCAGCTTCCGCCCGGCCACCTATGCCGAGCGTCTGGAATGGCTGGCGCCGTATGGCGCGACCGCGCTGTTCGCGGCCGGCGGCACCGGTGAATTCTTCTCGCTCACGCAGCGCGAGTATTCGGACGTGATCCGTGTCGCGACGGAAACCTGCAAGGGCAAGGTACCGATCCTGGCCGGCGCCGGCGGCGCGACGCGCGTCGCGATCGAATACGCGCAGGAAGCCGAGCGCCTCGGCGCGAGCGGCGTGCTGCTGATGCCGCACTACCTGACCGAAGCCAGCCAGGAAGGCATCGCCGAGCACGTCGAGCAGGTGTGCCGCGCGCTGAAGATCGGCGTCGTGGTGTACAACCGCGCGAATTCGAAGCTGAATGCCGACATGCTCGAGCGCCTCGCCGATCGTTGCCCGAACCTGATCGGCTTCAAGGACGGCGTCGGCGAAATCGAGAGCATGGTCACGATCCGCCGCCGCCTCGGCGACCGCTTCGCGTACCTCGGCGGCCTGCCGACGGCCGAAGTCTACGCGGCCGCGTACAAGGCGCTCGGCGTGCCGGTGTACTCGTCGGCCGTGTTCAACTTCATCCCGAAGACGGCGATGGAATTCTACGAAGCGATCGCGAAGGACGACCACGCAACGGTCGGCCGCCTGCTCGACGAGTTCTTCCTGCCGTACCTGAAGATCCGCAACCGTCGCGCGGGCTACGCGGTCAGCATCGTGAAGGCGGGCGCGAAGCTCGTCGGCCACGACGCCGGCCCGGTGCGCGCGCCGCTCGTCGACCTCACCGACGCCGAAATGGCCGAACTCGACGTGCTGATCAAGAAGATGGGGGCGCAGTAAGCGGCAGGCTGACCAACGGCACGCGATCCGGTGCGTGCCGGCCCGCGCGGGACCGGCGGTTCCGCCCGGCGCCTCCCTTTCGACGGCCGCCCCGTGCTTCGCGGGCCGGCCGTTTTCATTACATCTGTGCGATGGTTCCGACGATCCGGTAGCGCAGGCTGCCGAGCCTGAGACGGGTCGCGGCGATATCGGTGCCGGCCGCCGACCGCCGGAAGCGCGTGTTCGGATCGTCGGCGAGAATCTGATCCAGCACGTCGGGATCCACGACCACATCGAAAAACCGGCCGAGCGTGAGCGTCGCATACTGTTTCGCGGTCGCGAGCTGGCTGTTGGCCTGCATCAGCGCCTCGGTGCGCAGGCCCGGATCGCGTTCATCGATGCTGCGGCGATGCTTCAGCGCAAACACCAGCGCCTCCATGTCCAGCCGGAACCGCTTGACGGCCTGGCCGAACCTGAGCGAATGCGGATCGGCGCCGGTGACGGGCCGCCCCTGATTGATCGTCACGTCGAATTCACTGCCGCCCAGGTCGCGCTGCAATTCGAACAGCGCATTGGCCAGCACGCGCCCTTCGCTGGTCTCGCCGATCTGGGTGCGCACCGATTTCGCGACGTCGCCGATCGCTTTCCACAATCCGGCCGCGAACAGGTGGTCGCCACGCTTGCTGATATTCATCGGAGGGCTCCTTGTTGGTTTTTGTCGGTCTCTCAGGCTCGCCTGCGGACCGGCGGGTCCGAGGCCTCGCTAATGTAGGAGAAATTCCGGCGGCGTGGAAGCCGCCATCCATCTCGTCAAGGCGGCGCATCATGAGAAGCATCATTCGATGCCCCCCGCTCTCTAATCGAGCAAAACCGGCCCTCCATCAAAAAGGCGGCGGGGTACCCGTGGGCACCGTGCGCCGCCTTGTTTCAACCTTGCCGGAACGCGCCCCTCCCGGGACGCGGCCTTCAGTCGTCCTGTGCCGTCACTCCGCCTTCCCGTCCCGCAGCCGCGGAATGTCGAGCGGATTGCTTTCCTGCAGCCCTTCGGGCAGCAGGTCGTCCGGGAAGTCCTGGTAGCACACGGGCCGCAGGAAACGGTCGATCGCGGTCGCGCCGACCGACGTGACGGCCGGGTTCGACGTCGCCGGGAACGGCCCGCCGTGCACCATCGCATCGCACACCTCGACGCCGGTCGGGTAGCCGTTGACGAGCAGGCGCCCGGCCTTGCGTTCGAAGATCGGCAGCAGGCGGCGCGCGAGCGGCTTGTCGTCAGTGTCCAGTTGCAGCGTGGCCGTCAGCTGGCCCTCGAGTGCGTCGAGCACGCGCGCGACTTCGTCGAGATCGCGGCAGCGCACGATCAGCGACGCCGGCCCGAACACCTCGTGGCCGAACGCCGGTTCGGCCAGGAACGCCTGCGCGGCGACTTCGTACAGCGCGCCGCCTGCCTGGCATTCGGTCTGCGCCGCCTCGCCCGCGCCGATTTCGCGCACGCCCGGCAGTTCGGCCAGCTTGCCGCGGCCGCTGCGATACGCGTCGGCGATGCCGCGCGTCAGCATCACGCCGGCCGGCTTCTTCGCGAGCGCCTGTGCGGCGACGGACTCGAAGCGATCGAGATCGGGGCCGTCGACCGCCAGCACGAGACCCGGGTTCGTGCAGAACTGGCCGGTGCCGAGCGTCAGCGAATCGACGAAGCCGGTCGCGATCGCGTCGCCGCGCGCGGCCAGCGCGGCCGGAAACAGCACGACCGGGTTGATGCTGCTCATTTCCGCATAGACGGGAATCGGTTGCGGGCGCGCGTTCGCGAGCTGCACGAGCGCCATGCCGCCCTGCCGCGACCCGGTGAAGCCGACGGCCTGGATCGCCGGATGGCTGACGAGCGCCGCGCCGATCACGCGGCCGGGGCCGATCAGCAGCGAGAACACGCCGGCCGGCATCCCGCATTTCGCCACCGCCGCGCGGATCGCGCGGCCGACCAGCTCGGACGTGCCGAGGTGCGCCTCATGGGCCTTCACGATCACCGGGCAGCCGGCCGCGAGTGCCGACGCGGTATCGCCGCCGGCCACCGAGAACGCGAGCGGGAAGTTGCTCGCGCCGAACACGGCGACGGGCCCGAGCCCGACCTTCTGCAACCGCAGGTCCGAGCGCGGCAGCGGCGTGCGCGCGGGCTGCGCGGGATCGATCGACGCGGCGAGGAAGCGCCCGTCGCGCACGACGCGCGCGAACAGCCGGAGCTGGCCGACGGTGCGGCCGCGCTCGCCCTGCAGCCGCGCGACGGGCAGGCCCGTTTCGGCGTGCGCGCGTTCGACCAGCGCGTCGCCGAGTGCGACGATTTCGTCGGCGATCGCCTCGAGAAACGCCGCGCGGGCCGCGAGCGGCTGCGTGCGATACGCGTCGAAGGCGTCGCGCGCGAGTTCGCACGCGCGCTCGACATCGGCCTGCGTCGCGACGCCGAAGGCCGGCGCATCGATCGGCGCGCCCTTCGTCGGGTCGAACGCGCGCAGGGTACCGGCCGAGCCGGCCACCGCGTCGGCGCCGATCAGCATCTCTCCAGTCAGTTGCATGGGTGTGCTCCGTGGTTCGGGAATGGTTCGCTCATTGTAGCCCAACAGATATGATGTCTGCTGACGACATGGCGATATCCCCGTCGCGCCACAGTTACTCGACCGCAGGCCACAAACCCTTATCCATTCGGCACAAGCAGGAAATTCTTGCCTCTCCTTCGGCCGTCCGAAGGGAAAACCCGAGGTGTGCGCACGCCCTCGTTGCAGGTAAGTTTTGGCTCATGTCATACGACGACATATATTAAGCATTCAGTCGGCGCACCTCTAGAGATCTTCCGATCAAACTCGCCGGCAGCGCGCGTGCCGCACCGCCGTGCGCTACTGGATCCGGGCGCCGCTGTCCGTCGTCACGACGCTCAACGATGCGGACCGCACGACGCCGTCGGTCACCGGCATGCCGATCCGCAAGGCGTTCGGCATGATCCGGTGACGACGGGCCGGATCTTCCCGGCGCTCAGCCGGGCGTACGTGCTCGCGCAACTGCCGAGCGGCCGGTTCCCCGATTCGTCGATCGAGTTGCCCATCGGGCGCAGGCAGCGGGCAGCATCGGCGCTGCACACCGATCCGGAATGCTTACCTCGCAGGTAATGCCCGGCGCGCGCGGGATTGCCTATCATCTTCGTCATGAACTCGACCGCCACCCTCCAATCGCTGCCCCCGTCCGCCGGCCGCGCGTCCGGCATCGGCTCGCTGCTGCGCACCTGGCGTCAACGCCGCCGCCTGAGCCAGATGGCGCTCGCGCTGGAGGCCGAGGTGTCCGCGCGGCACCTGAGCTTCGTCGAATCGGGGCGCGCGCAGCCGAGCCGGGAGATGGTGCTGCATCTCGCCGAGCGCCTCGACGTGCCGCTGCGCGAGCGCAATGCGCTGCTCGTCGCGGCCGGCTATGCGCCGCTGTTTCGCGAGCGGCCGTTCTCCGATCCGCAGCTCGATGCGGCGCGCCAGGCGGTCGAAGCTGTGCTGCGCGGCCACGAGCCCTACCCGGCGCTCGCCGTGGATCGCCACTGGACGCTGCTCGCCGCGAACCGGATGCTCGGCGCGCTGGTCGCGCAGGCCGATCCGGCGCTCCTGCGGCCGCCCGTCAACGTGTTGCGGCTGAGCCTGCATCCCGACGGCCTCGCGCCGCGGATCGTCAACTGGCACGAGTGGCGCGCGCATATCCTGCACCGGCTGCAACGGCAGATCGACGCGAGCGGCGACCGCACGCTGCATGCGCTGCGCGACGAACTCGCGAACTATCCGGCACCGGCCGGCCAGCCCGCCGACACGCAGGCACGCGCCGACTACGCGGACATCGCGGTGCCGCTGCGGCTACGCACGGCAGCCGGCGAACTGACGTTCTTCAGCACGACGACGGTGTTCGGCACGCCGGTCGACGTCACGCTGTCGGAACTCGCGATCGAGGCGTTTTTCCCGGCGAATCCGGAGACGGCGGACGCGATGCGCGCGCTGGCGGACGCGTTGCCGGCGCAGTGAGCATCGTCAACGACGCTCGAACGCCAGCTTCACGCCCAACCCGAGCAGGACCGCGCCGCTCGCCCGGTGCATGCGGGTCAGGATGCGCGGATTGCGCCGGATCGACGTCGACAGCAGGCCGGCGAACAGCGCGACCGGCCCCTTGACGAGAAACGTCAGGCCGGCAAACGTCGTGCCGAGCACGAACAGCGACAGCATCGGATGCGCGGCGCCCGCGGGGACGAACTGCGGCAGGCACGCGAGATAGAACAGCGCGACCTTCGGATTCGACACGTTGGACAGCGCGCCTTGCGCGAAGCGCATCAAGCAGACGGTGCGTCTGCCGATCCAGGCAGGACGCTACGTATAAAGCGACGCCAGCGGCAGTTCCCCCGTCAGCGCGAACCGGCCGACGTCGCGCAGCCGATAGTCGAGCGGATCGTGCAGCGTATGCGTGCGCGCGTTGCGCCAGAAGCGGTCGAGGCCGAGCGACGCAGCCGTTGCACGTGCGCCGCACGTGTCGAACAGCGCCTCGCCGTTCTCGAGCGCCGCGCGCTGCGCGACGATCTTCGCATCCGACACCGCGAGTGCCACCTCGGCCCGTTCGTCGGCCGTCAGCGCGTCATGCCGCGACCATGCGCGCTGCAACGCGACGGCCGCGCGGTCGGCGAGCGCCGCCGCCGCGACCGCCTGCACGCGCATGTCGCCGAAGCGCTGCAGCGTATAGGGATCGTCGCTCGCCTGCGCGACACCCGCGTTGATCCACGGCCGGCCGTGCTTCAGCACGTAGTCGCGCGCCTCGGCCAGCGCGCCTTCCGCGAGCCCGACGAACAGATTCGTCAGCACGAGCTGCGACACCAGCGTGCGCAGCGTCGCGCGTGGCGTCGGCGGTGTCTCGGAGCGGTGCAGCACCTCGTCCGGCGCGAGCGTCACACCGTCGAAGCGCACGCTGCCGCTGTCGGTCTGGCGCTGGCCGATCGGATCCCAGTCCTCGTTGACCGTGATCCCGTCACGATCGGTCGGCACCACGCCGAACACGGCGCGGCCCGTTTCCGGATCGTGCGCGGACACGGTCATCCGCTGCGAGCCGCGCGTGCCCGAACAGAAGCCCTTCACGCCGTCGAGCCGGTAGCCGCCGTCCGGCGTGGCGGTCGCCGCGAGCCGCGTGTCGAGCGGATTGACCGCATTGCCCCACCACCAGCGATGCTCGACCGTGCCGCGCAGATAGCGTTCGCGCTGCGCCGCGCTGCCCCACACGTCGACGCTCACCACCTGCAGGATCTGGAACCCGACCAGATGCGCGAGCGCGCTGTCGACGCGCGCGATCCGCCGGATCGTGTCGTAGATCGCCGGCCACTCGGCTTCCTGTCCGCCGAATTCGCGCGGCACCGCGAGCGTCAGCAGGCCCGCGTCGGCGAGCCGCTGCTTCTCATCGGCCGCGTGACCGCCCGCGCGGTCGCGCTCGGCAGCCGTCGCACGCAGCGCGTCGATCGCACGCGCCAGCGCATCGGCGTCGAGCGCGCATGCGTCGGTTTCCGGCGCCAGCGTCGCCGGGCCGCGGGGATCGTTCATGCGACGGCTTCCTGTGCAACGGTTTCGTGCGCAACGATTCCGCCCGACAACGGCACCAAGGCGCCGAGCCGGCGGCCGGTCAGCCGCGACAGGATCTCGCGCCGCCAGTCGTCGTAGATCGCGCGGTATTCGGCGATATCCGCACCGAACACGTGCGCGGTTTGCGCGTATTCGTCATGCAGATAACCGTCGAGCCGCGCCTGGGTTTCCTCGTCGGCCGCGATCACGCGGTCGACCAGCGCGTCGCGCTCGGCGGGCGGCAGCGCGTTCAACGTGTCGAACCACCACTGGACGATCTGCACGCGATGCCACTCCTCGTCCGGACGGATCCGGTTCTCGCCGTGCTCGCGCATCGCGCCGTCGGCGATGCGGCCGGTCTTGCGCTGGATCCACAGCTTCGCGAGGATGTGCAACTCGTAATGCCATTCGAACGCGAGAAAGCCCGCAACGTCGCGTACCGCGATGTCGCCGATGCGTTCCCAGTGCGCGGCGACGAGCCGCTCGACCTCCGGCAGCGGATCGCGGCCCGTCAGTTCGGTCACGCGCTCGCGCCCGATCACCGCGTGCGCGCCGTCGTCGCCGAGCTGGCGCGACAGGATCAGCTGGAAATGCGGGTCATCGCGAAACAGCGTGTCGATCGCCTTCGCGACGACCTGCACGATGAACAGGTCGTGCGACGCCATCTTCGTGTAGTAGTCGGCGACGGCGGCGAGCTCGTCCGCGCCGTGCGGCTCGCGCGGCGGCGTCGCCAGTTTGTCAGGGAAGCCGGGGCGATGGCGTCGTGCGACGTCCAGAAACAGGGCTTCCTCGAATTGTCCGTTCCATTCGCGCGGCGCGCCGATGGGCAAGGTCATGGGTATCGTTCTCTCAGGGTCTCAATGAAAAGAGCCGGCGCTCGTGGCGCCGCTCAGGTACGCCGGGTCACGCGTCGGACCAGGCGGTCGCCCGTGATTTGCACGGCCGAAACGAGTGCGATCAGGATCACGATCACGGTCACCATGACGGTGGTGTCGAAACGCTGATAGCCATAACGGATCGCGAGATCGCCGAGCCCGCCCGCGCCGACTGCGCCCGCCATCGCGGTCGAGCCGATCAGCGCGACGACGGTGATCGTGAAACCGCCGAGCATGCCGGGCAACGCCTCCGGCAACAGCACGTGCCACACGATGTGGCGGCGTTTCGCGCCCATCGCGAGCGCGGCCTCGATCAGCCCGCAATCGACTTCGCGCAGGCTCACTTCCGCAATCCGCGCGAAGAATGGAATCGCCGCGATCGACAGCGGCACGACGGCCGCCCACACGCCGATCGTCGTGCCGATCAGCACGCGCGTGAACGGCAGGAGCGCGACGAGCAGGATGATGAACGGTGTCGAGCGGAACACGTTGACGAGCGCGCCGAGCACCGCGTTCAGGCCACGCCGCGCGTAAATGCCGCCGGGCGCGGTCGTCACCAGGATCACCGCGAGCGGGATGCCGATCAGCGCGGCGATCGCGGCCGACGCGGCGACCATCGACAGCGTGTCGCGGATCGCGTCGAGCAGTTCGGGCCACCAGAGTTCAAACATAGCCGAGCACCTCCGCATGATTCGCGTGGCGGCGCGCGCGCTCGAGCAACGCGGCGACCGCGCCGCCGCGTGCCGGCGGGTGGCCGGCGTCGTCCGCGCGCGGCGACGCCGCGATCACGAGGCGCCCCTGCGCATGCCCCTGAATGCGCTCGATCCCGCCGTGCAGGAAGCGCACCGAGCCGCCGAGCGCCGCCGCGAGCGCGCCGACGTCCGGCTCGCCGCTGCTTTCGCCCGTATAACGGACGTCCAGCACGACTTGCGCGCCGTCGGGCAGCGCGGCCAGCTCGGGCAACGGCTGCACGCGCGCGGCGAGTTCGGCCGGCAGGTCGTGCACGAGCGTGCTGAGCAGGGCACGCGTCGCGCCGTGGCGCGGATCGCCGAACACGCGCCACACCGGGCCCGTTTCGACGACCTCGCCCTGTTCGATCACCGCGACCGTGTCGCACACCGCGCGGATCACTTCCATCTCGTGCGTGATCAGCACGATCGTCAGTCCGAGGCGGCGGTTGATGTCGGCGAGCAGCGCGAGGATCGATTGCGTCGTCTCGGGGTCGAGCGCCGACGTGGCCTCGTCGCACAGCAGCACTTCCGGGTCGTGCACCAGCGCCCGCGCGATGCCGACGCGCTGCTTCTGGCCGCCCGACAGGCTCGCCGGATACGCGTCGCGTTTCGCGGCCAGCCCGACGAGATCGAGCAGCGCCTCGGCCTTGCGCGTGCGCTCGGCCTTCGGCACGCCGGCGATCTTCAGCGGCAGCGCGACGTTCTCGAACACCGTCTTCGCCGACAGCAGGTTGAAATGCTGGAACACCATGCCGGTGCGACGCCGCAGCGCGACGAGCCCGTCCTCGTCGAGCGTGCCGACGTCGACGCCCTGCACGCGCACGCTGCCCGAACTCGGACGTTCGAGGCCGTTCACGAGCCGCAGCAGCGTCGACTTGCCGGCACCGCTGCGGCCGATGATGCCGAACACCTCGCCGCGCCGCACGTCGAGCGTCACGTCGCGCAGCGCGGCGGCCTGGCCGCGCGGCGTCGCGAACACCTTGCCGACGTGTGCGAACGACACGGCGGCGGCGCCGTCGGCCCGCGCGGCCGCTGCGTTACGCGAATCATGCGCGTCATGCACCTCATGCACGTCCGCACCCGCACCGGCGCGCACGGCCGATGCCTCGATGAAACCCAGCGTGTCGAACAATTGCGTCATCGCTTCGCTCCGTCACGTTCATGCATGCGCGGGATGCCCGGGTTCGGGCGCCGGCACGGCGGCCGGCCGGTGCTGCGCGCCCGTGTGCCACGCGGGCAGCCGCGCGCCGGCGCCGAACAGCTTCTCGCGCAGCGTCGGCGCGGGATCGTAGTCTTCCTTGTAGATGCCGCGGTTCTGCAGCTCGGGCACGACCCAGTCGACGAAATCCTCGAACGACTCGGGCATCACGGTGCGCGTCAGGTTGAAACCGTCGATGCCCGTTTCGTCGATCCACGACTGCAGTTCGTCCGCGACTTGCGACGGCGAGCCGACGATCGGCGCATAGCGGCCGCCGAGCGACATCTGTTCGAGCATCCGGCGCACGGTCCACGTGCCGGTCGTGCTCTTGCGCGAGATCGCGTCGACGGCCGACTGGATCGAGTCGGTCTTCACGTACGAAATCGGCTCGTCGAGGCCGTACTTCGCGAAATCGATGCCGGTCGAGCTCGCGAAATGCGCGAGGCCGGCTTCCGGGCTCGCATAGCGCCGGTATTCGTCGAACTTCTCGCGCGCGAGCCGCTCGGTTTCGGCGGTCACGACGCTCACGCCCGCGAAAATCTTGATCGATGCGGGATCGCGCCCCTGCCGCGCGGCGGCTGCGCGAATATCCAGCGCCGCCGCGCGCGCCGCGGCCTTGCTCTGCCCGTTCACGAACACGCACTCCGCATGCCGCCCCGCGAACTCGACGCCGCGCGCGGACGAGCCGGCCTGGTACAGCACCGGCGTGCGCTGCAGCGACGGCTCGCTCAGGTGGATCGCGTCGACCGAATAGAACGGCCCGTCGTGCTTCACGCGCCGCACCTTGCCAGGCTGCGCGAACACGCGCGCCTGCGTGTCGCGGATCACCGCGTCGTCGTCCCAGCTCTGTTCCCACAGCTTGTAGACGACGTCCATGTAGTCGTCCGCGCGTTCGTAGCGGTCGTCGTGGCCGATCTGCTGTGCGAGGCCCATCCCGCGCGCGGCGCTGTCGAGATAGCCGGTCACGATGTTCCAGCCGATGCGCCCCTTCGTCAGGTGATCGAGCGTCGACATGCGGCGCGCGAACAGGTAAGGCGGCTCGTAGGTCAGGTTCGCGGTCACGCCGAAGCCGAGATGTTGCGTGACCTGCGCCATCGCGGGCACGAGCAGCAGCGGATCGTTGACGGGCACCTGCACCGATTCGCGCAGCGCGGCGTCCGGGCCGCCGCCGAACACGTCGTACACGCCGACGATGTCCGCGAGAAAGATCCCGTCGAACTTGCCGCGTTCGAGCGTCCTCGCGAGATCGGCCCAGTAGTCCAGATCGGTGTAGTGCGCGGAGCGGTCGCGCGGATGCGTCCACAACCCGTGGTTGATGTGCCCGACGCAGTTCATGTTGAACGCGTTGAGCAGGATCTTCTTGCGGTTCGCCGTCGTCATGTCGCCTCCGTCACCACGCGATCGCGTACAGCGAGCCGAACGCGTTGTCGAGCGCACGGCGCACCGCCGGCGAATGCTGGTAGATCGCGATGAACTTGCGGATGCGCGCGTCGTTCACGCTCTCGGGCCGCACGACCCACTGGATCGCGAAGTTCTTGTTCTCGGTGCCGTCGAACAGCAGCGCGCTGTTCGGGTCGGTCGTGCCGGCGAGCTTGATGAAGCTCGGATAGCCCTGCGCGAGGTCGACGTCATCGAGCGAGCGCGCGAGCTGCGACGCTTCGAGCGGGATGATCTTCAGGTGTTTCGGGTTGGACACGATGTCGTGCGTCGTCGCGCGGTAGTCGGCGCCCGGCTTCAGCGTGATGAGGCCCGCGCGCTGCAGCAGCAGCAGCCCGCGCCCGCCGTTCACCGGGTCGTTCGCGATCGCGACACGCGCGCCGTCCTTCAGCTCGTCGAAGCGCTTCACCTTCTTCGAGTAGAGGCCGATCTTCATGATCGTGCCCGGCGCGATCGACACGAAGTTGTAACCGCCCTGCTTCTTCGCGTTCTCGAGAAACGGGATGTGCTGGAAGTAGTTGACGTCGATGTCCTTGTTCGCGAGCGCCGCGTTCGGCGTGTTCCAGTCGGTGAACTCGACGATCTTCACGTCGAGGCCCTGCTCCTTCGCCTCCTTCGCGGCAATCTTCAGCGCGTCGATCTGCGGGCTCGTCGAGATGCCGACCTTCAGCGGCGCGGTGTCGGCACGGGCGCCGTTCAGCATCAGGACGCCGAGCAGCGCGGCTGCCAGCAGGCGGGCCACGCGGCCGGAGGAAAAGCGGGCGGAAAAAACGGCATGCAGCATGGGAACCACTCTCCTGTCCAAAGACGGTATCGACGGATGAGCGGCGCCGCGGCGAACGCGCGGGCGTTCTCCGGACAGTCGTCGTCACATCGGAAAAAGATCAGCCGATGATAGAGAGCGGCAGGAAGGCGGTCTACGAAGCGATTGTGCGAAGAAAATCGCGTGCGGCGATATGGCGCCACGGCGCGCGTCCGATGCGCGGGCGGCCGCCCCGCCGGCCATCGGGCCGAAATCTCGGCCTGCCCGCCGGGCGAATTCCGAAATCTCGGCCAGCCGGGTGTTGCCATCCTTTCCCCAGACGAAACAAAATCCTTATAAATCAATGCCCTAAAAATATTCCGGCAGGCCGGAATGCTTGGCACGGGGGTTGCATTAAGAGACGCCACACGATGCCGCGTAGCAATGCGGGCATTCCAAACATCAGGAGACACGTCTTGCAGACCTCAATCCCCACCCAATCCCGTCCGGAGGCACTTGCCGAAGCCGGTCCCGCCACGCGCACACGCTTCTGGCCGGAAGGCTGGTGGAAGCTGATGGAAATCCGCATCGGCATCATCCCTCTGCCGGTCTACGTGATCCTGTTCGGGCTGATCGTCGGCTTCGCGGTGACGGGCAAGGTGCCCGGCGAGATCTCGATGGCGATCGCCGTGCTCGCGTTCTTCGGCTTCACCTGCGCGGAACTCGGCAAGCGCCTGCCGCTCTTGCGCAACATCGGCGCGGCCGCGATCTTCGCGACCTTCGTGCCGTCGGCGCTCACCTACTACCACGTGCTGCCGAAGCCGGTGCTGAACCTCACCGTCGAGTTCACGAAGTCGACCAACTTCCTGTACCTGTTCATCGCGTCGATCATCGTCGGCAGCATCCTGAGCATGGACCGGCGCGTGCTGATCCAGGGCTTCGTGAAGATCTTCATTCCGCTCGCCGCCGGTTCGGTCGCGGCCGCGATCGTCGGCACGGCGGTCGGCACCGCGCTCGGCCTCGGCGCGCGCCACACGCTGCTGTACATCGTCGTGCCGATCATGGCGGGCGGCGTCGGCGAAGGTGCGATTCCGCTGTCGATCGGCTATTCGGAACTGATGCACCTGCCGCAGGGCGAGATGTTCGCGATGGTGCTGCCGCCGGTGATGCTCGGCAGCCTGACCGCGATCATCCTGTCGGGCGCGCTCGACATGCTCGGCAAGCGCCTGCCGCACCTGACCGGCAACGGTCGCCTGCAGGTCGGCGAAAGCGGCGACATGACGCCGGAAAGCGAGGAGATCCGCGGCCACGTCGACGTCACGCACATCGCGGGCGCCGGCATCACGGCGATCACGCTGTACCTCGTCGGCCTGATGGCGCACAAGCTGTTCGGCCTGCCCGCGCCGGTCGCGATGCTGTTCCTCGCGGTGCTGGTGAAGCTCGCGCGCGCGGTGTCGCCGCCGCTGCAGGAAGGCGCGTTCGTCGTCTACAAGTTCTTCTCGACCGCCGTCACGTACCCGCTGCTGTTCGCGATCGGCGTCGCGATGACGCCGTGGGACAAGCTGACCGCCGCCTTCACGATCGTCAACGTCGTCACGATCGTGTCGACCGTCGCGACGCTGATGGGCACCGGTTTCGTGGTCGGCCGCCTGCTGAAGATGTACCCTATCGACACCGCAATCGTGAACGCCTGCCACAGCGGGCAAGGCGGCACCGGCGACGTCGCGATCCTGACCGCCGCGAACCGGATGCAGCTGATGCCGTTCGCGCAGATCGCCACGCGCATCGGCGGCGCGATCGTCGTCACCGTGACGCTGATCCTGGTCGCGCATTTCGGATGACGCGCCGCTGCGCGCACTGTCGCGCAGGCTGCTTCGCACGCGCCGCCGCCGGCTTTGCCGGCGCGCGGCGCGCGTCGTTGTGGCGGGGCGTTTGGGACGGCCGGAGTTGCGGACGGCCGGTCTCGGACGGCCGGTTGCGGGCATCGATGAGGGCGAACGTGCAGAAGAGCTTCAAGGGAATCCCGTGGTGGGGCTGGGCGTCGGCCGCCGTGCTGTATGTCGGCGTGGCGGGCGCGGCGGTCGATTTCGCGTGGGAACGCGCGATCGACGCGCTCGAGGAAACCGGCGCGCACCGGCTCGACCTGTATGCGTCGAGCCTCAAGAGCGAACTCGGCCGCTTCGAGATCCTGCCCGGCCTGGTCGCCCGGCAAGACGGCGTGCGCGCGCTGCTGCGGGCCGCGCCGCAAGACCGGCCCGCGCTCGCGCACACGGTGGACACGTATCTCGAAGCCGTGAACCGCGACGCGGGCAGCGGCGCCGTCGACGTGATCGACCTGCGGGGCGAAGTGATCGCCGCCAGCAACTGGAACGAGACGATCAGCTTCGTCGGCACCAACGTGTCGTACCGGCCGTACTTCAAGGATGCCCTGGCGCACGGCAGCGGCCGCTTCTTCGGGATCGGCACCAACACCGGCGTGCCGGGCGTCTACTTCGCGAGCGCGGTGCGCGACGGTGGCGTGCCGATCGGCGCGGCGGCCGTGAAGATCAGCGTCGACCCGCTCGAATCCGCGTGGCGCGCGCCGGGCGTCGCCGCGATGGTGGTCGACGGCAACGGCGTGATCGTGATCTCGACCGAGCCGGCGTGGAAGTTCACCGCGCTGCGCCCGATCACCGCGCAGCAGCAGCGCGACATCCAGGCGTCGCGGCAATACGCGGGCCGCACGGTCGACATGCTGCCCTACCGCCACCTCGGCGACCGCAGCGCCGCCGCATGGTTCGGCACGTTCCCCGATCCGCGTCACGCCGGCCGCAGCACGCGCTATCTCGTGATGTCGCGGCCCGCGCCGCAGGCCGGTGATTCGCTGATGGTGCTGCTCGACATCGCCGGCGCGCGGCGCCAGCAGCAGACCGCGTTCGCGTTCGTCACCGGCGCGCTCCTGATCGCCGCGCTGCTGGCCGGCTACGCGATCCAGCGGCGCCGGGCGATCGTCGCGCGGCTGAACGCGCAAGATGCGCTGCGCCGCGCGAACGACCGGCTCGAGCTGACCGTCGCGCAACGCACGGCCGCGCTGACGGCGGCGAACGAGCGGATGCAGCGCGAGATCGTCGAGCGCGAGCGCACCGAGCAGCGGCTGCGCGATTCACAACAGGAAGTCGTGCACGCGGGCAAGCTCGCGGTGCTCGGGCAGATGGCCGCGGGCCTCACGCACGAGCTGAACCAGCCGCTCGTCGCGATCCGCACGCTGTGCGACAACGCGCGTACGTTCTTCGAGCGCGGCCAGCCGGCGCCGGCGTATGCGAATCTCGAACGGATCGGCAAGCTCGTCGACAGCATGGCCGTGCTCACCGGCGAGCTGAAGACCTTCGCGCGCAAACCCGACGTCGAGCGCGTCGCGGTGTCGCTGAACGAGGCCGTCGCGCATGCGCGCCTCATCTACGATGCGCGGATCCGCGACGAAGGCGTGCAGCTCGACGTGAACATCGCGCCCGGCACGACGGTGTCCGCGGAATCGAGCCAGTTGCAGCAGGTGATCGTGAACCTGCTCGGCAACGCGCTCGACGCGGTGCACGACGCGCCGGTGCGGCGCATCGTGATCGAAGCCGCCGGGCCGGACGACGCCGGCCGCGTGCGCTTCTCGGTGGCCGACAGCGGCGCGGGCATCGCGCCCGACGTGCTGCCGCACCTGTTCGAGCCGTTCGTCACGACCAAGCCGCGCGGCCAGGGCCTCGGGCTCGGCCTCGCGATCACGTCGCGCATCGTCGAGGCGTTCGGCGCGAAGATCGCCGCGACGAACCGCGACGAAGGCGGCGCGCAGTTCAGTATCGAATTCGCGGCGGCGACGCCGCAACAGAGGATAGAGCATGGAAGATGAGATTCGCGTGCTGGTCGTCGAGGACGATGAAAACGTCCGGATCGGCGTCGAGCAGGCCGTCGCGCTCGCCGGGTTCCCGGTCGACGCATTCGCTTCGGCCGCCGACGCGCTCGCGCACGTCGCGCCGGGCGCCCCCGTCGTGATCGTGTCGGACGTGCGGATGCCCGGCATCGATGGGCTGCAGCTGCTCGACCGCGTGATGGCTCTCGATGCGCAGATTCCGGTCGTGCTGATCAGCGGCCACGCGGACATTTCGACGGCCGTCGGCGCGATGCAGGTCGGCGCATACGACTTCATCGAGAAGCCGTTTTCGTCGGACGTGATCGCGGGGCGCGTCGCGCGCGCGGTCGAGAAGCGCCGCCTGACGCTCGAGGTGCAGGGGCTGCGCGCGGCGCTGAACAACTGGCAGGGCATCGAGGCGTTCGTGCTCGGCAAGTCGCCCGCGATGGCCGACGTGCGCAAGAAGATCCTGCGGCTCGCCGATACGTCGGTGTCGGTGCTGATCACCGGCGAGACGGGCACCGGCAAGGAACTGATCGCACGCAGCCTGCACGACTTCGGCGGCCGGCGCGATGCCCATTTCGTCGCGCTGAATTGCGGCGGCCTGCCCGAGCAGGTGTTCGAGAGCGAGCTGTTCGGCCATGAGGCCGGCGCATTCACCGGCGCGATCAAGAAGCGCATCGGCAAGATCGAATGGGCGCACGGCGGCACGCTGTTCCTCGACGAGATCGAGACGATGCCGATTCCGCTGCAGATCAAGATGTTGCGCGTGCTGCAGGAGCGCGTGGTCGAGCGGCTCGGCGCGAACGAGCTGATTCCGGTCGACTGCCGCGTGGTGGCCGCATCGAAGGCCGATCTCGCCGAACTCGCGGCCGACGGGCGCTTCCGCGCGGACTTGCTGTATCGGCTCAACGTCGCGCAGATCGAGCTGCCGCCGCTGCGCGAGCGGCGCGAGGACGTGCCGCTGCTGTTCGAGCATTTCGTGCTCGCTGCCGCACGGCGCTTCGGGCAGCCGGCGCCGGTCGTCACGGCTGCGCAGGTGTCCGAACTGATGACGCATGCATGGCCCGGCAACGTGCGCGAATTGCAGAACGTGGCCGATCGCTTCGTGCTCGGGTTGACCGGCGACAGCCTGCTGTCGTCCGGCGGCGCGCCGGCGGCCGGCGGCACGCTTGCCGAGCAGATGGCGTATTTCGAGCGGATGCTGATCGAAGACATGCTGCGGCGTCACAACGGCAACGTGGCGGACGCGAGCGTCGCGCTCGGCATGCCGAAGAAGACGCTTTATCACAAGCTGCGCAACCTGCGGATTCCCGCGCGCGGCGACGCGGCGGCCGACGGCGGCGAATGACGCGAACGAGGATACGCAGAACAGCATGGATCGCATCGAAGTCACCGAACACGGCCGCATCGACGGCCACCTGATCCGCGGCGTCACGCGCGCGCAGAAAACCTTCCGACCGAGCGACTGGCCCGAGCGCCTCGCGGGTGTCATCACGCTGTTCGTCGGCGAGCGGCGGCCCGGCTATCCGTGCGCACTGTCGCGGCTCGCGATGCCGGTCGTCGACGGCAACGTCAAATGCCTGTTCGTGTCGGACGAATTGCGCGACGTATGCGCCGACGCGTTCGACTTCGCGATGCAGTTCGCCGCCGACAACGACCTTCCGGTCGAGCTTCAGACCGCACCCGCGCTGGCGGTGCGGAGCGCCTGAGCAAAAAGCGCGGTCACGCGATCGGCGCGCCCCTCATTGAACGTCTTGAGGCTCGCGACATATGTTTGGCCGTTTTCATGGCCGAGAATGAGGCCCCGCTACGATCGGGCGCCGCAGTCTCCTGGATCAGGCGCCACGCATTCGCTTTCTCGAACAACGCCCGGAAAGCATCAAGCGCCACGCGCGCCAGCATCGGGTTCGGCAGGGGTTTCGTATCGCACTCGCTTGGCCAAGTGAAATCACTTGGCCATGTTAAATAACATGGCCAAGTCATGACCATCGCCGGCGCGCCGCAAGCGTTGCTCGATTCGGCACCGCTTTCACTCGTCATTGTCGATGCCCGGCTCATTGTTCATGGCACCGGCCGAGACCTTCGCACATTCGGGGACGGAACATTAACGTACCCGATCCGTTACTCGACTCGTTCGCTGTCTCTCAGCCGGACAAGGGTTTTCAGCCGAGCCATCAATAAAATTGATCGTCACGATGAAAATTATGCGTTTTCCTTGCAGCTTGCCGTGAGGCATAGTTGCGACGTGATGACGCACCCATTGAGTTTTCAGTCATGAACATGCGAATCGAGCCTTCGGTGCTCGCGAACCCCGACCTGCAATTTGCGACGCTTTCGTCAGGCATCAGCCTGCCGTATGTCGAGCGGGGCAGCGGCGCGCCGATGGTGTTCGTGCACGGATCGTTGTGCGACTACCGTTACTGGGATCCGCAACTCGCGTCGCTGTCGGCCCACTACCGCTGCATCGCGCCGAGCCTGAGCCATTACTGGCCGGCCGTCGAGGCGGGCATCCAGGACGAGTTCAGCTGGCAGAACCACGTCGACGAGCTCGCCGAATTCATCGACGCGCTCGATCTCGGCCCCGTGCATCTCGTCGGCCACTCGCGTGGCGGCAGCGTCGCGTTCAACGTCGCGCGCCAGCATCCGCAGCTCGTCGACACGCTGACGCTCGCCGATCCGGGCGGCCCGCTGCAACAGCCGGGCGTGCGCGAAGCCGCGCTGCCGGCCGCCGCGATCGCGCTGCGCACGCAGGCCGTGAATCTGATCGGGCAAGGCGAAGTGGAAGCCGGCCTCGAGATGTTCGTCGACTCGGTGAGCCTGCCGGGCGCGTGGAAGAAGAGCACGTCGCGCTTTCGCACGATGGCGATCGACAACGCGAGCACGCTGCCGAAGCAGCTGCAGGATCCGCTGCCCGCGTATTCGCAGCACACGGCATCGGATATCGCGTGCCGCACGCTGCTGATCGACGGCCAGCGCAGCCCGAAGATGTTCCGCAACAACGTCGACACGCTTTCGCAGTGGATCGGCGATGCGCAACGGCAGACCGTCGCCGGTGCGTCGCACGGGATGAACGCGGCGAGCCCCGCCGTGTTCAACCGCTACGTGCACGAGTTCGTCGCGGCATAAGTTCACGGGCGGCGTTCGTGTCGCCCGACTTTCCTGCTTCAACCGGTTCAAAGACGGTGCGGGTCCGGGCTGCATCGCTTCTCGTTGGCAGGCGCCGGTCGACTTGACCGTTAGTTGCAACACTCGCCCCCCACACACCACAATCACCAAGCAAAAACCCCGGTCACGCAGGCTTGCGCCCACGTACCGGGGTTCGATTCGTCGACGACCGGGCGGGCGGTGCATCGTATCGCCCGTCGTCGCGCACGCTCAACGCGCGGCCACCGCCTCCTTGACGGACGACGCCGCATCGCCGACCGCCGTCGGCGCCGCGCCCCATCCGCCGCCCAGCGCACGGATCAGGTTCACGGTCGACACGGCCTGCGCCCCGGTCAGCTGGTTCGCCTGCAATTGCGACTGCAGCACCGACCGTTCGCTGTCGATCACGTCGAGATAGGCCACTTCGCCTTCCTGATACTGCGTCCGCGACAGCGTCGCCGCACGGCGCGACGCATTGACGGCCGCATCCTGCGCGCGAATCTGGTCGTCGAGCAGACGCAGGTCGGCGAGATTGTCCTCGACCTCGCGGAACGCGACGAGCACCTGCTGCCGGTAGTTCGCGACCTGCTCGTCGTACTGCGCGCGCGCCTGCTGCACGCCGGCCGCCCGCCGCCCGCCGTCGAACAGCGGCAGCGTCAGCGCGGTGCCGGCGAACGGCCCGAGCAGGAACGTGCGGCTCGACCACATGAACAGGTTGCCGAGCGTCGACGCCTCATAGCCGAATGCACCCGTGATATCCAGCTTCGGGAAGTACGCCGACTTCGCGAGACCGATCCGCGCGTTCGCGGCCGCCATCGCGCGCTCGGCCGCCGACACGTCCGGGCGGCGTTCGAGCAATGCCGACGGCAGACCCGGCGGGACCTTCACCGCGACCGGCACGATCGGCGTTTCCTTGAACGCGAAGTCCGCGGGCGCCTTGCCGAGCAGGATCGCGAGCGCATGCTCGGACGCCGCGCGCCGGCGCGCGACGCCGACCGCATCGGCCTGCGCGGTTGCCAGCTCGTTCTTCGCGCGCGACACGTCGAGCTCGCTGATGTCGCCTTCGTTGAAGCGGCGCTGTACGAGCTTCAGCGCCTGATCACGCAGTTCGACCGTGCGGCGGTACAGGTCCTGGTCCGAGTCGAGCTGGCGCAGTTCGAAGTAGTTCTGCGCGACGTCCGCCTGCAGCGCGAGCTGCACCGAGCGGAACAGCGCCTCGCTCTGCGCCTGGTCGGCACGCGACGCCTCGACGTTGCGGCTCACGCGGCCGAACAGGTCGGCCTCGTACGACACCGTGCCCTGCGCGCGCCACAGCGTCGCGGTGGTCGGGCCCGTGCCCTGCGGCTGGAACTGCGACGCCGACGACAGCCCTTCGCGCGTCGGCCCGAACCCGGCGCCGACCTGCGGAAACCACTGCGAGCGCGCGGTGCGGGTCGCCGCACGCGCTTCCTCGACGCGCGCCGCCGCGGCCTTCAGGTTCTGGTTCGCGGCGAGCGCCTGCGACTCGAGCGAGTCGAGCACCGGATCGCCGAACACCTTCCACCATTCGCCGCGATGCTCGCCGTCCGCCGGTTCGGCGGTCTTCCACGTGCCGGCCTGTTCGCCGGCCGCGAGCGTCGGCGCTTCCTTGAACGCCGCGGGCGTCGACACGTCCGGGCGCTTGTAGTCGGGCCCCACCGCGCACGCGGCGAGCAGCGTCGCGAGCAGGGTGCTCGCGGCCGCCACCTTCGCGAAGCGCATCAGGCCATTCGTGTTGTGCATGTTGTCCATCTTGTTGTCCTCAAGCATCCGTAGCCGGCGCACCGGAAGGCGACACGCCATAACCGGCCGAGTCCTTGCCCGCGACGTGGATCTTGCCGCCCGCCAGCGTGCGCAGCACGACGTAGAACACCGGCGTCAGCATCAGCCCGAACAGCGTCACGCCGAGCATCCCGAAGAACACCGCGACACCCATCGCATGGCGCATTTCCGAACCCGCCCCCGTCGACGTGACGAGCGGCACGACACCCATGATGAAGGCGATCGATGTCATCAATATCGGGCGCAGCCGCAGCCGGCTCGCCTCGATCGCGGCCTCGAACGGCGTCCTGCCGTCATGCTCCAGTTCGCGTGCGAATTCGACGATCAGGATCGCGTTCTTCGCGGACAGCCCCACCAGCACCATCAAGCCGATCTGCGTGAAGATGTTGTTGTCGCCCTGCGTGAGCCACACACCCGTCAGCGCCGACAGAATGCTCATCGGCACGATCAGGATCACCGCGAGCGGCAGCGTCAGGCTTTCATACAGCGCGGCGAGCACGAGGAACACGAGCAGCACGCTGATCGGGAACACGTACATCGCCGAATCGCCTGCCAGGATCTGCTGGTACGTGAGGTCGGTCCATTCGAACCGCACGCCGCGCGGCAGCGTTTCATGCGCGATACGCTCGATCGCCGCCTGTGCCTGACCCGACGAGAAGCCCGGCGCCGGGCCGCCGTTGATGTCGGCTGCGGTGTAGCCGTTGTAGCGCACGACCATTTCCGGGCCGAACGTCGGCGTCACCGTGACGAGCGACGACAGCGGCACCATTTCGCCACGGTCGTTGCGCGTCTTCAGCTGCAGGATGTCGTCCGCGCGCTGACGGAACGGTGCATCGGCCTGCACGCGCACCTGGTACACGCGTCCGAAGCGGTTGAAGTCGTTCACGTACAGCGAGCCGAGATACACCTGCATCGTGTTGAACACGTCGGTGACCGGCACGCCGAGCTGCTTCGCCTTCACGCGGTCGAGATCGACATTCAGCTGCGGCACGTTGATCTGGTAGCTCGTAAACAACGGGCCCAGCTCAGGCGCCTGCTGCGCGCGCTTGATGAAGTCGTTGGTCGCATCCGACAGCTTCGCGTAGCCGACCGCGCCGCGATCCTCGATCTGCATCTTGAACCCGCCGAGCGTGCCGAGGCCGAGCACCGGCGGCGGCGGGAACACCGCGACGAACGAATCCTTGATCGCACCGTACTGCTGGTTCAGCGCACCGGCGATCGCACCGGCCGACAGCGCCTTGCCGTGCCGCTCCGAGAACGGCTTGAGCGTGACGAACACGATGCCCGCGCTCGAGCTGTTGGTGAAGCCGTTCACCGACAGCCCCGGGAACGCGACCGCGCTCTCGACGCCCGGCTGCTTCAGCGCGATCGAACCCATGTCGCGGATCACCTTCTCGGTGCGGTCGAGCGACGCGCCGTTCGGCAGCTGCGCGAACGCGATCAGGTATTCCTTGTCCTGCGCGGGCACGAAGCCGCCCGGCACGACCTTCGACACGAGCACGGTCGCACCCACCAGCACGAGGTACACGCCGAGCATCAGGGTCTTGCGCGACAGCACGCCGCGCACGCCGCGGCCGTAGTTCTCCGCGCCGCGATGGAACACCTTGTTGAAGCCGCGGAAGAAGCCGCCGAGCACGCGGTTCATCACGCGCGTGAGCCAGTCTTCCTTGTCGCCGTGGCCCTTCAGCAGGATCGCGGACAGCGCCGGCGACAGCGTCAGCGAGTTGAACGCCGAGATCACCGTCGAGATCGCGATCGTCATCGCGAACTGCTTGTAGAACTGGCCGGTCAGGCCCGACATGAACGCGAGCGGCACGAACACGGCGACGAGCGTCAGCGCGATCGCGATGATCGGCCCGCTCACTTCCTGCATCGCCTTGTAGGTCGCCGCCCGCGCGTTCATCCCGCTCTCGATGTTGCGCTCGACGTTCTCGACCACCACGATCGCATCGTCGACCACGATCCCGATCGCGAGCACCATCCCGAACAGCGACAGCGCGTTGATCGAATACCCGAACGCCAGCAGCAGCGAGAACGTGCCGATGATCGACACCGGCACCGCGATCAGCGGAATCAGCGACGCGCGCCAGGTCTGCAGGAACACGATCACGACGATCACGACCAGCGCGATCGCTTCGAGCAGCGTGTGCACCACGGCCTTGATCGACGAGCGCACGAACTGCGTCGGGTCATAGACGATCTTGTAGTCGACGCCGGCCGGCATGTCCTGCTTCAGCTCGGCCATCGTCTTGCGCACTTCGTCGGAGATCTGCAGCGAGTTCGCGCCCGGCGACTGGTTGATCGCCATCGCGACGGCCGGCTTGTTGTCGAGCAGCGAGCGCAGCCCGTACTCGGACGCGTCCAGCTCGATGCGCGCGATGTCGCGCAGATGCGTGACGCCGCCGTCCGGCGTCGTCTTCACGACGATGTCGCCGAACTCGTCTTCCGTCTGCAGACGGCCACGCGCGTTCACCGACAGTTGCAGCGGCGTGCCGGGCAGCGACGGCGACGCGCCGATCACGCCGGCCGCGACCTGCACGTTCTGCTCGCGGATGGCCTGCACGACGTCCTCGGCCGACAGTCCGCGCTGCGCGACCTTCTGCGGATCGAGCCACACGCGCATCGCGTAGTCGCCCGAACCCCACAGCTGCACCTGGCCGACGCCCTGGATCCGCGACAGGCGATCCTTCACGTTGATCAGCGCGTAGTTGCGCAGGTAGGTCATGTCGTAGCGGTTGTCCGGCGAGATCAGGTGGACCACCATCGTCAGCGTCGGCGAGCTCTTCACCGTGGTGATGCCGAGCCGCTGCACGTCTTCCGGCAGGCGCGGCAACGCCTGGTTCACGCGGTTCTGCACGAGCTGCGTGGCCTTGTCCGGATCGGTGCCGAGCTTGAACGTGACGGTGATCGTCATGTTGCCGTCGCTGTTCGCCTGCGACTGCATGTAGAGCATGTCCTCGACGCCGTTGATCTGCTCTTCCAGCGGCGACGCGACCGTCTCGGCGATCACTTTCGGGTTCGCGCCCGGATACTGCGCCTTCACGATCACGGACGGCGGCACGACTTCCGGATACTCCGAAATCGGCAGCAGGAACATCGCGATCACCCCGCCGAGCAGGACGATCACCGATAGGACTCCTGCAAAGATCGGCCGGTCGATAAAGAATTTGGAAATGTTCATGGGTTGCTCTGTCTGGTTGAACGCGGAAATCGAAGCGGCGGGCCGCTTACGATTCCGCCTTCGCCGGTGCGGCCGGCTTCGCGTTGTCCGCGAGCGGCGCGGACGGCGCATCGCCGCCCGTCATCGGGACCATGTGCGGCTTCACCTGCTCGCCCGGCCGCACGCGCTGCGTGCCGTTCACGATCACGCGATCGCCGGCGGCGAGGCCACTCACGATCACGCGCCGGTTGCCGTGCTGCATGCCCTGCTGCACTTCGCGATACGACACGCGGCCCTGCTGGTCGACGACGAACACGAACTTCTTGTCCTGGTCGGTGTTGATCGCCGCATCGTCGACGAGCAGCGCCTCGTGCGGTGCGCTGCCGCCCACCTTCACGCGCGCGTAGAGCCCGGGGACGAGCGTGCCGTCCGCGTTGTCGAAGCGCGCGCGCACGCGGATCGTGCCGGACGACGTGTCGAGCCGGTTGTCGACCGAGTCGATCTCGCCGCTGCGCGAGTAGCCGGTTTCATTCGCGAGGCCGAGCTCGACCGGCACCTTGCGGCCGTTGCGCGCGCCGTTGATGTATTGCAGGTAGGTCTGCTCGTCCGCGTCGAACGACGCGTAGATCGGCGACACCGACACCAGCGTCGTCAGCGGCGCGGCGGACGCGCCGGCCGACACGACGTTGCCGAGCGTGATTTCCGCGCGCGACACTCGGCCCGACACGGGTGCGGTGATGCGCGTATAGCCGAGGTTGATGCGCGCCGTTTCCAGCGCGGCTTCGGCGGCCTTCAGGTTCGCCGTCGCTTCGCGCGCCGCGTTCTGCTTCTCGTCGTAGTCGCGCTTCGCGATCGCGTTGTCGCCGATCAAGCGCTGCGCGCGCTGCCAGTCGCTTTGCGCATAGCCGTTGCGGGCCTGCGCGGCGGCGAGCTGCGCGGCCGCGCGGTCGGTTTCCGCCTGGTACGGGCGCGGATCGATCACGAACAGCACGTCGCCCTTCTTCACGAGCGCGCCGTCCTTGAAGTTCACCGCGACGATCGTGCCCGACACCTGCGGGCGCACGTCGACTTTCTCGACCGCCTCGAGGCGGCCCGAATAGCCTTGCCAGTCGGTGACGGTCTGCGGCACGACGGTCGCGACGTCGACTTCGGGCAGCGGCGCTGCCGCCTTTTCGGGCGCGTTCGCGTTCACGCGCATCGCGCCGAACGTGCCGAGGCCGACGACGGCGAGCGTCGCGATCGCCGCGGTCGCGATTCGGGAGCGGGAGGTGCGTAGGATGGCCATGTGGATCTCCAATAAGCGTGGATTGGTTCTGGTTATTCGGAACGGTTCGGCTGGCGCGCCTGGAAGCGGCACTGGAAGAAGCGCACGGCCTCCTCGAGCGCGGCCTCGTGCGTCGCGAGCGCCGCGTGCGTGACGTCCGGGTAGCGGATCACCTGCGTGAGCACGCCCGATGAAATCAGGCAGCCCGCATATTTCTCCGCTTCGACGTGCAGCACGTCGTTCTGCGCGGTGACGACGAGCGTCGGCGGCAGGCCCGCGAGGCGCACCGATTCGAGCGGCGCCGCATACGGGTGCATGCGCTGCGCCGCCTGCGGCAAATAGGCGCGATAACAGGCCGCGCATTCGCGCGCGGTGATGTCCGACGCAAGGCGTTCGGCGTCGCCGATGCGCGTCATGCTCGGGTCGAGCATCGGCCCGAACAGGGCCTGCGCGGCAATCGACACTTCGCCGCGATCGCGCGCGATGAACGCGAGACAGTTCGCGAGCTGGCCGCCCGCATCGTGCCCCGCGACGCCGATCTTCTTCGGATTGCCGCCGAACGCGCGGGCGCGCGTCGCGGCCCACACGGCCGCGCGATACGCATCCTCCGGCGCGGCCGGAAAAGGAAAGGCCGGCGCGAGCGAATAATCGACCGACACTACGAGAGCCGGTAAGCGTTCTGCTAAAAAGCGCGCGGCGAAATCGGCGTCATCCAGCGTGCCGCGCACGAAACCGCCGCCGTGGAAGTAAAGCACTACCGGCAATCCGGTCTTGTCCGCGCGCCGATAGAGGCGCAGCACGATGTCCTGCGCGTAGCCGGGGATTTCCACCTCCGCGACCGTCAGTGCCGCGCCGGCTCTGGCTTCGGCGGGCAACGCGGCTTTCAGGAATTTGCTGAATTCAGAAGCGTCCATGACGATGCAGCATCCATTTCGAGATGGAACGAATTCTGGGTCCGGCAGACATCCGGATAAATGCCTATAATCCGGCAACACAATTCAACGCCCCCGAACAATCCAGGCTGCGCTTACCCATGAGGTAGCGCAGCCTTGTCGTTCGGGCGGCAAATTAGATTGCGGAGGTTGTGATGGACCGGCTTCAGGCCATGCAGGTGTTTACTCGCGTCGTCGATACAAGCAGCTTCACCAAGGCAGCAGAGTCGCTCAGCCTGCCGCGGGCGTCCGTCACGACGATCATCCAGAATCTCGAAGCCTTCCTCGGCGTGCGGCTGATGCACCGGACCACGCGCCGGCTGTCGCTCACGCCGGACGGGGCCGCGTACTACGAACGCTGCGTGCGGATCCTCGCCGATGTCGAGGAAACCGAAGCAAGCTTCCAGAACAACAACCGCAAGCCGCACGGAAAGTTGCGTATCGACATGCCGGGCTCGATCGGGCGGCTGCTGGTGATTCCGTCGCTGTGCGAATTCCACACGCGCTATCCGGACATCGACCTGCAGCTCGGCCTGTCCGACCGGCCGGTCGACCTGCTGCAGGAAGGCGTCGACTGCGTGATCCGCGTCGGTGCGCTGCAGGATTCGTCGCTGGTTGCGCGCCGGGTCGGATTGTTCGAGTGCGTGTCGGTCGCTGCGCCCGCGTATCTCGAGAAGTTCGGCGAGCCGCGGACGATCGAGGATCTGAACGACCACAAGGCCGTCAACTACTTCTCGAGCCGCACGGGCCGCACGATCGACTGGACGTTCCTGACCGACGGCAAGGAAGTCGAGGTCAAGATGAACGCGATCGTGTCGGTCAACGATGCCGATGCGTACGTGACGTGCGGGCTCGAAGGCTTCGGCCTGATCCAGCCGCCGCTGTTCATGGTGCTGCCGCACCTGCGCGACGGCCGGCTCAAGGAAGTGCTGCCCGGCCTCAAGCCGCTGCCGATGCCGATCTCGGTCGTGTATCCGCACAGCCGGCACCTGTCGCCGAAGGTACGCGTGTTCGTCGACTGGATCGCCGAAGTGTTCGACCGCTGCCCGCTGCTGAGCGGCAAGGGCAGCCTCGACGCGACGTGCAGCAAGCGCACGTTCGAGGAAGCCGAGCGCGCACCGGCGCTCGACACGCCGGTCATCAACGAGTGGGTCGCGTAATCGTCTGAACCGCGGCGCGCGGGCTGTGCGGCCCGCGCGCCGTCCTGCCTTCGCGCCGCCACGGCGTCACGTTCGTGCCGCCTTCCCCGCCCCGCACAGCGCCTTTCCTGAATCCGCATCACACCTTTGCGCCGTGCGCGGCAATCGGCCGCGTGCGTGACGACGCGCGTCGCGCTAAATCGCCGGGAGCCCCGCTGCAGGCGGCTGTGCGCGATTTTCGAGTAACCCTGCCGACAGTACGGATCGCGATTGTTCCACCATCACGACAATTCAATTCGCGTCAGCCGCATTTATCGCGCCGGAACGTCCCCCTAGAGTAAACCCTGTCGCGCACCTCGTTGCGCATCGAACAGATCCCGCTTGACGGGACCGGAGCAAGCGCCGACGCGCCAACTCCGACCAACACAGGAGTTACGTCATGAACCGCCGCCATCTTCTCTCCGCCGTCGCCCTCGCACTCGCCGTGTCCGCACCGGCCTTCGCCGATACGACCACCCCGCACGCAGGCGACTACGCGAACACGTCGTGGTACACGCAGCACAACAACGGCCCGCGCACGCGCGCCGAAGTCAGCGCGGAAGTCGAGCAGGCCCGCCGCGACGGCACGCTGGCCTGGCTGCGCAAGGCGAATTCGTATCCGCAAGGGCTCGAACTCGCGCAAGGCCCGTATCGCCCGACACCGGAAGGCAATCAGCTCGCCGGCGCAGGCCGTTGAGCATCGGTCAACGCGCAACGCCGCGCAGCGGATGATCCGCGGCGCGGCATCGAGACACCGCCATCGAACACCCGATTAGTCAGTTAGTTGCAGGAGCCTGTGATGAACGATCAACTTCCTTCGCCGCTCGATCATTGGGACGACACGACGCCCGTCTGGACGCCGTTCCGTTCCGCGCCGCACGCGCATTGAACTTCGCGTCGATCTCTCGCTGAAGACGCTGGCCGTCAACGGCGCGGCACGCCGTCGCGCCATTCGCCCCAGTGCGTGACGATGTCCTGAACGAGCGGATTGCCCGCGCGGTACAG
>NZ_QTQN01000046.1:0-47440 GCF_003853755.1 Burkholderia sp. Bp8984
GCTCAGGACCTTTGTTGACTTTCTGGGCGAGTTTCTGCGCAGACCGATGGGCATTGCATGACGCCGGTCGATAAACGCTCGTTGGACAGGTTTCAAGTGCGTTGCGAGCGCCAGAATTCGGCGGTGAAGGAGAAATTTGGGCTTCGCGCTAAGGCCAGCTTTGAATGGCCCTTAGCGGCCGAACCCGGACCTGCGAGGAAGGTCGCGACGCATCGTGGGAGCCCGCGGACACCGCTGGCAGATGCCGACCCGTTTCTGCCGGTGGCAACATGACCGACCTGTCTCTTAGCGGGCTGGATCCGCCATTTAAACTACTTTGGCCCAACGGCCTTCGCATGCGAGGGCTTCCCGAATCAACGTTCAAACGGGCGACGGTGCTTTACCTCCGGCGCTTTGTCGACGCTAGCGCGACCCGTCAAATGCTCAACCATGCGCTGGGCAGCCGGCTGAAGCATTTCGAAGCTTTTGAAACAGACAATGAAGCGACGCTGCGCCCAAACATCGGTAAGTGGGATGATCCTAACGCCCAACTGAGGCCCATATGCTGTCGAAACCTCCACCGGCACGACGCTGATGCCTAACCCTGAAGCCACCACGCGAAACGCAGCATCGAAACTCGAGACGATCACGCGGAAGGCGATTGTATGGCCTGCTTGCGCTGCAGCACGTTGAAGCATCTTCTGCACTGCCGTCGCAGGAGGCAACCCAACATGGTCGTAGCCGAGCGTCTGGTGGAATGCAACGGTCGAGAGCTCCGCGAGAGGATGACCCAAAGGAACGGCCAATGCGAGGCGGTCTTGTCGATAAGCGCGATGCTCCAGGCCTTGTAGGTCAACGTTGTCCCAGCACACCCCGACCGATGCAGCGCCTTCGCGCAACTGCCGAATGAGGTCCTGTGACAGCCGCTCCTCGATGTCCACCATGATGTTCTTGTTGCTCGGCTCGCGCATGAAGGCCGCAATGTCGTCCAATAGCCTTTCCGCGATCGCCGATGCGGACGCACACACGCTGACCCTGCCCTTCAAGCCTTCGCCGAACGACGCAATGTCGCTTGCTATTCGGTCGATCGTGAAAAGCACGCTGCGCGCATGCTCCAACAAGGCCATTCCGGCTTGCGTCGGCTCGACACCGCGCCTCGAGCGCGCGAGGATCGGTACGCCAAGGTCAGCCTCCAGTTGAGCAATGCGCTTGCTTATCGCGGACGGCTCGATGTGTGCCTCCTCAGCCGCGCGCGCAATATTGCGCTGATCACAGACAGCAACGAAAAGCCGCAGCGTCTTCAAATCGAGTTCCCGCACTGCCGTCCCCCTATGCACTGGTGCTGGGCGATGCGTTGTGGTGTTCCGATTGGGAACGTTGGAGCTTCCAAAACGTCGCTTTACGAATACTGCGGAATCTCTAAAGTGTTGTCAAACGCTGGCGACTTGCAAGACCGGCATCGACAAACGGAGACATCAACGTGCCCTCATTCCCTTCTAACGTCGCGATTCGCGAAGTTGGCCTGCGCGACGGCCTCCAAAGCATCAAGACCGTTCTGCCGACCGAGCGCAAGCTCGAATGGATCGGAGACGCGTACGCCGCGGGGCAGCGCGAAATAGAGGTCGGTTCGTTCGTGCCGGCGCGCCTTCTTCCGCAACTTGCCGACACCGCTGACCTCGTCGCTTACGCGAAGACACTGCCCGGTGTCCTTGTGTCGGTGCTGGTTCCGAACCTCAAAGGCGCCGAACGCGCGATCGAAACGCAGGCCGACTTGATGCTCGTACCGCTCTCCGCGAGCCGCGAACACAGCCTTGCGAACTTGCGCAAGGAACCAGAAGACGTTGTTGCAGAAGTCGCGCGTATGCGAGCAGCACGTGACGCAGCCGGCTCAAAGACGCTGATTGAAGGCGGTATTGGCACGGCTTTCGGCTGCACGATCCAGGGCCAAGTCGAACAGCAAGACGTACTGCGTTACATGCAGGCGCTACTCGATGCGGGCGCGGACCGCGTCAGTATCGCCGACACGGTCGGCTATGCTGGTCCCGCCGCTGTCCGGGATCTGTTCGAGAAGGCGCGCAAGATCGCAGGCGAGCGCCTCTGGTGCGGCCACTTTCACGACACGCGCGGCCTCGCGCTAGCCAACGTCTATGCCGCGCTCGAAACCGGCGTTGCTCGCTTCGACGCGACGCTCGCTGGCATCGGCGGCTGCCCGCATGCGCCCGGTGCAAGCGGCAATGCCTCCAGCGAAGACCTGGCTTTCATGCTCGCAGATATGGGCATCGAAACGGGCATCGACATTCCGGCCTTGCTGACGCTGCGCGCAAAGGTCGCGCAGTGGTTGGAAGGCGAAACGCTTCACGGCGCACTGTGGCTCGCCGGGCTGCCCAAAACCTTCGCCGCTCCCGCCGCGCTTAACGCCTAAGGTCGATCATGAGTAACGACACCAGACTTCCTCTCGATGGGATTCGCGTCATCGAGTTCACGCACATGGTCATGGGACCAACGTGCGGCATGATCCTCGCCGATCTCGGCGCTGAGGTGATCAAGATCGAGCCGCCCGGCGGCGACAAAACTCGCAAGCTGCCCGGCCTCGGCATCGGCTTCTTCCGCTCATTCAATCGCAACAAGAAGAGCGTCGTGCTCGACATCAACACGCCCGAGGGTAAGGATGCCGCGGTCGAACTCATCGGCACCTGTGACGTGATGCTCGAGAACTTCCGCCCCGGCCTGATGACGAAGCTCGGGCTCGACTACGAGACGCTGTGCAAAAGCTATCCGCATCTCATCTACGTTTCCCACAAGGGCTTCCTGCCCGGACCGTATGAGAAGCGCCTCGCGCTCGACGAGGTCGTGCAGATGATGGGCGGCCTTTCTTACATGACCGGCCCGGTCGGGCGCCCGCTGCGCGCGGGGACGTCGGTAAACGACATCATGGGCGGCATGTTCGGTGCAATCGGCGTGCTGGCCGCCCTGCGCGAACGGGACAACACCGGCCGCGGGCAGGAAGTTCAGAGCGCACTGTTCGAGAATTGCGTGTTTCTGAGCGCCCAGCATATGCAGCAATACGCGATGACCCGCGAAGCGCCGCCGCCCATGCCAGCACGCGTGTCCGCCTGGAGCGTCTACGACGTATTCACGCTTGACCAGGGCGAACAGCTGTTCATTGGCGCGGTCAGCGACAAACAGTTCATCACGCTATGCGATGTGCTCGAACGCCCCGACCTGGCGGCCGAACCCAAGTTTGCGAACAACGCGCTGCGCGTTGCCGTGCGGCCGGAACTGCTCGAGCGACTTGGTGAAATCTTGAAGAGCCATCGCGCCGATGAACTCTCGCCGAAACTCGAAGCGGCAGGCATCCCATACGCGCCCATCGTTCGCCCCGAGCAACTGCTGGACGACCCACATCTCAAGGCGAGTGGCGGGCTCGCGCCAATGCAAACAGAAGACGGCGGCATGACCGATGTGGTCCTTTTGCCGATCACGATGGGCGGCCGCCGTCCGGGCGTGCGGCGGGCGCTGGCACGCGTCGGCGAGCATACGCAGGAAGTGCTGTCGCGCCTGAAGAGCAAGGTGAGCGCATGAGTCTTTTCTCCATCAGCGGTGCGAAGCCGCAAGTCGCCGCGTCGGCGTGGGTCGCGCCGCAGGCCGTCGTTGTCGGTCAAGCAACACTGGCCGAGTGCGCAAGCGTCTGGTTCAACGCAGTTGTTCGCGCGGACAACGAGCCAATAACGATTGGCGAAGGCAGCAACGTACAGGAATGCGCTGTCCTTCACACCGATCCTGGCTACCCGATGCAGATCGCCGCGAACGTCACCATCGGCCATCAAGCAATGCTGCACGGCTGCACGGTCGGCGAAGGCTCACTCATCGGCGTGCAGGCCGTGGTGCTCAACGGTGCGGTCATTGGCAAGCATTGTCTCGTCGGTGCCGGCGCCGTAGTGACCGAAGGAAAGGCATTTCCCGACCGGTCACTAATCATTGGCGCACCGGCGAGAGCGATGCGGGAGCTGACCGACGAGCAGGTGCAAAGCCTACTTGATAACGCGAAGGACTACGCGCGGCGCGCAGAATCTTACCGGCGCGACCTCGACCAAATTGCCTAAAGGAGCAGCGAAAGTGGCAGATGTTTTTGAAAACCCAATGGGCCTAAGAGGCTTCGAGTTTGTTGAATTCGCTTCGCCGACGCCGAATTTGATTGAGCCGATCTTCGAGAAGATGGGTTTCACACTGGTCGCGCGTCATCGGTCGAAGGACGTGGTGCTGTACCGCCAGGGCGACATCAACTTTATCGTGAACCGCGAGCCCAAGAGTCCCGCCTCTTACTTCGCAGCGGAGCACGGTCCTTCAGCGTGCGGCCTTGCATTCCGCGTCAAGGACGCACACGCTGCGTACGCCCGCGCACTCGAACTCGGCGCACAGCCGATCGACATTCCCACAGGACCGATGGAACTGCGGTTGCCCGCTATCAAGGGCATCGGTGGCGCGCCGCTCTATCTCATCGACCGCTACGAAGACGGTGAGTCGATTTACGACATCGACTTCAAGTTTGTCGAAGGCGACGACAGACATCCCGCTGGCTTCGGTCTCAAACTCGTCGACCATCTTACACACAACGTCTATCGCGGCCGTATGTCTTTCTGGGCCGGATTCTACGAGAGACTCTTCAATTTCCGGGAGATTCGCTACTTCGATATTTCCGGCGAATATACGGGTCTGACTTCGAAAGCCATGACGGCACCGGATGGCAAGATCCGCATCCCGTTGAACGAGGAATCATCCAAGGGCGCGGGACAGATCGAAGAGTTCCTGATGAAGTTCAATGGCGAAGGCATCCAGCACGTCGCGCTTCTGACGGACAACCTGATCGACACGATCGACCAACTGGCGATGGCAGGCATACCGTTGATGAGCCGACCGAGCGAAACATACTACGAGATGCTCGACGAGCGTTTGCCCGGGCACGGTCAGCCAGTCGCCGAACTACAGACTCGCGGCATTCTTCTCGACGGAAACACCGCTGGCGATCGTCCTCGTTTACTGCTTCAGATCTTCTCCGACACCTTGCTCGGGCCGGTGTTTTTCGAGTTTATTCAACGCGAAGGCGACGACGGATTCGGCGAAGGCAATTTCAAGGCGCTGTTCCAGTCGATCGAGCGCGACCAGGTTCGCCGCGGTGTGATCGCACAATCGTAAATCGGCGCACGCCGAGCGCAGGATAAGCGACAGGCACCGCAAAAAGAGTGCCGTCGTACCAGACGAAGTCATCAGGAGACGAACATGCAACCAACCGTTACTGCGGATTCGAACCCACTCGCCTCGCCGACCATTTCGGTCGGCGTTACACCCGGCGCAGAGATCTCCGCGCGTATGGATCGACTGCCCTCTGCACGCCATTTGTGGGTGCTCGTGGCGCTGATCTCGCTCGGCGGCTTCTTCGAGATCTACGATCTTATTTTCACGGGCTATATCGCGCCGGGAATGGCGAAGAGCGGGCTCCTTCAAACCACGACGCACGCCTTCTTCGGCTTGACGGGCATGGCCGGCTTTATCGCCGCCACGTTCGCGGGCCTCTTCGTTGGCACGTTTGCCCTGGGATGGATGCCGGACCGATATGGCCGCCGAGCCGTCTTCACAGTGTCCCTTCTGTGGTACTCGATCGGCTCGGGCATCATGGCGCTGCAGACGACGCCCGAAGGCGTCATCCTTTGGCGTTTTATCACGGGCATCGGTGTTGGCGTCGAAATTATCACCATCGACAGCTATGTGACGGAGCTGGTGCCACAGCACATGCGCGGCCGTGCGATGGCATTCAACCAGATGGTCATGTTCGCAGCGGCGCCAGTCGCGGCAATCCTCTCGTACTGGCTTGTACCGGAGATGGTATTCGGTATTGACGGCTGGCGCATCGTCGTTCTCGCGGGCTCCGCAGGCGCCGTCGTTGTGTGGTTCATTCGTCGGTCGGTCCCGGAGTCGCCGCGATGGCTCGCGACGCATGGCAAGGTAAGCGCAGCCGGCCAGATCGTCGAGAAGATAGAGGCTATCGTCCAGCGTCAATCTGGACAGCCGCTCCCGGCGCCGCTTCCAGTAATCGAACAACCTGCGCACCGGCGTGCATCATTTGCTGAACTTCTACAGGCGCCGTATCGCTCACGCCTCGTTCTGCTGATCACCTTCAACTTCTGCCAGTCCATCGGCTACTACGGCTTCGCGAACTGGGTGCCGACTCTGCTCATAGGACAGGGCGTCACGGTGACGAAGAGCCTGCTGTACTCGTTTGTGATCGCTTTTGCACTGCCAATCGGGCCATTGTTCGCGATGTTCTTCGCCGACAAGGTGCAGCGTAAATATCTGATCGTCGGAGGCGCGCTCGCTGTCATCGTATGCGGTCTCGCGTTTGCTCAGATGAAGTCGGCAGCATCGCTCATTGTCCTTGGCGTTTTGATCAGTCTTGCTGGCCAATTGATTTCTGTCTGCTACCATGCTTATCAAGCCGAGCTGTTTCCGACGGCAGTGCGATGCCGCGCCAATGGCATCGTCTACTCGGCGAGCCGCGTGGGGGCCATGATGTCAGGCTTCCTCATCGCATATCTGCTGCGCAATTTCGGCGTCGCGGGCGTCTTCACCGGCATCACAGCGACGATGCTGGTGGTCGCGATTGCAATCGGGGTCTTTGGTCCTAGAACAAACGGATTGCGACTGGAGGAAATCAACCAACACTGACCTCACACCCCGCTTCAGCCTGACCTACCTATAAAACGCAAGCACGAGCGGCCGCGTTGACGGCCACGAGTGGTACCGCGCTAGCACAGAGCTCAGTGACGCTGTATGGCATCGTAGATAACGGCATCGAGTATGTCAGCAATGTACGGGTTGCCCGCGGAGTGGGCAAGTCGCTCTATCAATTGGACGCGGTCAGCGGTCTTCAGGGATCGCGCTGGGGACTGCGCGGTGCCGAGGATCTCGGCGGCGGCATAAAGGCCATCTTCGTTCTCGAGAATGGTTTCGATGCGAATACCGGTAAGCTCGGCCAGGGTGGCTCCGAGTTCGGCCGCCAGGCGTACGTCGGGTTGTCGAGCGGTTATGGCACGGCTACGCTCGGACGCCAGTACGATAGCGTCGTGGATTTCGTGGGTCCGCTCGGAGTTTCCGATCAATGGGCGAGCCATCGCGGCGCGCATCCTGGCGACCTGGACAACCTCAACAACTCGGTTCGCACCAACAATGCGGTGAAATACGTGAGCGCGAACTATGGCGGCTTCGCATTTGGGGGGCTCTACAGCTTCGGCGGCCAGGCCGGTCAATTCTCGCGCAATCAAGTCTATTCGGTCGGTGTGGGCTATACGCAAGGGTCCGTGGTGCTCGGTGCGGCTTATCTCAACGTGCGCAATCCGAATGCGTCTTTCTTCGGTGACCATCCGAATGGTGGCGGTGCCGCGGTGAACAACATTCCGGCAGCCGTAGACAAAAGCAAAGTTGTCACCGTTTGCGAAGTAAAAATGTCACATCGCGGGTCGCCATCGACTGGGAAACGGAAAACTGTCGCAAATTCATGGGCTTAAGTGTCGCGCAATAAACTCGTCACCGGTCCCGGCGTCGCGAAGACGGGCGTCAACTCGCCCGGTCGCACCGAACAGCGCGATTGTTTTTTCCCGGCCATGAGGTCACACAGCCTTCGCCAACAAGGCTTTGATGGCCGTTTCGGTGTTGGCGATTGCGGCATGCGCCGCATCGGGGCCGAAAACCGTGCCTTCGACGCGCACTACTTCGACGTCGGTCAGGCCAATGAAACCGAGCAGGTGCAGCAAATAATTGGTCTGAAAGTCGAACGGTGCCCAAGCACCTTCCGAGAACACGCCACCGGTAGCGGTAACGAGATAGACCTTCTTGCCGGCCAGCAGCCCCTTCGGCCCAGTATCGCCGTAGCCGAAGGTGACGCCCGGCCAAGTGACGTGATCGAACCAAGCCTTGAGCTGCGAGGGCAGACCGAAGTTGATCATGCCCGAACCGAGCACGATCACATCGGCGACCTTCAACTCATCGACCAATTCTTGCGCGACCTTCACCGCCTCAACCTGTTCCGGTGTGCGATCTTCGGGTGCCGTGATCCGGCCCTGAATGTAGGCTGGCGTGATGTGCGGCGGCGGATTTGCGGCAAGGTCGCGCACGGTCAGCGGACCGCCCGTGCGGGCTTGGATGCCATCGGCGATTTCGGTGGCAAAGCGAGTGGAAAGGCTGTCAGCCCCGCGCGGGCTGGAAGTGACAAGTAGGGTTTGGCTCATGGCGGCTCAAAGGTATAAAAAGAGAACTTAGTAAGGTATTGACTCTTACTTACCAATTTATACAAAGGATGGTATGGTTCCTGCCGCTTCCCCACAAGAAGGCACACGCATGTCACTTAGTCACCCCGAGCTACCTGCCGATATGCCTGCACCTGACGCTGGCGGCTGCTTGGCAACTCGTGAAATCCTGGATCGCATCGGCGACAAGTGGAGCCTCTACATTGTCGCTATGCTGGCCAATGGCCCGCGGCGCTTCAACGAATTGAAGCGCGGCATCGACGGCATTTCCCAGCGGATGCTGACACTCACCTTGCGCGGACTGGAACGCGACGGACTGATAACGCGGACGATGTATCCAACGATTCCTCCTCGCGTCGATTACGAACTCACTGACATGGGAAGAACGCTGTTGAAGCCTGTCATGGCGTTGGTCAACTGGGCGAGCGCGAATCAAGTCGCCATTGCCGAGGCGCATAAACGTTTTGACGAGGCGCCGGAGCCAGATCAGGTGTCGACTCAGGGCGTTGTCTACCAGCGTCGATAACGGGTCCAGACCGTAGGCTTGTGCCAATACAGCGGCGAAATCCAAATGCCGGCTCCCGTTGGACCTGTTCCAACACGGATTTTTCGTGGGCTGAGAAGGCGCTGCATTTTCCGATCTATCCAACCGTGAGTCGGCCAACCAATCGGAAAATTCGCATAGCCTGACTTGGGTGTCCGCTCCCTGAGCCAGCCGGGACGCCTCAACGTCTCGCCGTTGACGCAAACCAATGACGCTTCCTGGCGGTGGATTCAACCGGCCGCCGCCCAGCGCACACGACCGGCGCAGATCGACGCTAAACGGGCGATCAAACCTCCCGTCAACGGTCATACGAACGAACCGACCGGGATCTATATGCTACGTCGACGATGCCGTGCCGCACTGTTTGAGCAAACTGTTCCAAAGCGCAAGTAGCTCAGCTTCCCCAGGCGCTCCGACGCCCTGCGTGCGAACTGCGGTATGTACGAGGACAAGATCAGATTTGGGATCAACGAAGATGCGTTGTCCGTGGATGCCTTCCAATGCGAACGCTCCGCGCGGCCCTGGTAGCAGCCACACCTGGTATCCGTAACCACCCGGATGACTCCCCTTACCCAGCGCGAGAAAAGTTCCAGGAGTGGCCGGTTTTGTGGCATCCAGTACCCACTGACGCGGGATAATCTGACGGCCATTGAACGCACCGCCATGCGCGAGCAGTAACCCGAACCGGGCATAATCTCTCAGCGTTGAATTAAGACTGTTGATGTCCGCATCCCCGGTGGGTTAAGACTCGGTGGAAATCAACACAGGAGGCATTACGCGGCGCCCTGCGGCTCGTAACAGCGGAACGCGATCTTGCCGAGGAGCGACTCCGGGCCTACCGTCATGAGTTATTCGGCGCAAAGAGCGAGGCACGAGATTCAGATCAACCCAGCCTGTTCAATGAAGCCGAGGTGCTCGGCGCGAGCAGCACGCCTGCTCAGGAAGATACTCCAGAATCGACGTTCGCTGCACATACGCGCAAGAAGCGGGGCCATCGCAAGCCACTTGATCCCAACCTGCCGCGCGACGTTGGCGCGACGTTGTGCGGCACGAACTGCTTGAAGCCGAACGCTTCTGCATGAACGATGGTCACGCGCTCGTCGAGCTCGGCGTGGAGATCAGCGAGCAGCTCGACGTGAATCCGGAGCGGCTTCGCGTGATCCAGCACCAGCGCGTCAAATATGCATGTCCGTGCTGCGATCTCGGCATCAAGGTGACGCCGACGCCGTCTCGCATCATTCCTCGCGGGCTGTTGAGCGAATCGGCGCTTGCATGGATCGCCACCGGCAAGTATCAGTTCGGAATGCCGTTGTATCGCCAAGCCGGTCTGCTACGTCGCTTCGGCGGCGACATCTCGTCGACCACGATTGCTGCGAGCATGGTCCGTGTGGGTCTCGAGACGCAGCCGGTGATCAACCTGATGCGTGATTCGCTGTTCGATGCGGATCTGGTCTACTGCGACGAGACAACATTCCGGGTCCTGAAGGAGAAGGGGCGCAAACCCCAGACGAAGAGTTACCTCTGGTCGCAGATGACAGATTCGGGACATCCGATCCGCTGCTTCACATACACGCCCGGACGCGGCGCGCAGTTGGCCGATAAACTGTTCATGGGCATCCGCAAGGGCGCGGTCCTGATGACCGATGGCTATGAACCCTATAACGGCATCGCCGAGCGATATCAGCTCGTGCATCTTGGATGCTGGGTTCACTGTCGGCGCTACTTCGTCAAGGCAGAAGAAAATGTGCCCAAGGCTGCGCGTTCGCGCGATCTGCTGGCCACGCGGTTCATCAAGCTGATCGGAAAGTTGTTCGCGGCCGAGGCACGCACTGAGAAATGGGAAGCCAACCAGCGACAGCGATTGCGACGGCGCTACAGTGCACGTGTGCTCGACGCCATTTACGATCTGATGCTCGAACAATCACCAGGCGTCGTGCCCAACAGCCTGCTCGGGAAGGCCCTGACCTACCTGCGCAAGCAGTGGCCGAAGCTGATCCTTTATGTCGAGAACGGAGACTGGCCCATATCGAACAATGCCTGTGAGAATTCGATCCGTCCGTTTGTGATCGGGCGCTGCGGCTGGCTATTCGCGGACAGTGTCGAAGGCGCGGCTGCGAGCGCCAATCTTTACTCTCTCGTCGAAACCTGCAAAGCCTGTCGAATCGATCCGTACCGCTATCTCACCTTGCTGTTCCAGCGATTGCCTCTAGCAAAGAACGTCGACGACTACACCACGTTGCTTCCCTGGAGCATGTCAACTCAGTCTGGACGACTTATAGATTTGCGCGTAGGAAGTCCACGACCTCATGGTCGATCTGGCGATGAATCTCCACACGATCGATCCCGAGCGCATCCTGACAGATCAGTGCCGCACTGGCGGCGACCGAGGCCGGACAAGGATCAATGAAAACGAAGTGGTTGCCTGGCACGATGTGGACTGCGGGCGGTGTGGGCAAGCCTGACACAACTCCAAGAGCGTTTCTCGCAGAACCAAGATAGCTGTCGTCCCGCGGTCGATAGAGCATCGTCGGTACGCGCACGGCGGACAAGCCAGATGCCTCAAACATCATCGCCAGCGGATCCATCAGCACCAAGGTCTTCAGGCGGCGATCAACGGGCGGTTGCCAAGCTATCAGGTCAGCGGGTACGGCCGCTTTGCCTTGGGTGCCGTGCGCACCATTGCTGGTTGCTGGACGCGGACACGATCCCGGATCATCGTGATCTGCGCAGTACGCACCGGCATACGCAAAATCGGGTTTCGCTCCGGCCAGAATCAGCGCAGTGTAGCCACCGGCTGAGTATCCGATCATGCCAATTCGGCCAACATCGGCGCTCGCGGAAAACCGTGGATCCGCGAGGACTGCATTGAGCGCGGCCTCTGCCTGCCGGGGGCGATCAATCAGAATCTGGGCTTGGGACGGCGCTCGGGGATAGCCTGAAGCGTCCCCAACGTGCGTCGGCAAGACGACGATAAATCCGGCGCGAGCCAGAGTTGTGGCCAATTCACGGTGGCTGAGGGGACCGCCGCCTCGTCCATGTGAAATCAATACAACCGGGAAGCGGCCATCTGGTACTGGAGAAGCATCGCGCGTCGCCTCAACAGTGAACGGGCCCGCTTGCCACGGAACTTCACGCTCACGCGTAGGGTAAAAGATCACCGTGTTGAAAGGGGCAGCTTCGTTCACCCCCGTGAGCCAGATTACCCCTGCGTTAAAAGCAGCCGGATCAGCCAGCGCGGAACACGTACATACGATCGCCAGTACGAGAGGCACTATCCAACGCATGTCACTACTCCTGGTCAGCCAGAATGAGAGGCGAAGGATATCAGAGCGTTCTTACACGTTTGATGACCGAGGGGCGTCGTTTATCGATCGCTTACGATCAGTTGCAGGATACGCAAGGTGGCGCTGATTCAGGAGCCATTCGTGCTCGGCCTCGTCGATGACGCATTCGAAGGCGGCGTCCAGTCTGCCCCGGTCGCCCTACCCGGTTGCCTTGGCTCTAATGTGCTGGCGACCGGAGCTGCGAGGAAACGTCGACGCAGGCGATATACGGTGGTGCAATGAACGCCTAATAGCTGTGCTGCTCGCTCAGCCTGCTGTCAGAAAAGCACGCCGTTGTCAAGCGGCCGAAGCACGGACGCAATCTTCGCTGCTCGAGCGGTCCGCTCTTCGATCTAATCCATATGGATTCCTATTAATCCACGCGACACGTACGTTAGCGATAACGAAGAACACGTGGAACGTGCTAGCAACGTTAGTGAACATTGGCCAAGTTTCTGTTGCAGAAACGCAACGGCCAAGCAGCCGCCGGAAAGCTTCAAAAAGTCCCTGTTCGCCGAGGCTTCTTTGAGAATTTCCGCTGGCAACGTTTCTGAGCGCGGCTAGCGCTAATAATGAACGCCTACACCATCACATACGAATGCCAGGCGGTGAACCGTTGCTGGTAGTGACTTTCCTTTGCGCGACAAGGAAAGATCGAATCAAGAACCTTAGCTCAGCGTCCGTCGACGGTGGCAGCAGGCGAGAGTCGGGGTTACACCCGAGCGTCTTCTGCGCGTCGGCCGGCGCTGCTTTGAGCAACCCACGATGCGGAGCGTGATGGTAGCGTCTCCCAATCTCAACCGCGAGCCATCGCTCGACCTCTCGAGGCGTCAACAACACGCCGTCTTTTCGAACTACCCCCTTTGCGGCCCTCTATGGGATGACCCAGTCGCTCCCGGCAGGCCTCGGACGCGCTCCATCAAAGTGCGGTTCAAGCGCTCAATGTGCCCGCCAAAATGCGGCCGCCCGACTGAACGATACATGGGGTCGATGTCGTATTCACGACACCCGCTGCGAAGTGCCCCGCTTTTCCAAGCACTTCAACATCCGCCGCTGGCCGCCCTGCTGGCCCACCATCGAGCCACTGCCCAGCACGGGTGGACCAGCGCTGAACCGGCAGCGCGTCTCAATGACAGAAATGACTGATTTGGTCATATCAGGGTTTTCATTGATCGATCTGATCACAAAATAGGCTAAAATGAACATATCGATCAATTTATTGATTGGAACGAGCAAGTCAATTCACCGATATCGGCCGGGATTTCTGTGCGTCCGGATAGCGTCGGAGGACATATCCAGCGGCGCAATCCTGACCGCCGGTGCGCAGCGTCCGCTGATGTCGACACACCCCATGGAGATGGCGATTCCGCCGCCGTCCCAGCCGCGATGGAGCAAGCATGTCAATTTCGTTCAAGGGAATCGTTCCCGCGCTGATCACGCCGATGACGGCGGACGAGAACGTCGATGAAGACGGCCTGCGTGCGCTGGTCGAGCGGCTAATCGAGGCCGGCGTGCACGGACTGTTCGTGCTCGGCACCAATGGCGAATTCATCGCGCTGAATGAAGAAGAGAAGCTGCGCATCGCGCGGATCGCGGTCAGCCAGGCGCGTTCGCGCGTCCCGGTCATCGCGGGCACCGGCGCGTATGCAACGCGTGACGTGATCGACCAGAACCGCAAGATGGCCGACGCCGGCGTCGACGCGGTGTCGGTCATCACGCCGTATTTCAATGGCGCGACGCAGCCGGAGCTCTACGCGCACTACAAGAAGATCGCCGGCGCGACGCCGCTGCCGGCCATCCTGTACACGATTCCCGCGAAAGCCGGCATCACGCTGACCGTCGATACGGTGCGCCGTCTTGCCGAGATTCCGAACATCCGCGGCATCAAGGACAGCGGCGGCGACTTCGACCGTTTGCTGCAACTGATCAACCTGCGGCGCGACGACTTCGCGGTGTTCACCGGCACCGACTCGATGATCCTGTGGACGCTGATCGCCGGCGGCGACGGCGCGGTCGCCGCGACGACCAACGCCGTCCCGGATGTCGTGATGTCGATCTGGAACAAGTTCCACGCGGGCGATATCGCCGGCGCGCGCGCCGCGCAGGAATCGCTGCGCGCGCTGCGCGACGCGTTCGCACTGGGCACGATGCCCGTCGTGCTGAAAACCGCCGCGCAGATGCTCGGGATGCCGGCCGGCCCCGCGCGCTCGCCCGCGCAGCCGCTCGACGACCACGCCCGCGAGCGCCTCGCGCAAGCACTCTCCGTCTACCGCGACGCCGCGCGCGGTCACTGAAACAGGTCCCAGCATGACGACTCACCACTTCCAGACAGTCAAGCACATCGTTCACGGCGCCGGCAGCCTCGCGACGCTGCCCGACAAGCTGGCACTGCTCGATACGCCGGTCAAGCGTATCGCGCTGATCACGCAACCGTCGATGGAAGCGCTCGGCATCGTCGATCGCGTGATCGAATCGCTCAACGCGAAGGACGTCGACGTGCGCATCATTCGCGGCGTCGAGCCGGAGCCGACCATCGGCAACGTCGAGACGGTGTTCAACGAACAGATCGAGCCGTTCGCGCCGCAGGCGATCCTGTCGATCGGCGGCGGTAGCGTGCTCGATGCGGCGAAACTGTTCGCAGTCCGTCTGACCAACGACGAGCCGCTGCGGAACTGGCTCGGCATCGACCTGATCAAGCGCCCCGGCGTGCCGATGATCCTGGTGCCGACGACGGCCGGTACCGGCTCCGAGGTTACGCCGAACGCGATCGTGACGCTGCCGGACGAATCGCTGAAAGTCGGGATCGTCAGCCGTCACCTGCTGCCGCAAATCGTCATTCTCGATGCGGAGCTGACGCTCGGCCTGCCGAAGCCGATCACGGCCGCGACTGGCATGGATGCGTTCGTGCACGCGCTCGAATCGTACATCTCGACGAAGGCGAACCCGATCAGCGACATGTACGCGATGGAGTCGATGCGGCTGATCGGCGCGCACATCGTCGAAGCCTATGAAAACGGCCGGTCGCTGAAGGCGCGCGAAGCGATGATGCTCGGCTCGATGTACGGCGGCCTCGCGCTCACCGCGGCCGGCACCGCGGCCGTGCACGCGCTCGCATACCCGCTCGGCGGGATGTTCAACGTCACGCACGGCGTCGCGAACGCGATGCTGCTGCCGCACGTGATGGCGTTCAATCTCGATGCGATCGAAGGCCGGCTGTCGAACGTCGCGCGCGCACTCGATCTCGCGTCGCAAGCCGACGCCGATGCCGACGCGGCCCGCAAGCTTATCGACAAGATGGAGGAATGGACCGCGGCCGTCGACATTTCGCAGGACCTGCGCAAGTTCGGCGTGTCCGAAGCGCATCTCGATGCGCTCGCGATCGCCGCGTCGAAGGTCAAGCGCCTGCTCGGCAACAACCCGAAGGCGCTGACGCTCGACGACATGAAGTCCATCTACCGCCGCCTGCTGCCGTGAACACGCCCGCACAGCCCGCGACGCGGCTCCTGATCGTCGCCGACGACCTGTCGGGCGCGGCCGACTGCGCGGTCGCCGGGTTGCGTCACGGCCTGACGGCAATGGTCGTGCTCGACGCCGCGCATACGGCCACGCCGCCGCAGGGCGTCGACATCCTGTCGATCGACGTGGACTCGCGCCGCGCGCCGAAGGACGCGGCCGCCCGGCGCACCGTGGATGCCGTCGCGTCGCTGTCGGGCACCGGCACGCGCGTCTACAAGAAGGTGGACTCGACGCTGCGCGGCAACTTCGCGGCGGAAGTCGCCGCGCTGGCCTCTCGCGTCGGCATGGCGATCGTGTGCCCGGCCTACCCGGCTTCCGGACGCACGACCATGGACGGACGCCAATGGGTGCGCGGCGTGCCGGTGGAAGCAAGCGAATACTGGCGCAACGACCACATCTCGGGCGAGGCCGACCTCGTTGCCTTGCTGTCGGCCGAGCATCTGCGTGTCGGATACGCGGCGATCAGCACGGTGCGCGGCAATGCAGATGCACTCGCCGCGCAGCTGCGCGAGCTGCAATCCGAACGCGTGCAAGCGGTCGTGTGCGACGCGGAATGCGACGACGATCTGCAACGCATCGCGCGCTCATCCGCGACGCTCGACGACGTGTTCTGGGTCGGTTCGGCCGGCCTGGCGCCCGCCGTCATCGACGCACTGGACCTGCCGCGCAGCGTCAGCGGCCCGGCGACCCGCGCTCCGCATCCGCAAGGCCCCGTGCTGACGGTGGTGGGCAGCATGTCGAGCGTCTCCCATGCGCAGCTGGACTGTCTCAAGGCACATGCCGGCACGCATCTCGTTGCACTCGACGTCGCCGTCTCCGCGCTGGACGACCCGCAAAGCGACGTCACGGCCGTGGTCGGCGACGCGCTGCGTCGCGGCCGGCATGTCGTCGTGTCGCTGAGCCCGACGCAGCGCGGCGACGTGAACGACGGACTGCGGTTCTGCACGCGTCTTGCCGCGCTGCTCGCGCCCGTCGTGTGCCACGCCGGCGGCATCATCGCGACCGGTGGCGAAACGGCGCGCGCGCTGCTCACCGCGGCCGGCGCGAGCGCGCTGCCCGTCGTCGACGAAATCGAGGACGGCATGCCGCTGCTCGAATGCCGATTGCACGGGAACACACTGCCCGTCGTGACCAAGGCCGGCGGTTTCGGCCGCCCCGATTCGATCTATCACGCCTGGCGCCGGCTTGCGAACGCAGGCAAACCGGCCGATACGGCTCAAACCAATCTGTGAAGGGAATTGCCATGGACAACCGTCCCATCATCGGCATCACCATGGGCGACGCGGCCGGCGTCGGACCGGAAATCATCATGAAGAGCCTCGCCCATGCATCCGTGTACGAGCAGTGCCGCCCCGTGGTCGTCGGCGACGCTGCGCGCCTGCGCGATGCCGGCCGCCGGGCCGGTGTCGATCTCGAGGTGCGCGCGATCGACCGGCCGTCCGAAGGCGCGTTCCGCGTGGGCGTCGTCGATTGCATCGACCTCGCGCTGATTCCCGCCGACCTGCCCTATGGAAAGCTGTCGGCGATCGCCGGAGACGCCGCGTATCGATATATCGCGCGCACCGTCGAGCTGACGTCGAACGGCGAGCTCGACGCGATCTGCACCGCGCCGCTGAACAAGGAAGCGCTGCATGCCGGCGGCCATATCTTCCCCGGCCACACCGAAATGCTCGCGCATCTGACCGGCATCGACGAAGTGTCGATGATGCTCGTCGCGCCCAATCTTCGCGTGATCCACGTGACGACGCACATCGGCCTGCTCGACGCGATCCGCAAGATCGAGCCGGGCCTCGTGCAACGCACGATCGAACGCGCCCACGACACGCTGGTGCGCGCCGGTATCGCGAATCCGCGCATCGGCGTCTGCGGGATCAACCCGCATGCCGGCGAGAACGGCCTGTTCGGCTACGGCGAGGAGGAAGAGAAGATCGTGCCGGCGGTCGAAGTGCTTCAGGCGCGCGGCTGGGACGTCGAAGGCCCGCTGCCGGCCGATACGCTGTTCTTCCGCGCGGGCCGCGGCGATTTCGACGTGGTCGTCGCGATGTATCACGACCAGGGACACGGACCCGTGAAGGTGATGGGCCTCGAAGCCGGCGTGAACGTGACGGTCGGCCTGCCCGTGATCCGCACGTCCGTCGATCACGGCACCGCATTCGACATCGCCGGCAAGGGCATCGCCGACGAACGCAGCCTGCTGGAAGCGTTCCGCCAGGCCGTGGATCTCGCGACGCAACGCAACGAGCCGTCGCCGGTCGCCAGCGCCGCGTAAGCGGCCCCGTACGCAACGACACGCAGCATCGGCGGGCGATACCGGCAGGTACATGCCGGATCACTCGACGCACCGAACCTACATCAACCGAAGGTAACGTGGAGACAAGCGATGGCCACCTTCAGTTATTGGGACACGGCTACCATCATTGGGATAGTTGTCGTCTACATTGTGATAACCAGCCTGATCAGCATTCGCCTGCGCAGCCGCAATTCCGAGCAGTTCATGGTGGCCGGGCGTTCGATGCCCGCCCTGGTGGTCGCGATCCTGCTGATGTCGGAATTCATCGGCGCGAAATCGACCGTCGGCACGTCGCAGGAAGCATTCTCGGCCGGCATCGCCGCATCGTGGTCGGTGCTCGCGGCCGCCATCGGCTTTCTCCTCTTCGGCCTTTTCATGGCCAAGCGCCTGTATGCATCCGGTGAATTCACCATCTCCGGATTCATCGCGCAGCGATACGGGCACGGCGCGAAGCTCGCCGTCTCCGCGATCATGATCTACGCACTGTTCGTCGTGAACGTCGGCAACTACGTGAGCGGTGCGGCGGCGATCTCGACGATCATGCGCATCGACCTGCCGACGGCCGCCGTCATCACCGCGATCGTCAGCACCATCTATTTCGTGTGGGGCGGCCTCAAGAGCGTCGCATACCTGACGGTCGTGCACAGCGCCGCGAAGCTGCTCGGCATCGCCATCCTGGTCGGCGTGGCATGGAAGCTGTCGGGCGGGATTGCGCCGATGGCTCGGAGCCTGCCCGCGCACTACTTCACGTGGACGGGCGCGTTGTCGGGCGGCACGATCGGGGCATGGATCATCGGCACCGCCGGCGCAATCTTCTCGACGCAGTTCATCATCCAGGCGATCTCGGCCACCCGCAGCCCCGAGGGTGCGCGCGCGTCGTCGCTTATCGCCGCGTTCCTGTGCGTGCCGATCGCGCTCGCACTCGGCTTCATCGGCGTCGCGGCCAAGTACCTGTATCCCGGCGTCAAGAGCCTGTACGCGCTGCCGGTGTTCCTGCAGCACATGAATCCGATCCTGGCCGGCATCGTCACGACGTCGCTCGTTGCGTCGATCTTCGTCAGCGTGTGCACCGTCGCGCTCGCGATCGCGTCGCTGATCGTCAAGGACTTCTATGTACCGCGTTTCAATCCGACGCCCGACGTCGAACTGAGGATGACGCGCTGGATCTCGCTGATCGTCGGCTTCCTGCCGCTGATCTTCGTGCTGTTCGTTCCGCAGATCCTCGCGCTGTCGTTCTTCAGCCGCGCGCTGCGGCTGTCCGTGTCGGTCGTCGCGCTGATCGGCATCTACCTGCCGTTCTTCAGCGGCAAGCGCGGCGCCGTGTCGGCGCTGATCGTCGCGACGCTCGCGACGACGTTGTGGTATCTGCTCGGCAACCCGTTCGGCATCGACAACATGTACATCGCGCTCGTGACGCCGGCCGTCGTGCTGGTGATCGGCAAGCTGCTGTTTCATGGCGACGGCGCGAACCTTCGCGACAAGCCGCTCACGCATCGCGAATCGCACTGACGCCGCCTACCCAGAGAGATTTCATGAGCACCTACCTCGTTGAAGCGGCGAGCGCTGCGCCGGACCGTTTCGTTCGCACGGCCTATGCCGACGCGGAACGGCAAGAAGCGTTTCTGCCTACCGCGTGCGTGCAGAACCACGCGGCCAACCTGCACTGCCTCGCCAACGGCGACCTGCTGTGCGTGTGGTTCGGCGGTACGCAGGAAGGCATTCCGGACGTGTCGATCTACCTGTCGCGGCTTGCGGCCGGAACCAACGAATGGTCGGCGCCGCGCAAGCTGTCGGACGACCCGACCCGCTCCGAACAGAACCCCGTGCTGTTCACCGCACCCGACGGCCGCCTGTGGCTGATCTACACCGCGCAGTTGTCCGGCCATCAGAACACCGCGATCGTGCGCCGCCGCGTGTCGACGGACGGCGGCGTCACGTGGGGCCCCGTCGAAACGCTGTTTGACCGGCCGGGGACGTTCGTGCGCCAGCCGATCGTCGCGCTCGACAGCGGCACGTGGATCTGCCCGATCTTTCTGTGCCGCACGGAACCCGGCGAGCGCTGGGTCGGCAACGACGACGTCAGCGCGGTCATGGTGTCCGACGACCAGGGTCACACGTGGACGCTGCACGAGGTGCCGGACAGCGTCGGGTGCGTGCACATGAACGTTCACGTGCTGCACGACGGGACGCTGCTGGCGCTCTACCGCAGCCGCTGGGCCGACTTCGTCTACGCGAGCCGCTCGACGGACGGCCGCACGTGGAGCGCGCCCGAGCGCACCGACGTGCCGAACAACAATTCGTCGATCCAGTTCACGGTGCTGCAGAACGGCCACCTCGCGCTCGTGTTCAACGAAAGCGACGCGTCACACGGCAAGGAGCGCCGTGCGTCGCTGTACGACGACATCGAGGATTCGGAGGACAGCGACGAGCTGCGCGACCAGAAGGCATCCGCGTGCGGCACCGCGTTCTGGGGTGCGCCGCGCGCGCCGATGTCGCTGGCCATCTCGGAGGACGGCGGCAGGACGTGGCGGCGCCGCCGCAACCTCGAAATCGGCGACGGCTACTGCATGACGAACAACTCGGCCGACCGGCGCAACCGCGAATACTCGTATCCGTCGATCGTGCAGTCGCAGGACGGTGCGTTGCACATCGCGTTCACGTGGTTTCGCCAGAAGATCAAGTACGTGCGCGTCGACGAAGCGTGGGTTCGCGGCCGATGACGCTCGCCGCGGCAACTGGCCGGCCGGTGCGGCAATTCGATAAACTTGTCGGTCGAGCTGCGCGCCGTTGCGCGCCCATTCGATCAGACCAGGAAATCACGCTCATGAAAGTGACCAGGCGCCGGGAGGCGATGCTGCAGGCCGTGCTCGGCGGCATGACGGAGGTTGCGACGTTGTGCGAGCACTTCGGGATGTCCGAGGCGACGGTGCGCCGCGACCTGCGTGCGCTGGCGAGCGACCGCCGCATCCTGCGCACGTACGGTGGTGCCGCCGCGGTCGGCGGCCACGAGCCGGAACCGTCGCTCGAGGAACGGCGCGTCAGTTCGCAGGAGCAGAAGGAAGCGATCGCACACGCGGCGAGCGCGTTCGTCGAGGACGGCGACACTGTGTTCCTCGACGGCGGCACCACGACGGCGGCACTCGCACGTCTTCTCGCCGGCCGGACGGACGTGCACGTGGTCACCAACAACCTGCTCGTCGTGAGCCTGCTCGTGGCGTCCGGTGTGCACGTGACTGTGATCGGCGGCGACGTGCGCTCGTCCAGCATGAGCACGCTCGGGCCGCTCGCGCAGATTGCGCTGAGCCGGCTGAGCGTCGACAAGGCATTCCTCGGCGCCGACGGCGTGGTCGCCGAGCTGGGATTGTGCGAAGCGAGCAACGAGCAGTCGTATCTGAAGGAATGCGTGATCCGGCAGGCCGCCGAGGTGTTCGTGCTCGTGACCGCGGACAAGCTCGGGCGCGCGAGCCAGCAGTACTGGACGCCGCTCGAACGCGACTGGACGCTCGTGACGGACGACGGCGCGCTGCACGAGCAGCTCGAGCCGTTTCATGCGCAGGCGCGGGTCACGGTTCATGCAGTCGGCACGAAGCCGGCGACTGCGTCCGGCAGTTCGCCGCAGGTTCAAACGTAACGGGAGAGATCGTGGCGCAACGGGAGCAGCCGGATTCGGTGTCACGTCATGCCGTCGTCACCGGCGCGTCGTCGGGGATCGGCCGCGCGATCGTCGAGCGTCTGCTCGCCGACGGCTGGCGCGTCACCGGACTATGCCGGTCGCACGTCGAAACGGCGCACGAATCGCTGACGATCGTGCCGGTCGACGTCACCGATTTTGCGGCGCTCGCGCCCGTGTGCGACGCGCTAGGCGCGGTCGACGCGCTCGTGCATGCGGCCGGCTTCATGCGCACCGCGCCGCTCGGCCAGCTGTCGCACGACGACGGCGCGGCGATGTGGCGGCTGCACGTCGACGCCGCGACGTTTCTCGCCGATCGCCTGGTGCCGCAGATGCCGGCCGGCGGACGGATCGTGCTGCTGGGCAGCCGCACCGCGAACGGCGCGGCCACGCGCAGCCAGTATGCGGCGACCAAATCCGCGCTCGTCGGCCTCGCGCGATCGTGGGCCGCGGAACTCGCGCAGCACGGGATCACCGTGAATGTCGTCGCGCCGGGCGCGACCGACACGCCGTTCCTGCGCGATCCGGCGCGTGCGGCCACACCGCCGAAGCTGCCGCCGATCGGGCGATTCATCACGCCCGACGAGGTCGCCGCGCTGACCGCGTTCCTGCTGAGCGCGGATGCAAGCGCGATCACCGGGCAGCAGATCGTCATGTGCGGCGGTGCATCGCTTTAACACGGCGCCGCCGGTGTTGAAGTTCGTAGATACTGCTGATGGTGTCCGTTCGAGCGCTAATTGTGTCCAGTGATTCCGCTAACGCGGGGTGGCAAACGTCAAGCTGAGGAAGTACGCAGCGGCAGGTCGCTGGCGAGGCGTTTCATCGACGTGCGCTGAATTCCGAGCGATGGTGTCGAAGCGCGACAGAGGCGCGTACCACGGCTGTTGACGTAGATCAAATTAAAGTTGTCACCGTTTGGGAAGTAAAAATGTCACTTCGCCGCCTCGCGCCGGCGATGAAGAGCGAAACCGTCGTGAATTCATGGGGTTGCACGTCGCGAACTAAAGTTGTCACCGGCCACGGTGTTGCGAAGACCAGTGTCAACTGCCGCGCGGCGCCGTTGCAGCGCCGGCAACCCCTGTCACGCGTTGTGCGAAACCCGAGTTTGAATGGGTGATCGTACTGTCGTGATAACAAAGCTTATCTCGTTACCAGAACGTTCGGCGAGGTCGGCAAACAAGCCCGTGCGCCGTCGAGCGGCCGTTCTGGAGCCGTGCGAGAGGCGCTTCGCGACCCACTCCGGTCAGACAGCCGCCTCCAAACCGGTCAGTCAGTCGAGTCAATGTTTTCGCGAACTGGAGCACCATAAAGCGGACGTTGGCGGCCTCACCCAATCGGGCCACTTGTGGGCGTTCGACCGCGCTCTCGCGGCGGACATTCGAACGTCAGTTCCGCTCAGCTATCAGACTCTGCCTTGTCGAAATGTGCCGTCGTGCTTCGGCGGCCCGATTGGCGACGCGTAGCGTGATCATCGAAGATTTGAACACTGGCGTTGGCGGTGTTAGCGCTTGCGTCACCTGCTGACTGAGAATTCGCAGTACAGGACAGTTTTCCCCGATAACAATCAATCTTCGTGCGCCAGCCGAAACAAGACATCAGCGAGGGGCGCGAATCTTGGACGTTGCGGCTCGTTGGGATGGATAGACGACGAAGTAAGAAATGCGCGGCCGCCATAAGCCTTTCACTCAGAGACGTCAATCCTTATCCCCGCCAGGGAAGCAGGGAATGCAAATCAACAATCGGCAAGCTACGAGCTCGCGTCGCGGTTCTGGCTGTCGAAAATCCGCCTCGCTTCTCTGAAGCGGTCCGCATTCTCGACAATCCAGGTCCACAACGGGACCATGCGAACGAGCAGGTCCATGCCCGTGTCGGATAACTCGTATTCGACTCTAGGGGGCACTTCATCGAAATCGTGACGGAGCACCAGACCGTCACGTTCGAGTTGTCGTAACGTGCGCGTCAACATCCGCTGAGTCACCCCGTGCATGCGCCTGCCGATTTCGGCATGGCGCAGCCTGCCGTACACGCCAAGCGTGTGGACGACACCGAGCGACCAACGACTCCCGGCGTGTGCGAGCACCTCTCGCCGCAGTCCGTCATCATCGTCTCGCAGGCCGTCGCAAACGGTTTGCGAATATCGGAGAAGTTCGTCTCGATCCAACTATCTGGCTCCCAGTATCACGCATGTGCCTTCTTTCATACACGTCCATGCATTGCTAGACTGCCGCAACACATTTCTCAGCAGGCTAGACGATGAACCAAACAGATCCTAACGCCACGTCTCAAAACATTCTCGTGCTCGGTGCTGGCGAACTTGGCCTTCCAGTGCTACGCAATCTCGCACGTCGAGCGAAGGACGTGGCCGGCGCGAAGATCAGCGTGCTGCTGCGCGCAAGTGCCGTTGAGTCCAATGCACCAGCCAAGCAACATGATATCGCGGAGATTCGAGACCTTGGGATCGAGATCGTCGTGGGCGATCTTGTGAAGAGCTCTATTGATGAGCTCGCAGGCGTATTCGCAGGATATGACACGGTAATCGGTTGTGCGGGCTACGCAGCCGGCATCGACACGCCGATGAAGTTGGCGCGGGCGGCGTTGCAGGCGCGCATCCCGAGGTACTTCCCGTGGCAGTTCGGTGTCGACTTCGATGTGATCGGTCGTGGCAGTCCGCAGGACATCTTCGACGCACAGCTGGACGTGCGCGAGTTGCTGCGCAGTCAGCACGAGACCGAGTGGGTCATCATCTCGACCGGCATGTTCATGAGCTACCTGTTTGAGCCAGACTTCGGTGTCGTTGACCTGCAAAACGACGCAGTCCACGCGCTGGGCAGCCTCGACACCGCCGTGACGCTGACGACGCCCGATGATATCGGCGCGCTGACTGCCGAGATCGTGTTCGCTCAACCCCGTATCCGGAACGAAATTGTATATCTGGCCGGTGACACCGTGACTTACGGGGTGGTCGCCGACAAGCTGCAAGCGGCCCTCGGCCGCCCCTTCAGTCGTTCCGAGTGGAGCGTGCAGTATTTGCTGGATGAGCTGGCGCGCGACCCGAACAACATGATGCGCAAGTATCGTGCGGCGTTTGCTCAAGGGCGGGGTGTCGCATGGGACAAGAGTGGGACGTTCAATCAACGCCATGCCATTCCAGTCACCGACGTAGCATCGTGGATCGACGCAAACCTTGCTTCGGGCCGCAGCGAGTAATCGTGAATCCGACCATCTAGGCAAACGGCATCGACGACTGCTTCCCCGGAAAGAAAGCCCGACCCCAGCGATGGGTGGGGGCTCCCGTATTCTGTACTGACTTCAACCGAATTCTGCTGGATGAAATCGACGTGTGAAAGCAATGTGGCAGCTGGCGGAAGTTGCTCGTCAGCGGTCGTTGACAGCGCTGAAGATTGGATGACGGGTTAGGGTCGGGCTGCGTCAGCCCCCTCTTCAAACTCATCGCCGGAAAGCGGCCAGTGGAATTCCGCTTCCGGAAGCGGCCAGTCGGCAGTGCGTACTCACGACCCGAAGTGGACCGCCGATATGCTGAGACGGATGACCGCAAAGCTCTCAATACCGGTCCATCCAAGCCGATCAAAAGAAACGATGGCTTGCATCGACGCCTCGATGTTGCGAGATGCGTGCTGAAACAACATCTTCGAGCGCATCACACGCCGCACGGATGTTGTCGGGCCGAAGATTCGTTACGCTCAAAAGTAGGCCGTTCCTCGCGAGCTCTGTCCGTAGGTACCACGCAGACAGCGCAGACGGTGCAAGATTTTCCTTGCGCGCGGAATGAACGATCTCCAGGTCATCGACGCCATCAGGCAACTTGACAATCAACCCCAATCCCGATTCCACGACCTCCGTAAACCGCTTTCTGAGCAGTTCAACAGCGAGATAGCGGCGCTCAGCGTAGACCTTCTTCATGTGTCGGAGGTGGCGCATGAAGTGTCCATCTGCGAGAAACTCGGTTAGTGCCAGCTGTGTCGTCCTATTCGGAGCAGGTGCCATTACTGAAACTGTTTCGACAACGCGTTCGGCCAGTGCGCGCGGCGCGACGACGAAGCCGAGGCCCAGCGCGGGGCTGATTGTCTTACTGAATGCGCCGATGTGGATCACGCGTTGCGCGCCATCACCCGCAGCCAAGGCGGGCGCCGCCCGTCCAACCAACTGTAGTTCACCCAGGTAGTCATCTTCGATGATCCAGGCATTCTTTGCTTCAGCCCATTCGAGCAGGGTACGTCTTCTCATCGGCGAGAGGGCGACGCCCAGCGGCGCATGTTGGCCTGGCGTAACCAGCGCTAACGCGGCATGCGGAGCACGAGCGATTCCTTCCTCGACACGTAATCCCTCGACATCTACGGAGATGGGGGCAACCGTAAGCCCCGCCAGCTCCAGAGCTTTCCTTCCGAGCGGATAGCCCGGTTCTTCGATCCACGCGGTGCGACCGTGAGCTCTGAGCGCGATCAGTGTAAGCATCAGTCCCTGACGGTATCCACTGGTCACAAAAACTTGATCGGGATGGCATTGAATCTGTCGGCTGATGGCCAGGTGACTGGCAATCTGTGCGCGCAAGCCGCGCTCGCCGCGAGGGTCGGCGTAGGTCGTGTATCCGGTGGCGTCCGCCCGGACAGCCCGCGCTCGCATTCGAGCCCAGACCTTGGCGGGGAATGCATCGTGAGCCGGTACGCCCATCTGGAACGGTAGTGGCGCGCTCGAATACGGTCGTGTAAAGGCATCCAGTGGCCCATCGAGCGGAATCTCGGTCTCGGTTGGCGCTGGAGGAAGTTGCGCGCAGACGCGTGTGCCGGCGGAGCCTGCGCCGACCACTAGCTTCTCGGAAGCCAGCCGCTCGTAGGCCACCAGAATCGTTCCGCGCGCGACGCCGAGCTGAGCAGCGAGATCCCTTCCAGAGGGTAACCGTCTTCCGGGTTGAAGACGGCCGTCGACAATCGCTTGCCTGAGGCTCGCGTAGATCTGCTCGCCAACGGGCGCCGCCGCAGTACGGTCTATCTCGATCGCAAGCGTGGGCATAGTCTTTGGCTCAGTCATTTCGCCAATTCTTGGGCCTGTTGTCCGTAATCTCGGGCTAGTAACGTCGCGTTATGTCATGAGTCACGCGCGAAGGGGAAGTAACCAACCCGCGACCGTGACCCAAGAGACGTTATTTTATGGCCAAACGGCAAAGGACAAAGATGACACGCTTGAACTGGAGCGAGATCGCACCGGACGGCGCAAAAGCGCTTTTCGGTGTCCATCACTATGTGACCAAAAGCACCAACCTGCCCGAGGAACTCATTCATCTCGTGTTCCTCCGTGTTTCACAGATTAACGGATGTGCCCATTGCATTGATATGCACAGTCGCGATCTTAGAAAGACCATGTCCATCGACAAGGTGACCCTGGTGCCCGTGTGGGACGAAGTCCCACACCTGTTCTCCGCTCAGGAGCGCGCCGCCTTGGCTTGGGCCGAAGAGGTGACTCTCGTCAGCGAAACGCATGCTTCAGATGAAGCCTATGCGGCGGCCTCGGCGGCGTTCTCGCCGAAGGAACTTGTCGACCTCACGATAACGATTGCCGCGATGAACGCCTTCAACCGTCTCGGCGCCCCATTCCGACTCCCGGTCGCCGCCAGGACGTGAGTTCACAGAGGCATCGGACGCCGACTCGACCGACTAAATCCGCGCTGTGTCGTCAAGCCAATGGATACGGTTAATTGCCGCAGCGGCTACTGAAAATGCATCAGCCAGTTGCGACCTCATGTAAAAGGGCGAGGCGGATACGGAGGTCGTGTGCACCTGCCGTTTCCAAGCTAAGGCTCGGTCCATAGCGTGCGAGTCAATCGAATCTGACCGGCGGTCATCCGCCAGGAAATGGTCACTCTCCTTGCGTCTTGTGCGGCCGCTTCTGGCTGCGTGGAGGCAATGCCACCTGCGATCTGCTCACCGAAGACCGGCCATTGAGCGAGGGCGGACGAGGCCTCGGTCAGCCAAACTGGACGACGACCTCGACCGGCCGCTCATGGCCGGAAGCCGTCAGTAGCGGCCGAGCCGCCACCGCCCATGCAGTCCTCCAGGGCGTGTCCGGGGCGGGGCGTCGCGACTGAACGATTCGCATACCGAGAATCGTATATAAATCATGCCTCTACGGTCGTTCAGGGGAGCGTACGACGCGAATTGACGACTTTGCTTCGGACATAGACGAAGTGACGACATTATTTCGGTGAGATTGTCGATAATGTCGTCAACTCGGGCGCGAAGAGCCACGTGCGACGGACACCTCGAATTGACATCTTTGCTTTGCTCTACGGCTGAACGGCGAGCGCAAGACCGGGATCCTGCCGCCCACGTTCGCGATCAGCTCGACCAACGGCTATGACATTGCCGTCCCGGTCTATTTCAATCTCGCGCCGAACTACGACCTGACGGTCACGCCGCGGCTGATGATCAAGCGTGGCGCGATGCTGACGACCGACTACCGCTACCTGAGCCCGACCTATTCCGGTTCGCTGTCCGTCAGCTTTCTGCCGGACGACGCGACGACGCACACCAACCGCTACTCGATCGCGTTTCAGCATCGCGAGAACCTCGGCAACGGCTTCGCCGCGTATGTGAACTACAACCGCGTGTCCGACGCGTCGGTGCCGTCCGACTTCTCGAGCGCGAACTCGCTCGCCGTCGGCTCGCAGACGCTGTTCCAGCAGGAAGCAGGCGTGACCTACAACCACGGCCCGTGGTCCGTGCTCGCGCGCGTGCAGAACTGGCAGTCGTTTACCACCACGCCGCCGTACAACCGTGAACCTGAGCTCGATGCGAAATACACGCGCTACAACGTTGACGGCTTCGATTTCGGCGCGGACGTGAACGCAACCCGCTTCACGATCCCGACCGCCGACTCGACCGAAGGCAACCGGCTGACGGTCGATACCTACGTCAGCTACCCGATCGTCGCACCAGACTGGTACGTGACGCCGAAGTTCCAGTGGCACGCGGCGTCATACGACCTCACGTCGATCGGCAGCGATGCGCCGGCCGGCCAGCCGAAGAACTTCAGCGTCAACGTACCGACCGCGAGCCTCGACATGGGCGCGACGTTCGAGCGCGCGGTCCAGCTGTTCGGCATCGACATGATCCAGACGCTCGAACCGAGGCTGTTCTACGTCTACACACCGTATCGCAACCAGACCTTCGCGCCGGCGTTCGACACCGCGCCGCTCGATTTCGGCCTCGCGGAGATCTTCACGAGCAACCGCTTCGTCGGCGGCGATCGCGTGAGCGACATGAACCGGTTGACTGCTGGCGTCACCACGCGCTTCGTCGATGCGGGCAGCGGAACCGAGCTTGCGCGTTTCGTGCTCGCGCAGGAGTACTACTTCCGCGCGTCGCAGGTCACGATGCCGGGCGACACGCCGCCGACCGTCGGCCCGTCCGACGTGATCGCCGGCGCCGCGTTCCATGTGGGCACCGGCCTCGAGCTGCAACAGGCGGTCGAATACAACCAGTCGAGCAACGAGCTGACCCAGGCGACGGCCGGCATCGACTGGAAACCGGCCGACGGCAAGGTCGTCAATTTCGCGTACCTGTATGCGCGTGCGAATGCGACGCTCGACGACGAGCCGGAGAACCAGGTGCTGTTGTCCGCGCAATGGCCGCTGACGCATGCGCTGTCGGGCGTCGGCTCGGTCGACTACGATCTGGCCGCGCACCGGCTCGTCAGCGGGCTACTCGGGTTCCAGTATGCAGCCGATTGCTGGGCCGTCGGCTTCGCGCTGCAGAAGTACACGAGCTACAACGGCACAACCTCGCCGACTACCGGTACGCGCGTGCTGGTGCAGTTGCAGCTCAACGGGCTGAGCCACATCGACAACGGGCTGATGCAGCAATTCAGCGCGAATGTGTCCGGTTATTCAACGCCGACGCTACCGGCACCGACCTCCCGCTTCACTGACTACCAGTAGGAGACATGTTGCTTCTCAGCGGTTATAGCCACTGCATTTCACAAAATCTGATTCACCGAGCAAGAGTCAGGGTTAGATGGCGGCCGACATGGACTTTGGAACCACCCGATAGCAACAATAATCTGGCGTCACCATTCCGGGCAGCAACTTTACACGCACGCAATCATGCCGGCAGTTGCACTGATAGGAAGCTAAACGACCACCGATCGCGCCATTGTGCAGACCTCTGCGCCTTCTACGCTGACCTGTCGCCGGATTTCTACCGGTCCGAGCGGCGCGCTCCCCTTGCGAGAACGAGCCAAAACCGACAAGCTGCACGCTATCGCCCTCGCTGACGGCGTGTGTTATGACGTGCAGTATGGCTTGGCTTGCCTCGCCGGAGACAGTCTTGCTAAGGATCAGCTGAAAATCAATCTGCCCGGCAAATACATCGCCGGCATCCCGGCCGAGGCAAATCCATTCTCGGAAGAAGAAATCGCCATGCTGGCTGCGAAACCGCATGACCTCCCCCCCACATCACTACCCCCCGTCGCCACTCTCCAACTCAAGAATGATCGCGCATCGCATGGCGGCTCCCTGTTTCGAAATTTGGGAGACGACACGCTTTCATTTGGCCGCTTCCCGGCGTCTTTAACGGCTTCATCGACTCGTGAAGGGTGCGCTAAAAAACGGTGTGAGCGTCGATGAGTTCAAAGCTACGCGTGCTGCAAGCGACTGCTTGTTTGGGTATTCCACATGACCTCGGCAGGTTCGCCGCGTCGCATGAGGTGATGGTGGCGGAGGGGGCGTTGAAGTAACGGAGCCTGCAGACGTGAAGGATCGGCACGCGACGGACCATGCGATTCTTCCGCCGCGACCGGACTCCCGATCGCGGCCCATCCCTGCACTCAGAACTTGTGTCGAATCGCGACGCGTACGGCGGTCTGCACGCTCGTGTTCGACGATGCTCCCAAGGCCGCCTCAGCCTGCGTGCCGAAGCCGTGATCGTGCGCCAACGTTCCGACCAGATAGACATCGGTGCGCTTCGACAGGAAATAGTCTGCACTGAGAATGAGCTGGTTCGCGCTTCCGACGTTATTGTTGCGGGCCTGATACTGCAACCCGCCGGCGAGCGACAACGCAGGGGTCACGAGATAGCTGACGCCACCTTCGACGGTGGTTGCACGGGCCTTGTCCCCGCTCGACAGCCGCACGTCGGTCACGTAACCGAACACGCGAGCCTTGCCGACGTTGTACGCCGCCCCCGCCGCGTATTCGACGGAGTTGGCGGACGGCGTCGCGTTATGGATGGACATGTACGCGAGTGCCGCACTGAACGGTCCGTTCGCATAGCTCACGTAGAAGTTGCTGGAGCTGTTCTGCCCGAGCGACCCGGCGACATTGCCGAACCCGTACATCGCGCCGAACGTGAACCCGCCGATGACCGGCGACTCGTACTTGACCGCGTTGTTGACCAGATCGCCCCACACGTGGTTATCGAGCGCGTACCCGCCCGACGCGTAGGTCGGCAGGCTCCAGCCCAGCAGCCCGGCCGGCGTATTGGCGGCAATCGCATACGCGGGGAAGTAGTAGCCGATGAAATCGTACTGGCGACCGAGCGTCACGGTGCCCCAGTTTCCGCTCAGGCCGACGAACGATTGCAGGCCGAACTCCGCGCCGCCACCGAGCAGCTTGCCGTTGCCGACGTCGAACGAACTTTCGAGGGTGAAGATCGCCTTCGTTCCGCCGCCGAGGTCTTCGGTTCCGCGCATCCCCCAGCGGCTCGATTGAGCGACGCCCGACTGAAACTGCAGGGATGCACCTTTCCCGGACGAATCGTTGACGTGATTGGTATAGGTCACGCCTGCGTCGATCAAGCCATACAGCGTGACGGACGATTGCGCGCACGCCGCCCCGCAGATCAAGGTGGAAGATACTGCAAGCATCGTCTTTTTCATTATGGACTCCTCTATTATCGAGTGATGAAACTGACCTTATGAACGCATGTCGATTCCTTTCAACGCGCTTCCCGTCGACACCGGCGGACCAGCAACCCTGCGGCGGCGTATCCGCCAGCGAAGGCGCATCGCCCGATCACGATCGAATCAACTGGCTTCCACGAACCGCCGCACGTAGTCGTTCGCCGGCGCGCTGCGAATCTCGTCAGGCGTGCCGACCTGGATCACCACGCCGTCCTTCATGATCGCGATCCGGGAGCCGATCTTCATCGCTTCGTCGAGATCGTGCGTGATGAACACGATGGTCCGTTTCAGTTCGGCCTGCATTTCCAGCAGAATGTCCTGCATCTCGCATCGAATCAGCGGATCGAGCGCGCTGAACGCCTCATCCATCAACAGAACGTCGGGCTCGGACACGAGCGCCCGTGCCAGTCCGACGCGTTGCCGCATCCCGCCCGACAGCTCGTCCGGGTATTTCCGCTCGTATCCCTTCAGTCCGAGCCGGCCGTTGATCCAGGCACGCGCCACGTTGTCGGACTCAGCCTTTGCATCGCCGCGAATCCAGCGGCCGAATACCACGTTCTCCAGTACCGTCTTGTGCGGCAGCAGCGCGAAGCTCTGAAACACCATGCCGATGTGATGGCGGCGCATCTCGCGCAGCGCGCGCGCCCCGAGCCGCAGCACGTCGGTGCCGCGAAACAGCAATTCGCCGGCATTGGGCTCGATCAGCCGATTGAAGTGACGCACGAGTGTCGATTTCCCGGACCCGGACAATCCCATGATCACGAAGATCTCGCCTTCGCGAATCGACAGCGACACGTCGCGTACGGCGACGTTGCAACCGGTCTGCTGCAGGATTTCGTCTTTCGGCATGCCGGTGCGGGCCATCGCGATCGCGTCGTCGACGCGGCCGCTGTGCGGACTGAACACCTTGTACAGGTGGCGCAGCTCGAGAATCGGCACGTCGGTCGCGATGCCGGCAGCGCCGCGCGTGGCTTCGGGTTCGCGGCGATCTGCGCGGACGCCGGTCGACACACGGCTCGATTCTGCGTCGAGCGATGTACCTGTATTGCTGAGCGTCGAAGGATTCATTTGATTATGTCCGTGCATGGCGGCGTGCGCGCTTGCCCACGCCGAAAGACTGGGTGATGCGGTCGAATACGATCGCGAGAATCACGATAGCCGCACCGGCCAGGATGCCCTGCCCCATGTCCAGGTTGTTGATGCCGGACAGCACGTCTTCGCCGAGCCCGCGCGCGCCGATCATCGATGCAATGACGACCATCGCGAGCGACATCATCACGGCTTGGTTGACGCCTGCCATGATGGACGGCAGCGCGAGCGGCAATTCGACCGCGATCAGTTGCTGCCACGAGGTCGCGCCGAACGAGCGTGCGGCCTCGACGACGTCCTCCGGAACCTGACGCAGGCCAAGGTCCGTCAGGCGAATCAGCGGCGGCAGCGCGTAGATCATCGTCGCGAAGATCGCCGGCACGCGACCGAGCCCGAACAGCATCACGACCGGGATCAGGTACACGAACGATGGCAGCGTCTGCATCATGTCGAGCACGGGATTGAACACGCGTGCAAGGGCCGGACTGCGCGAAATCGCGATGCCCGACGGCACGCCGACGATCGTCGTCAAGATCAGCGCGGTCAGCATGATCGCGCACGTCGCCATCAGCTTGTCCCACAGCCCAAGACAGCCGATCACATAGGTCAGTGCCATCAGCAGCGCCGCCGGACCGATTCGGCGAGCGCCGAGCCATGCGATCACGCCGATGACCGCGATGACCGCGAGCGGAGGCGTCGCCTTGAGCAGCGCTTCAACGGGATTCAGTGCGTACAGCAGCAACACCGCACTGACGTGATGAAAGACGTCGCCGTAGCGCGCGACGACGCTGGTGAAGAACTGGTTGATCGCATCGCCCAGTTCGAGCGAATAAAAGATGCCGTTCACTTGGGTTCCTTCATGTTCGGGCTCGGTCCGCACACGCGGCGCGTGCGGACCTCGATTGCGCGGGATCGCACATGGCAGCGGCGCGACGCCTTACTTCAGGCTGGCCGCGACCTTTTGCGCGGCCGCAGCCGGTGCCCATTGGGCAACGAGCGACGGGTTGGCCTTCAGGAAATCCACCGCTGCCTGGCGCGGCTGCACCTTCTCGGTCGCCATGCGCGCGATAGTGGTGTTCAACGCGCCGATCGAGAACTGCACCTTTTCGAACAGCGACATCAACGCCGGGTCGGAATCGGCCACCGAGTTCGACACAACGACGCGCAGCGAGGTCGGCGGCGACGCGGAGCCGCACGGATTCGGATCCTTGCTGCCGTTAATGGTCTTCCAGCAGGCAGCGTTGTAGGCCGGCTCGTCGAGCTTGACGGCGCGGAAGCGACCGAGGATGGTCGACGGCTCCCAGTAATAGAACAGGATCGGCTTGCCGCGCGTGAATGCCGACTCGACGGCGGCGTCGAGCGCTGGCCCGGAGCCGGGATGGAAATCCGTGTATGCGGCGCCGATCTTGTAAGCCTTCATCTTCTGTTCGGTGTCGGACTCGCACTGCCAGCCGATCGGGCAGTTGTACAACCGGCCACGCGACGGTTCTTCGGGATCGGCGAACACGGACTTGTACCGCGGCAGATCCGCGACGCTCTTCAGGTCCGGCGCAAGGGGCTTGATGCCGCGCGCGGGGTCGCCCTTGACCACGTATTCCGGCACGTAATAGCCCTCGACGCTGCCGCCGTTGACGAGCGAACCCAAGATCCTGACCCGTCCATCCTGTACGGCCTTCTCGTATGCCGGCGTACGTCCGGCCCAATACTCGACCATCACGTTCAGGTCGCCCGTCGTGATTGCCTGCAACGCGATCGCGTTCGTCGCGGTCATTAGCTCGGTCTTGCAGCCGTAGCCCTTCTCGAGCACATAGCGAACCACTTCGGTCATGAACTTGGCGCTATCCCAGCCCATTTCGGCGAACTTGACCGGCTTGGATGCGGCACACCATGACGATTGCGCCACATCGGCCGCATGCGCGGGCGTACCCAGCAATGCCGCCGCACCGACGCCGCATGCGGCCAGCGTACGCGCCGCGTTGAACTTGAAAATTCGTTTGAACATGTCTCACTCCGCCCGTTGATTTACCTGGATGACCGGCCCCGCGCTGCTGTCAGGCCCGGCCGGGAAACGCTCACTGCTCGTTGTCTACCGCCGCTCACGGCCTGCCGGCGAGTCGACGGCTGCGCGACCGGCGTCATGCGGCCTGGACCGCAACCGTCGGGCGCGACTGCGCGATACCTTCGCGCATCGCATCGAGGTACCAGTCGATGAAGGCCATCACGCCGCTTTCGACGAGCGGCGAATACTGGCCCGGCTCGTACCCCCTGGAATTGATGCCGAGCTGGTTCGTCTCGACGAGTCGCTGATCCTGCGCGTTGGTGGCCTTCCATACGGCCGTCAGCGTGTCGAGGTCGTAGTCGACGCCTTCGACCGCGTCCTCGTGGACAAGCCATTTGGTCGTGACCTGCGTTTCGCGCGGGCCGAGCGGCAACAGCCGGAATGCGATCGCGTGATCGCCGAGCGCGTGATTCCACGTATTGGGAAAACGCAGCAAGCGCAGCGAGCCGACATCCTGCTCCGGCAACGTGCCCATCACGCGCGTGCAGGCCGGTTCGCCCGACATCGTGAACGACAGGCCACGCTCCATCGCCGCGCGAATCAACCGGTACTCGGGCGCCTCCTCGACGGGCGCATAGGGCAATCCGGCCGCCGCCCAGCGCGCTTCGTCACGCGCGGTTTTCTCCGCAAACGCGATGCCGTCGCTGCCGTAGCGCGGATCGGTCGGACCGTCGTACTCGGAAATCGTCCGCAGCAGCTCCGGATGGTTCGCAGAGCAGTGATAGCACTCTCGATTGTTTTCGATCGCGAGCTTCCAGTTGCCCTTCTCGACGATGGTCGATTCGAACGCGACCTTCGCATGGTCGAAGCCGTGCGGTGCGAGATAAGGCGCTACGCGACGGCTGAACGACGAAAAGTCCTGCGGCTCATCGGCGAGGCTGATGAAGATGTATCCGGACACGACTTCGCACGCGACAGGCTTCAATGCATGCCGGGACGCATCGAACGATTCGCCCATGTTGCCGGCATACGCGAGACGGCCATCGAGCCCGTACGTCCATTGGTGATACGGGCAAGCAAGCATGGGCGACGAGCCGCGCTCGCCCGCGCAGATGCGCGAACCGCGATGCCGGCAGGTGTTGTAGAACGCGCGGATCGCGCCGTCGCGGTCACGCACGACGACGATCGACGTTTCACCGATCATCAACGTGAACCAGTCGCCCGGCTTTCCGATCTCGCACGACAGGCCCGCGAACAGCCAGTAGCGTTCCCAGATCAATGCCATGTCGGCGGCAAACAGTTCGTCGTCCTTATAGAACGCCTGCGGTAGCGGGCGGCCGGGCACACACGCGTCCAGCAGCGATTTGAGCCTCAGAGAATCGAACATTGAACGTCCCGTGCTTCAGTCGTTGCGTGCCGTCGTTGCCGGCGGCACGGCGACACCGGTGTGTCGTTGAGACGATTTCATGACGACATAAAGGGCTCGACAAACCACTATTTCTGATTCGATGCATGACAATTCACATGCAACTATCGTCAGACCACGCAGAGGCTTTTGCATCAAGGCACGCGTAAACGGCGCGGCGCCGGCCGATGCCGGCGGGGCACGCCGCATAGGTGTTAGTCCTTAACAGGAAACGTGCATGCGAAGCGAAATCGGAGGCACAGTGCTGCGACGCAAAAGGGGGCGCGCTGATATGGCGCATGTCGTTGAATCGCGTGGTGGTAAAGGGATGCGAGGGCGTCTATGCACGATCGCGTAGGAGACGGACTGCGCACCACCGTGCGTGACTGCGGAATCGCTCGCGATTCGCTGCGCTCAAAGCAAAACGCGAGGCGATTCCGGAAGGAACCGCGCCGCGTCTTTGAACAAGGGAGCTCGCGCAGGGTGTCCCCGCGCAAAGCGCATCAGGAGCCGCGTACGGGCGTGCCGTGGATCGTCGAGAATGACTGGTCGGCTTCGCCGGCACGCATGTGGCGCCCGGCCAGATAGAAGTGCCACGCTGCCCACAAGCCCGTCAGCGACACCAGCACGAGCACATATCGCAGCGACTCCGCCGGGTTCGACAGATGCGGCGAGATCACGTCCGACAGAAACCCGATCGCCTGCGGTGCAATGACGAGGTTCGCGACGTTCGTGACGAACACGATGATCCCGATGACCTGGCCGCGCATCGGGGCTGGCGTGAGATTCTGCGCCATCGACGCCGACGGACCGATATACACGTAGATCGTCGGAACGAACACCCACAGCATCAGATGCGTGACGGGAAGCGACGTGGACGCGTACGCAACGAACGATGGGATCGTAGCCAGTGCGGTCACGAGTGCGACGAGCCGCGCCTGCGCGAAGCTCGACGCCGCGCGCGGCCGGCTCAGTACCAGCGCGGTGCCGAGCATCGCGAGGCCGCCGCCGATCCCGTGAATCGCGCCGAGGATCTCGCCGGCGCCGCCGACACCGAGATGGAAACTGCGGACGAGGAACGACGGCGTCCACCATACCAGCCCCCAGCCCCAGAACGTCAGCACGGTCGTGCCGGCGATCGCGTGGAATAGCGCCTTGCAGTCGCGGATATGACGCAGGGTTTCCTTGAGACCAGCGCGGCTCGTCGCGCTGTCCGGCTTGTCGAACACCCCGCGCGGCGGTTCGCGAAAGCCGAGCAGCAGGATCGCGACCAGCGGCATTCCCAGGCACCCGAACACGAGCAGGACGGCACGCCACCCGTGCTGCTCGGCGATCCAGCCGCCGCCCGACGAGCCCATCAGCGCGCCCACGGCCGCGCCGACGGAAAAGAGGCTCATCGCGGTACCGCGCATCGGCGGCGAGAATTTGTCCGCCAGCAGCGAGACCGCGCACGGCATGCAGCCTGCCTCGCCGATCCCCACGCCTATCCGAGACAGGAAAAACGTGAGCGCGGTGCTGCTCGTGCCGCACAGGACCGTGAAGCCGGACCAGACCGCCAGTGCGACGCTGATCATCCGCTTGCGGTTCACGCGGTCCGCGAGCAAGCCGAGCGGCAGGCTCAGCGTCACGTAGAACAGCGCAATGGCCGTGCCGGTCATGAATCCGACTTCGCTGTCGCTGAGCCGGAATTCATGCTTGATGGGTTCGATCAAGGTCGACACCACGTAACGATCCGCGATGTTAACCGTGTAGACCAGCGTCAGAAGAAACAGCACCCACCATTTCGTGGCGTGCCCTTCGCGTGCGGTCGATGCCGCTTGATACCGTGTCTCGCTCTTCATGTCTGTCTGATTTCTCGTTCTCGGGTCTGCTACTTCTCGGAGCGGCCCGCCCATTTCTGGGCCGCGAGCACACTTCTTACGCCGATGTCCAGGAACGGCCGCCGCGGCAGCAGGTCGGGCGATCCCAGGGCCAGCATGTCACCGATCAGCGGATGCCCGGTATCGCAGGCCAGCTCGGCGACAAGCGCGCCGGCCGTCGTCTGTTTGGCAATGCCCACGCCGTTGCAGTTGACTGCCGCATATACATTCTTCGACAGTTGCCCCCAGCCCGGCGCACCGTTGTGGCTCAGCGAAAGGTAACCTGCCCAAAAATGTTCGAGCGATACGTGCTCTAGCATCGGAAAGCGGGCCCCGAAAAGCACCTGATGCGTACGCCGCATGCGCTCGCGCAGCGCCGCCGGGCAACGCAAGGTCGGCGCGAACTGGAACCCGTACCGGAACAGGATCCGGAAATCCTGCGTATATCGTAACGTGGCGCCAGCGATGCCGTGAGCCGGTGTAATACCCCAATCGTACGAGCCGCCGAGGGCGGCTCGCTCGTCGGATGTCAACGGCCGCGACAGGCTTGCAAACAGCACAAACGGCAGCAGTTTCCGGTCGAAATACCCGAAGCGGTTGATGAACGCGTTGTTGGTGAGCACCGCGTTTCGCGCGGCCAGCCGTACACCACTGCGCAGGGTCGCCACCACGGGCGACCCGGGCTCGATGTCGAGCACCGGCGAGTGCTCGAACAGTTGCACGTTCGCCGGCTGCGAATCGGCCAGCCCGCGCGACAGCGCAGCCGGATTCAGGAGCCGCGTGCCCGGCGTGTAGATCGCGGAATCGTAGTACCGCGTGCCGAGCCGTTCGTGGAGCGCGTCCCCGCGCAGCATTTCGTAAGGCTCCCCCAGCGCGTCGAGCTCGGCCGCCGTTGCGCCCAGCAACTTGCGTGAGATGTCGGGTGAAACCGCGCAGTCGTAGCGCCCCCGCTTGCTCCACTGGCATTCGATCCCATGCACGCGGACCAGCTCGTCGAGCGTTTCGATCCCGTAGCGACTCAGTCGCATGTGGCGATAGCCCTTTTCCGTGTTGTCGGGGTCGTGATCGTTGTTGTGCGGAAGGTCGATCGCGAATCCGGCGTTCCGTCCATGCGCGCCCTCGCCGACTGCCTGTGCGTCGACGAGCGCAATCGTATGGGACGGGTTCAGGATGGCCAGCCGTCGGGCTGCCGATAACCCGGCATAGCCGGCGCCGATCACGAGCCAGTCGAAACTCGCCGACTGTCGCGCCGGTTCACGCGGCACGCGCGGCGGCAGGATTGCCGACCAGCCGTTCGTGTTGTCGTCGGCGGGGAGCAATTTCTCTGAAGATACTGAAGCGTTCATGCTGCAATCCGTTTCGAAGGGCCGCGCGTGCATCAGGCGGCCGTGACAACGAAGAAGAATTCCGCGTCGCGGCCGGAATACGTGACGACCGATCCGCGGCTCAGCGACAGCACGTCGCCGGCCTGCGCGAGCAGCTGCCGGCCGTCGCACGTCACGCCGAACGTGCCGCTGAGCACATGAATCACTTCGTCGTAGTCGAGTGTCTTCGCGGGTGTCTCGCCCGCCTTCAGCCGACCGAAACCGGACGCGAGCGAATTCCCGGTCGAGCGCACGGCCCAGGCGATACCGCCACCGCCTTCTTGCGCCCCTTCACGGATATCCCACACCGCGTCATCGGCACGTGTCAGCGCCGTCGTTGCAGAATCGTTCATATGCAAAATCGTGGACCAAGCCGTTCGAATCGAACTTTAGGAAAGCGCCACATACGCGACGATCTCGATGAGCATCTCCGGATGGACGAAGCCGCGGACGACCACGCTCGACCGATTCGGGTACGGATCGTCGAAAAATTCCCGGTAAACACGATCGATCGTCGGCATGTGACTCGCATCCTTCATATAAATTAGCACCTGCGCGACGTCGCGCATCGCGCCCCCGGCCGCGGCCACTGCCTGCTGCAGATTCGAGAAGGTCAGTCGCGCCTGCGCGTCGATCGGTCCGCCGTCGATCGCACCGTTCATCGTCACCGGCCCGTGCGCGGTGAAAAGCAGCGTGCCGACCCGGGTGGCCCAGGAAAATGGCTGGTTCAGCGCGGGAAGACCCGTATCGATCGTTTCGCGAATCATGGCAAGTGAATGTCGATGTTGAAGGAAGGGCCGGACTGCGCCGGCCGTGGCAATCAGCTCAATACGGCCGTTCGCTGCCGAAGCACATCCGCGATCGCTTCGCCGACATACGCGACGTTGCCGTCGTTCAACCCGGCAACGCACATCCGGCCCGATTGAACGAGGTAGATTGACTTCTGCTCGCGCAACACGTCGACCTCAGTCGCAGTCAGACCCGTATAGCTGAACATCCCGCGCTGATCCGTCAGATAGCGCGCATCGACCTCGGGTGCGATGGCTTCGAGCGCCGCACGCAGCTTCTGTCGCATCGTCTTCATGCGCTGCTGCATCGCGCCGACTTCGTGCTGCCATTGCTGCGACAGCGTTTGGCTGGTCAAGATCGCGCTGACCAGCTGAGAACCAAACGCCGGCGGACTCGAATACACCTTTCTGACCGCTGCCTTCAGTTGCCCCTGCACGCGCGCGGCGGTTTCCGCATCTGCGCATACGATCGACAGCGCACCGACGCGCTCGCCATACAGCGAGAAGTTCTTCGAGAACGAGTTCGACACGACGACCAGCAGACCGGCGTCGACCATGCTGCGGATTGGCGCGGCATCTTCATCGAGCCCTTCGCCGAAACCCTGGTAGGCCATATCGACGAACGGCAACAGGTTGCGGCGCTTCAGCACATGGATGACCTGCGCGAACTGCGCCGCCGACAGATCCGCGCCGGTCGGGTTGTGACATGACGGCTGAAGCAGCACGATGCTGCGCTCAGGCAACGTGCCGAGCATCGCGAGCATGCCGTCGAAGTCGACGCCGTTCGTGCGGGCATCGAAGTACGGATAGGTATCGACAGCCAGCCCGGCCGACTCGAGCAGCACGCGGTGGTTGTCCCACGTCGGGTTGCTGATCCAGATGCGGCTGTCCGGCAGCGTGGCCTTCAGAAAGCGCGCCGCGATGTGAATTGCGCCCGACCCGCCGATCGACTGAATCGTCGCGATACGTCCCGACGTCACCGCTTCCGAATCGCTGCCGAATACGATGTGCTGGACCGCCGTGCGAAACGCCGCGTCGCCCTCCATCGGCAGGTACGTGTGAGGCTTCCCTGCATCGCGGACGAGCGTTGCCGCCTGCCTGACCGACGCCAGCACCGGAATCCTCCCCGCTTCGTCGTAATAGAGCCCGATGCCGAGGTTGGTCTTTTCCGGGCGGGCGTCCGCGACGAACGCTTCCATCAGCGACAGAATCGGATCGCCGGGGAAGGCTTCTACGTTTCTAAACATTTGACGTCATCCTAAATGAATTGCTTGAATCTGCTAGCGCCACGATACGCGCCGGAATCAGAGTTCGGTCCGGATCTGCCAGAGCTCGGGGAACAACACGACGTCGAGCATCTTCCGCAGATAGCCGACGCCTTCGGTCCCGCCGGTGCCGCGCTTGAACCCGATCACGCGCTCGACCGTCGTCAGATGGCGGAAACGCCATTGCCGGAAAGAATCCTCGATATCCACGAGCTTTTCTGCAAGCTGATAGAGGCTCCAGAACGTCCCCGGATCGCGATAGACCTGCAGCCACGCGGCAGCGACGGACGCGTTGTACCGGGTCGGCTGTGTCCAGTCCGTGTCGAGGCGGTCCACGTCAACGGGCAAGCCGGAGCGCGCGAGCAGCCTGATGCTTTCGTCATACAAAGACGGGGCCGCGAGCGCGTCGCGCAACAGCGCCTCGCTCTCCGGCCGATGCTCGTGCGGGCGCAGCATCGTCGCGTTCTTGTTGCCCAGGATGAACTCGATCTCGCGGTATTGGGCGGACTGGAAACCCGACGACAAGCCGAGGTAAGGCCGCATCGCCGTGTACTCCGGTGGCGTCATCGTCGCGAGCACACTCCAGGCCTGGACAAGTTGATCCATGATCCGCGACACGCGTGCGAGCATCTTGAACACCGGCTGCAGTGCATCGTCGCGAACGCCGATCCTGGCCGCGCGTAGTTCGTGCAGCATGAGCTTCATCCACAGCTCGGAGGTCTGGTGCTGAACGACGAACAGCATCTCGTTGTGGTCCGGAGACAACGGGTGCTGAGCGCCGAGGATCGAATCGAGGTGGAGGTAATCGCCGTAACTCATCGACCGGGCAAAGTCCAGCTGCGCGTCGTGCCAGCCTGCGTCGGCAGCGGATTCCGTTGCCGGTGCATGTCCCGAGAATGGACATCCCATTGTGTACTCCTTAGTGCTTGAAAATCAGTCAGCGCGGTTCGTGACACGCTCCGCGCCGTCGGGGCCGACTGAACGTGTTACGCGGCGTCCTTGAACATGCCGTGCGGATCGATGACGAATTTCTTCGGTACACCGGCGTCGAATTCCGCATATCCGGCCGGTGCCTGATCCAGATCGATCACATTGACGTTCACGACATTTGCGATGTCGAGACGATCCCAGAGGATGGCCTGCATCAGGCTACGGTTGTACTTCATCACGGGCGTCTGCCCAGTGAAGAACGAATGCGACTTCGCCCAGCCGAGCCCGAATCGGACCGACAGGCTGCCCTTTCGCGCCGCGGCATCTTCCGCGCCGGGATCGTCGGTCACGTACAGGCCGGGAATGCCGATCCTGCCGGCTGCGCGCGTGACCTCCATCAATGAGTTCAGCACGGTCGCCGGGGCTTCGGCCTGTGAGCCCGCGTGCCCGTGGCCGCGCGCCTCGAAGCCGACGCAATCGATCGCGCAATCCACTTCCGGCTCGCCGAGTAGGCTGGCGATCTGGTCAGTGAGCGACGCGTCCTCAGACAGGTCGATCGCTTCGAAGCCAACACGCCGTGCATGCTCCAGCCTCTTCGGATTCACGTCGCCGATGATGGTGACCGCCGCACCAAGGAGGCGCGCCGATGCCGCCGCGGCCAGGCCGACCGGGCCCGCGCCGGCGATGTACACGGTGCTGCCCGGCGCAACGCCGGCCGTTACCGCGCCGTGATACCCGGTAGGCAGAATGTCGGACAGGCAGGTGAGATCGCGAATTTTCGCCATGGCCCGATCGCGGTCGGGAAACTTGAGCAGGTTGAAGTCCGCGTACGGCACCATCACGTACTCGGCCTGCCCGCCAATCCAGCCGCCCATGTCGACATAGCCGTACGCGCCGCCCGCTCGCGCCGGGTTCACGGTAAGGCACACGCCCGTGTTCTGCGCCTTGCACATCGGGCAGCGGCCGCACGCGACGTTGAACGGCACCGACACGAGATCGCCCTTTCTGAGCGACATCACGTCCGGGCCGACTTCGATCACTTCACCGGTTATTTCGTGACCCAGCACGAGCCCGGCCGGTGCCGTGGTCCGACCGCGCACCATATGCTGGTCGGAACCGCAAATGTTGGTAGCCACGACGCGAAGAATCACGCCGTGACCGGCCTTGCGACCGGACGGATCCGACAGTTCCGGGAACGCGATGTTGCGCACCTCGACCTTCCCGGGCCCGACATAAACCACTCCACGATTTCCTGACATGACGTCTCCGGTTTTTTGTTGTCGCTGGACATCGGACGCGGCCTTCTTGACGACGGCCCTGATTCGCGGCGTTGCGAACGCAATGCGATGTGAGCGATGTCCCGCATCATCGGAGCCGCCAAATCTGCCGTCAAAGCAGTTTTTCTGATCTACCGCATGCGAATTTGCATTCACCACTGCCTACCGGCCACCGCGGATCGACATCGCACCGGCACGGGTTGCCGTGAATGAATTAATGCATGACATTGATTTCGATGAGGCCCGCAAATCCGCGTCGCTGTGATTACCTGCAGGCGAATCTGCGAGTCTCGACGAGCTCTCCGATCCGACAATACCTATCAAAATTTCATGCATCGCATCAGTTTTCATCGCTTGCAGACGTGTCGCCAAGCAGGTGAAATCAGCCCATGCATTCATTCCTTCATGCATTCGAAACCCAATCGAACACCACCATGCTGTCGAACAGTCAACTCACATCGCTCATCGAGTCCCGCGTGGCGGGCCGGTCACTGCCGCAGCCGTTCTATACCGACCAGGCGGTGTATGAACGCGACCTCGAACTCATCTGGGAGCGCCAATGGATCTTCGCCGGCGTGTCGGCCCAGATTCCGAAGCCCGGCAACTGGTTCACGCTCGAGGTGGGCGCCAGTTCGATCGTCGTGATCCGCGACCGGACCCAGGCGATCCGCGCGTTCTACAACACGTGCCGTCACCGCGGTTCGCGCATCTGCGCCGGCGACAAAGGCTCGTCCGGCACGCTCGTGTGCCCGTACCACCAGTGGACCTACGGGCTGGACGGCAAGCTGATGTTCGCGAAGGAGATGGGCACCGAGTTCGATGCGTCTCAATACGCGCTGAAGCCGGTGCATTGCGAGTCGGTCGAGGGCTACATCTTCATCTCGCTTGCGGTCACGCCGAGCCCGTTCGATGAATTCCGCCGGCAAGTATCGCCGTATATCCGACCGCACGGACTCGACAACGCGAAGGTCGCGTTCGAATCGACGATCGTCGAGAAGGGCAACTGGAAACTCGTTCTCGAAAACAATCGCGAGTGCTATCACTGCTCCGCGAGCCACCCGGAACTGCTGCGCACGATTTCGGAATTCGATGGCCCGACGGACCCTCGATTCGGTGGCGAATACGCCGAGAAGTGCGAGAAGGACGAAGCACGCTGGGCTGCGGCCGGATTGCCGTTCAAGCCGATCGAAACCACCGGCGGTTATCGGATGGTGCGTGCCGCGATGGAACGCGGGCGCTCGTTCACGCTGAGCGGCGAGCTTGCGTGCAGGAAGCTGCTGGGGACCAACCAGGATCCGGACGTCGGCTCGTTGCGGCTGCTGCGCTTCCCGAACACGTGGAACCACGTGCTGTCCGATCACGCCATCGCGTTCCGGCTGCTGCCGCTGAGCGCGACGGAGACGCAAGTGACGACCTGGTGGCTCGTGAACGAGGACGCGGTCGAAGGCGAAGACTATGACCTCGACGATCTCACCGCCGTGTGGAAAGCGACGAACGCCCAGGACCAACGACTCGTCGAAGCCAATCAGCAAGGCATCAACTCGAAGGGCTATCAGCCGGGCCCCTACTCTCCGCTGGTCGAGCGCGGCGTGACGGAATTCATCGACTGGTACCTTGCCACGCTGAAGTCGGAACTGGCCGGCACACCGAAGACCATTCCCGTGGAGTGCATCGCATGATGAACGGCAGCGCTTTCACCGACGCGGTATGCGTCGATATCGCGCGCGAGAACTGGAACGTCAAGACCTTCCGGTTTGCGCTCGCGCAGCCGCGAGAGCAGGTTGCATTCGAACCCGGTCAGTATGTGACGCTGTGCGTGAACACCGGCAGCGACACGCTTTACCGGTGCTATACCATCTCGTCGGCACCGCAAGCCCACGGCAACGCGATATTCGAGATCACGGTCAAGCGTTCGCCGACCGGCGCGATGTCGACCTGGCTTCACGATCGGCTCGCTGTCGGCGACGGCCTCCAGGTGTCGCGGCCGGCCGGCGATTTCGTGTTGCCGGCGAACCCCGCCGAGCCGCTGCTGTTCGTTGCCGGCGGCGTCGGGATCACGCCGCTGATGTCGATGGCGCGCGCCGTGTACGCGCGCGGCGAGCGTACCGACATCCAGTTCCTGCAGTTCGTCCGGACGCCCGGTGATCTGCTGTTTCGCGACGAGTTGTTGCGGATGGCACGCGCCTCATGCGGTATCACGTCGCATTTCTACACGGCGGACGAAGCGAGCGTCGATGTTCCGGCCGGGATGCTGTCGAAGGCGGTGCTTGATCACTCGACGCCCGACTGGACCGCGAGACAGGTGCTGTGCTGCGGGCCAGACCCGTTCATGTCCGTCATGCGCGCGCTGTTTCTGGAGAACGGCGGCGCCGAATCCCGCTTCCACCAGGAGCGTTTTCAACTGCCGGAACAGGCGCCTGCGCATGTGCCGAGCTCGGTGGGCGTATCGCGTCTCCGATTGTCGCGGTCGCTCGTCGAACTGGACTGCGCGCCCGGGACGGCTATTCTCGACGCACTGCATGCGCTGCCGAACGGCCCCAGGATCCCGAATGCATGCCGCTCGGGCGTGTGCGGCACCTGCAAGCTCCGCAAGCTGGACGGACAGGTCGAGATGAATCACAACGGCGGCATCACCGACGAGGAAATCGAGGACGGCTACATCCTGCCGTGCTGCTCCGTGCCGCTGTCGGACGTCACCATCGAGTTCTAGCGCCCCGCGCGGCTACGTCCACAGGCTCTGGTTTGCGAAATCGGTCAGCCAGCTGAGGAAGATCCTTGCGGGCGCACTCAGCTCTTCGGTGTCCGCATAAACGATGTATTCGCACAACCCCGTCTTCACGGAAACATCCAGCGGCCGGACGAGCAGCGCGCCGCGGTCTTCTTCCGGAACACCATACGCCCACGCGAGCGCGACGCCCTTACCGCTGCAGGCCGCGCGATAGACCAGGTCATAGTTCGACAGCGTCAGATGCTTTCTCGCCGCGCCGTGCTGAACGCCGGCATGTTCGAGCCAGGTGTCCCACGAATTGGAATCCGCGCTGTCCGATGCGTATTCGATCAACTCGCACTCCATCAGATCCTGCACGGTCTTGATCTCGTGCGCTTTCTGATACGCCGGCGTGCACACCGGAAAGATTTCTTCTTCGAACAGCTTGACCTTGGCCAGGTTCGGCCAATGCCCGTCGCCATATCGAATCGCGAGGTCGACCGGTTCATGCCACGGATCGACCAACGAGTTGCTGGCCAGCACGCGAATGTCGATGTTCGGATGCTGCGTGCTGAACTCGAATATCGCGGGCATCAACCAGAAATTGGCCATCGCGTTGCTCGCGGCAATGGTGACCGTGCTGGTATCGAGCGCTTCGATCATCGTCACCGCCCGGCGAATCGTATTCAGGCTCTGCGCGATGGCCTGCTGGAAAATGAGACCGGCGCGCGTCAGCTGGATCTCCTTGTGCCGCCGGGTGAAAAGCGGCACGCCCATGCGCTCTTCGAGTACTTGAATTTGCCGGCTCACCGCGCCCTGCGACAGGTGGAGCTCCTCCGCCGCCTTGGTGAAGCTCATCAACCTCGCCGATGCTTCGAAAGCGGAAATCGTATTGAGCGGGGGCAACCGCTTGCGGGGCGTTGACAACTTGGCGTCTCCCGGGACGTTCTGCATGCGTACCTAGGCTTGAAAGCCTCGACTGGAAACTGTACTGCATTCAAAAATATGAGGCTACGGACCTGATGGATCGGTTGAGTAGGACATACCCTAGGCGCCTTCCGTTCACTCTGAACAGACGACACGCACGAAATCTGCCTCTGTTCGTGAGGTCCTTCCCAAGCCGCTGCTGCATCAGTAATCGCATGCAGCAGCGTCCCGCGCATCGACACAAAAGTCGTGGCCTGCCCCTCGCCACGCTACCTTCACAGTGCGTTCGGCGCCCCCGT
>NZ_QTQN01000047.1:0-44313 GCF_003853755.1 Burkholderia sp. Bp8984
TGCGCTCGCTCGCGAAGGGCGAGGCGATCACGCAGGACACGTCCACGCTCGAGAACCCGGCGATCCTCGAGCAGCTCAACCGGTCGCTCTGAATGACGCGGCCGGCACCGGCCGCACCCGACACTGTCGACACACGCGCGTTCGGGCGCCCATCCCCGCCCTGAACGCGTCGCACGCGGCCGCCACCCGGCCGCGCACGTGCGTCCCGCCGCGCCCCACCCTGCGTGCGCGGCTCATGCGACGGACACCGCCACGCGGGCATCCGCCGCATCCCCTTGTTCGATGCATCGACGTACAACAACACTGGAGACACCTCAATGAAAAGCAGAATCGTGATCGGTTGCGCGGCGCTGGCAGGCACGCTGGCCAGCAGCAGCGGCTTCGCGCAGAGCAGCGTGACGCTGTACGGCAACCTCGACGCCGCGTTGCTGTACACCAGCAAGACACGCGACGCCGCCACCGGCGCGAACGCCGGCCATCAGTTCGCGATGACCGACACCGGCATGACGCCGACGACGTTCGGGATGACCGGCACCGAGGATCTCGGCGGCGGCCTCAAGGCGAAATTCCAGCTCGAGAGCGGCTTCGCCGTCACCAACGGCGCGTTCGCGCATTCGAACGGCAACTTCTTCGGCCGCCAGGCGTGGGTCGGGCTCGACGGCGGGTTCGGCACGGTCAAGGCCGGCGTGCAGTATTCGCCGTTCCTGCTCGCGATCTTCGATTCGGATCCGCGCAGCTTCTCGCACTTCGGCAGCGGGCTGATCAACTACGTCGACAACGTGCTGGTGACGGGCCTGTTCAACCCGAACGCCGTGTCGTACACGAGCCCGACGATCGCCGGCCTCACCGGCAGCGCGATGTTCGCGTTCGGCGGCAAGGCCGGCGACTTCCAGGCCGGCCGCCAGTATTCGGCGAGCCTCAAGTACGAGCACGACGGCTTCATGATCGACGCCGCGTTCTACGACGGCAACGACGGTACCAACCCGACGCCGACGCCGAGCACCGTCGCGTTTGTCGGGCGCACGATCGGCGCCGCCTACCGCTTCGGCCCGGTCACCGCGAAGGCGTCGTTCACGAGCTACAAGGTCGGCGGCTCGTTCAGCAACAACGTGTACGGCGGCGGCCTCGACTATCAGGCGACGCCGGCCGTCGACCTGAACGGCGGCGTCTGGTTCACCAGCGATCGCAACGACACGGCCAATCACTCGCTGCTCGCGGCGATCGGCACGACCTACAGCCTGTCGAAGGCGACCGCGCTGTACGCGCAGGTCGCGATGGTCAACAACCACGGTGCGATGAACACCGGGCTGGGGATCACCAACGCGCTTTACGCGGTCACCGGCACGACCGTCGGCGCGAACCTCGGGATCCGCCACATGTTCTGATGCACGGGCGGTGGAGACTGCATCGAACCACCGCCCCGATGCATTCGCACTCCGAATCGTTTTTCGCCGAAGCCGGCCTGCAGCGATGCATCCGGTTTCGGCGCGACTTCCGTTGCGGGCGGATGCACATGCGGATGCACATGCGAAGCTCCACCCGCCCGTCACCGTGCGTCGCGAGCCGTGCGGAGGCGCAGGACCTGATCCGCCGCGGTGCCGACGCGGGCCGCGTGCGCGACCGCCAGTTCACGCCGGTCGGCGAACGCGCATGACGCGGTAACGTCGCATTGCCGCGGCCACGTCGCAACGCAAGTCGTTGCGTCGTCACGCGATGCCGCGCGGCGCCCGCCGCCGGCATCGCGTGCGGCGTTCAGCCCGCCGCGAGCTGCTGCTCGTCGAACCAGTCGAGCAGCATCCGCGTGACGAACGCGGGGTTCTCCAGGTTCGAGATATGGCCGGCGTCCGGCACCAGCGCATGGCGGCAGCCGATCACGCTCGCCATCTTCACCGTCTCCGACGGCGGGCGCGCCATGTCGCCCGCGCCGCACATCAGCAGCGTGCGTTCGGCATCCAGCCCGGCGAGTGCGGCGAGCGTATCCGGCCGCCCGAAGATCAGCCGGCCGAGCGGGACGATCGATTCCCGCAGCCGGTCGGCCGGCAGGTTCGCGAGCGCCGCGCGAAAGGCGCGCGGCACCGGGTCGGCCAGGTTCACGTCCGGCCGGAAGAACAGCGGCACGATCGCATCGAGCAGCGGCGGCGCGATGCAGCCGGCGGCGGCGATCGCATCGAGCATCCCGAAGTAGCGCAGCCGCGTCGCGTCGGGTTCGGCCTCGAGCGACGCGTCCATCAGCACGAGCGAGCGCACGCGCTGCGGTTCGCGCAACGCGAGCCGCGCGCCCCACATCCCGCCGACGCTCAGCCCCACGACCGCGCACTGCCCGATCTCCAGCGCATCGAGCAACGCGCTCGCGTGCGCGGCGAGATCGTCGAGCGTCTGCGTGCCGGCAGGCAGCGGGCCCGACGCGCCATGTCCCCACAGGTCCGGCACGATCACGCGATACCGGCTCGACAATGCGTCGATCTGCGGCGCCCACATCGCGGCATCCCACAGATAGCTGTGCCCGAACAGCACCGGAAATCCGGTGCCGTGATCCTGGTAATGCAGGGTGCTGCCATGAACGATGTGTGCGGGCATGTCGTCTCCGGATGTCAATGCGGTGGGCGGTGAGCGGCGGCCCGGCAACGGGCGTCGCGATCCGCGGCGTTCTGCGACGAACGCGAAGCGGCGAATCATCGCACAGGTTGCCGCCGTTGCGGGTGACTGCCGCGCGTGCCGCGACGCAGCGCATCGCGCACTTGCGCCGTGCGGCCGGCACGACGCCGATCGCGCGACGCGACCGGCGCCGGTGCGGCCGCCGCGATGGCGCGCCACGCCGCGCGTGAAGCAACCGCCGACGTGACTGCGGCGCCGGACGACCTCGGATCGTCCGGCGCCGCGACGGGCGAAACGCGCGCTCAGAACACCGCGTGCCCGCTGATGAGGCTCGGCAGCCAGGTGGAGAAGAACGGCATGTACGTGACGATGTTGATCGCACTGAAGATCGCGAGGTAATACGGCCACGCCATCTTCGTCGTCTCGCCGATCGACACGTTGCCGATCGCGCAGCCGACGAACTGCACCGAGCCGATCGGCGGGTGCACGAGGCCGAGCGAGCAGTTCAGCAGCAGCATGATCCCGAACTGCACCGGCCCGACGCCGCATGCCATCGCGATCGGCAGGAACAGCGGCGTCGTGATCAGGATGTGCGCGGCCATGTCGACGAACGTGCCGAGGAACACCTGGATGATGTTGATGTACAGCAGCATCAGCCACGGCGCGGCGGTCGACTGCTTGAGCAGCCCTTCGATCGCATCCGGAATCTCCAGGTACGACATCTGGAAGCGCAGCATGTTGGACACGGCGATCAGCAGCAGCACGACGCCCGTCGTGCGCGCCGCATGCGACAGCGCGCGCCGCAGCTTCCCGGCCGTCAGCGTCCGGTAGACGAGCGCGGTCAGCACGAGCGAGTACACGACGGCGATCGCGGCGGCTTCGGTCGCGGTCGCGATCCCCTTCGCGACACACACGAGGATGATCGCGATCACCATCAGGCCCGGCACCGCGCCGACGAAGCTGCGCAGCACCGCATACCAGCCCGGGAACGACGGCAGCGCCGACGAACCGTCCTCGCGGCGCGGATAGCCGTGGCGCACGGCCTGCCAGTATGCGGCCGCGAGCACGAAGCCCATCACCCACAGCACCGGCAGGAGGCCGGAGAACAGCAGGTCGCCGATCGACACGCCGCTCACCGGCTGGCCGTGCAGCATGCCCGTGATCCCCTGCGCGGCGAACGCGTAGATGATCATGTTGGTCGACGTCGGCATCAGCGCGCCGGCGAGCGACGCGTGGGTCGTCACGTTGACCGCGTAAGCCGCGCTGTAGCCTTCGCGCTTCATCAGCGGAATCACCACGCCGCCCATCGCGGAGGTATCGGCCGTCGGCGAACCCGACACGCCGCCGAACAGCGTGCACGCGACGACGTTGGCCATCCCGAGGCCGCCGCGGAAATGGCCGACGGTGGCCTGCGCGAAGCGCAGGATCCGGTCCGCGATGCCGCCGTGCAGCATCAGCTCGCCGGAGAAGATGAAGAACGGCACCGCGAGGAACGAGAACGCGTTCATCCCCGAGATCATCGCCTGCATCGCGGTCGCGATCGGCAGCCCTTCGACCAGGTAGGTCAGCACGCAGGAAATGCCGAGCGCGAACGAGACCGGTACGCCGAGCACGAGGAAAACCAGAAAACTGACGGACAGGATCGCGAGTTCCATGGCGTTATTGTCCCGACGAAGAACGACGAAGCGCGAGCAGGTGCTCGAGCGAGAAGAGGATGATGGCGATCGCCGCGGGAATCGTGATCAGGTAGCGCACGCCTTCGGGCAACCCGATGATCGGAATGCGGTCGCCCATCGTCTCCGCGGCCATGCTGCCGCAGCCGACCATGATCGCGATCGCGAACGCGATCAGGCTCAGGTGCTGGATCGCGATCACCGCGGTGCGCGGGCCCGGCGACAGGCGCCGCACGAGGGAGTCGAGGCCGATGTGGCCGCCGTCGCGCACCTTCATCGCCGCGCCGAACATCGCGATCACGATCACCAGCAGCAGCGCGATCGGCTCGACGAAGTCGGGCGCGTTCTCGAACGCGTAGCGCATCACGACCGCGTAGAACACCAGCACCGTGAGCGCGGCGAGACACAGCGACGCGACCACGGCCAGCGCGCGGAACAACAGGTCGTTCATGCAGCGCAGGCGCGGCGCCGCCGCATGCGGCCGGCACGGCGCCGCACCGTCCGCGGCCGCCGCGTCCGATGCGCCCACGGCCGCCGCGCCGTTCAGGGAAGTGCGACGGGTCACTTGGTGGCCTCGATCTCGTCGACGATCTGCTTCATCTGCGGCGTCTTCTCGTACTTCGCCCACAGCGGCTGCATCGCCTTCACGAATGCCGCGCGGTCGACCTGCGCGGCCGGCAGGATCTTCGCGCCGCCCTTCGTCACCGTCTGCTGCGCCGATGCCTCGCGCGCGGTCCACAGCTTCTGGTAGTACGGCACCGAATCGGATGCTGCCTTCCTGATCGCGGCCTGTTCCTGCGGCGACAGCGTGTCCCAGATCTTCTTCGAGAACACCAGCACTTCCGGCGTCATCGCGTGCTGCGTCTCCGAGTAGTCGGGCGCCACCTCGAAGTGCTTGGTTTCCTCGTACGACGGCAGGTTGTTTTCCGCCGCATCGACGAGGCCCGTCTTCAGGCCCGTGTAGACCTCGGCGAACGGCATCGGCGTCGGCGTGCCGCCCATCGCCTTGATCTCGTCGACCATCAGGTCCGATGGTTGCACGCGCACCTTCAGCCCCTTCATGTCGGCCGGCGTGCGCACCGGGCGCTTCGCGTAGATCGAGCGCGCGCCGCTCTCGTAGAACGTCAGCGCGATCATCCCCTTCGCCGCGAACGCGTCGAGGATCTTCTGGCCGGCCGGGCCGTACATCGCCTTGCGGAAATGGTCGACGTCGCGGAACAGGAACGGGAACGACGGGATCAGCGACTCCGGCACGATCTCGTTGAACGACGCGCCGTTCACGCGCGCCATGTCGATCGCGCCGATCCGCACCTGGTCGACCGTGTCCTTCTCGGAGCCGAGCGCGCTGTTGCCGAACACCTTGATCGAGTCCTTGCCGCCCGTCAGCTTCGACAGCTCGTCGCCCATGTACTTGACCGCCATGTTGGTCGGGAAGCTGTCGCCGTGCACGTCCGCCGAGCGGAACACGCGGGCCTGCGCGGACACCGCGAAGCCGGCCATGAGCGCGACGGCCAGGGCGGTACGGGAGCGGGTGAATCGGTGCTTCATCGTCAGTCTCCTTGATGGTTGTTCGTCGTCTGGCGGCGATCCGGGCGGCTTGCGCATCAGTCGGGGCACGGCCTTCACTGAATCGCAGTCATACGTTGTATGACGTGTGGGAGCGAATGTACGTCGGTTAATCGTTTAACTCACTTGGTGCATACCCTATAGGCGCTTCTGTAGCGGGTTTTCGGCGAGGCGAAGGGAAAAGCCTTCTCAGTTCAGCACGTAGCCGGCGAAACGTTTTCCGGAAATGGGGCTGCATTTGAGCCGGCGCGGTGCCGTGTCGTTTTCCGGAGCCGGATACTCTCTTTCGTTTCTATTTCTACAGTCGTAGGATGACTGACTGCCGTCGGCGATGGCCGGTTCGACGTGGCCGCCGTCGTTGTAATGAGGACGTGACGACGACGATGCCCCGCAGTCATGCGGTGCGTCGCGTCATCGTTGCCGGCGTGCCTGCTCACGCGTGCTGGCGGCACCGCGCGTCGGCCACGGCGCATGCCGTCGCGGCAGGCACGCGCGATGCGCGCTTGCCGCGACATCGGAAACACGCAAGGAGGTGTGCGATGCAGACGACCAGAACGCCGGCGGGACAGCGTCAGGACACGCCGTTGAATCCGGGCGACGAAGGGCCGCCCGATGCGCCGGGCGTCGGCGAGGATCTATGCGGCGTGTGTCGCGGCACCGGGATGGTCGAAGGACAGCCATGCGCGGTGTGCGGAGGGACGGGTAAGGTACTGCAGGGGATCGGCGGCGGCTAGACGGTCAAACGGAAGCGATGCGTGCAGGCCGCCTTCGGCGCCGTGCGGCGCCCGGACGGGCCACGGATCGAATGCGACCGCGCTGCAACGCCGCGATTGACCGGAATCGGGTATCCGCGCGGCGCGCGGCGCGTGAAAGACCTCAACGCCCGAGCCGCCGGTCCCGCAGAAACGCATTCAACTCGCCACCCGCATGCTCGATGTGGCGCTTGAGCAGCGACGCCGCCGCGCGCGCATCGCCCTTGCGGCACAGCGCGACGAGCTCCGCGTGCTCGGATTCGGCCACGTCGCGCGCAGCCTCGGACAGCGACAGCTGCACGCGCGTGTAGCGGTCGGTCTGCTGCAGCAGCGACGCGACGATCGCCGCCGTCTTCGGCTGGTCGGCGCGCGACAGCAGCAGATGATGCAGTTCGGTGTTCAGTTCGCCCCAGCGGCCGGACTGGCTCGCGTGCAGCACTGCGCTGTATTCGTCGAGGATCGCGTCGAGCCGCGCGAAATCCTCGGCGGTCAGCTTCGGAATCGACTTTTTCAGCAGCACGGGCTCCAGCAGCGCGCGCAATTCGAACAGTTCGGTGATGTCCTCCGGCGACAGCTCCGACACGATCGCGCCCTTGTGCGGCAGGATCTTCACGAGCCCTTCACTCTCGAGCTGCACGAGCGCTTCGCGCAGCGGGATCCGGCTGATGCCGAGCTCGGTCGCCAGCGCATCCTGGCGAAGCTGGTAGCCGTCGACGTATTCCCCCGTCAGGATGCGGCGGCGCAGTTCATTGGCTGCGGCTTCGGCGCGCGTGGCGTAGACAAGAGCGGGGCGTTTCTCGTTCATGTTGCGGTTCGGACTGGGGATGGCGGTCAGGCAAGCGCCGACGCGGCGCTGGATATTGCATACTTTCTACGATATTAGCAGAGCGGCCTTGCGGCCGAGCGTCGGCGGTCGCCACCACAGGCGACGTCGGCATCGACGTCCGGTGTTCCCGCAATACGGCACCGGACGCTCACCGGCGCGCTTTCTCGAAGTCGGCATGGCAATGAACCAGGCTGCGGCCGCGCGCTGATCGAGCACTCGCCCTAGCACAAGCGCTCGACGATCATGACGTCCGTGTCGTCCCGCGCCCGCAACATGAGCCACGTTTCATCGCGAACGGCAACGCCATCGCGTCGTGCCAGCCTGATCGGCCCTACGTCCAGCCGGCCATGATCGACAACCAGATAAGCGGAACCGGGCATCGGCAACGCGTGCCGCAACGCAGTGCCTTCACGCAGTGTCGCGATACGCACGCGTGCATCGGCATGAATGGGCAACGCGCCGGCGCGGACATCCTCCGGATTGCCGCTCGCCAGTGTCACGAATCGGCCCTCGCGACATCCGGGCGAACAGGCTCGCGTCGAACAGCGCGGTGTACCGGCAGGTGTGCGCGGCCGCAGCCGGATCTGGAAGTGCCGCGCGGGCATATCCTCGTCGTTGCGCTCGGCGTGATGGATCGCCGTGCCGGCACTCGTCACGTGGACGGAATCGGCGACCAGACGCACGCGATTGCCCGCGTCGTCTTCATGCGTGATGGCACCCGACCGCACCCACGTGACGATCTCGACGTCGCGGTGGGCATGCGGGCCGAGGCCCGAGCGCGGCGCGAATTCGACGTCGCTCCACATGTAGAGCGGACCGAGCGGCGCATCGTCGGCGCGCCCGGATTCTCCGATGCGGAAATGCTGGCGAATGTCGACACGGCCGCGCCGGATTGCGCCAAGCACAAGAAAAGGCCGATGTTCAATCATGACGGAGCCCGGTTCGAGTACGCCGGGCGCGGATCGCGATCGTCGCAGACGGCGTCTTCCGCACCCGCGCGCCGTGGCTGCGCTCAGATCTGCTGCTGGCCGCCATCGACGAACAATTCGATGCCGTTCACGAAGCTCGCGTCGTCCGAGGCCAGGAACAGCGCCGCGCTCGCGATCTCGCCAGGCTCGCCGAGGCGCCCCATCGGGATCTGGGCCGCCAGATAGTCGGCGAGGCCCTGGCGCTGCGCGGCATCGTCGCCGGCGAGATCGAGCAGGCCAGGCGTGCGGGTCGCGCCCGGGCTGATCGTGTTCACGCGGATGCCGCGTTCCTTGAGATCGAGAATCCAGCTGCGTGCAAAGGCCCGCACCGCTGCCTTCGAAGCCGAATACACGCTGAACGCCGCGGTGCCCGCGCTGCCCGCCGTCGAGCCGGTGAGAATCACCGAGGCACGCTCGGCAAGCAGCGGCAGCGCTTTTTGTACCGTGAACAGCACGCCCTTCACGTTGCGCTCGAAAGTGTCGTCGTAGTGTGCTTCGGTGATGCTGCCAAGCGGCAGCATCGAACCGCCGCCGGCGTTCACGAACAGCACGTCGAGGCGGCCCTGTTCTTCCTTGATCTGCGCATACAGCGCGTCGAGCTCATCGAGCTTGGTGGAATCCGAACGTACGCCGGTCGCCTTGCCGCCGGCTTCGCGAATGCCCTTCACGGCGGCATCGAGTTCGGCCTGTCGGCGGCCCGTGAGATAGACGTGCGCACCTTCGGCCGCGAAGCGCTGGGCGGTGGCGAGACCGATGCCGCTGGTTGCGCCGGTGACGAGTGCGATCTTGTTGTCGAGTTTGCGTGCCATGGTATTGCTCCTTTCGTTGGATCGGTGTGGGTTGCGTTGCATCGCGTACTGCGATGTGAGGAGAATATCGACGGCCTCATCTTTTCGAAATAGAATTGATTGCAAACAAACGTTGCAGAAATGCAAAGATGAGGAAAAATGGCTCAATTCCCCGATTTCGAGGGGCTTGCGATGTTCGCGAAGGTGGCCGAACACGGTTCGTTTGCCGCCGCGGCGCGCGCGACCGGCGTGTCGGTCGCGACCGTCTCGCGCGGCGTGGCCCGCCTGGAGGACCGGCTGGGCGCGCGGCTGTTCAATCGCACGTCGCGTCAGCTCTCGCTCACCGAGTTCGGCCGCACGATCAGCGAGAAAGCCGGCGAGATCTATCGCCAGGCCGAGGAGGCGGAAAGCTCGGCACGCGAAATGTCGGTGCGGCCACGCGGGCTGGTACGTCTGGCCGTGCCGATGTCGTACGGCCTGCGCTGGGTCGCGCCGCTGCTGCCGGGCTTCTTTCGCGCGTATCCGGAAGTGTCGATCGACCTGCATCTGTCGGATGCGTCGGTCGATCTGGTCGCCGACGGGTTCGACGCCGCGCTGCGGATCGCCGCGCTTCCGGACTCGTCGCTGGTCGCGCGGCGGCTGTGCGCGGTGACGCAATTCGTGGTGGCGTCGCCGGAATATCTGATGCGTGAAGGACGGCCCGCCCATCCGCGCGAGCTCGCGGATCGTCCCTGTCTCTCGTACGCATACCGCGCGCGTAGCGCCGTATGGCGCTTCACGAACGACGCAGGCGAAGAAGAGCCGGTGATGCCGACGGGCCCGCTGCGCGTGACGAACGCCGATGCGCTGTTGCCCACGCTGCTCGCCGGACTGGCGATTGCCGAACTGCCCGAGTTCATCGCCGGCGATTACCTGGCCGACGGTCGTCTCGAAGCGATCCTGACCGACTGGTCGCTGACGAAGGGCGGCATTTACTTCGTCACGCCCTCGGCGCGCGCGCGGCCCGCGAAAGTCGCGGCGCTGTCGGATTATCTTGCCGAGCACCTTTCCGAGCCGACCTGGCGATGGCCGAAATGATGCGTCGGCGCGGTTGATCGGCCGGCGTTTCGTCATTGCATTCATGCAACGATGGTTTTCAAACAATTCCGTTTCGCAAATATTGTCCGGACCGTATTCTCCTTTCCACCGGCTGCACGACATCACGCCGCAAGCCGCCATGCAGCAGATGGCGACTGCGCTGACGACGCGCCTGCAATGAATCGCTTCCATTCACGCTTTTATCGAGCCGATCATGAACAACGCCAAACAACTGCTTTTCGCTTACCTCGAATCGATTCGCGATCCACGCGCGGCTGGCGCACTGTTTGCCGACGACGGTGTGCTGGAACTGCCGTATCTCAAGTCACTGGGTATCGACGCGCGTGCGCAGGGGCCCGGTGCGATCGAAGCCTTCATTGCCTCGCTGCTCGCGAAAGTGCCGGATTTTGCGTTCAGCAATGTGCGGCTGCTGATCGAAACGCCCGAGCAGGTATTCGCCGAATATGAAGTCGAAGCGCTCGTTCCATCGACGGGGAAAATCTATCGCCAGTTGTACGCAGGGCGGCTGGTGGCGCGCGACGGCAAAATCGTGCTGTTGCGCGAAGCACTGGACACGGTGGCTGCAGCACACGCATTCTCGGCGGCGCAACCCGCTTGACGAGATGCCGACGAAAGGCCGCTCGAGCAATCGAAGCGGCCTGCCGATGTTGCATCCCGACCGGCGCTTCTGGCCGGTAGACGTCACCGTCATATAGAATGACGCGCTTTGCCCGCACGCCTATGTGGTTCAAGAATCTTCAGCTTCATCGTCTTCCGGCACCGTGGGCCGTTACCCCCGATCAGATGGAAGCATGGCTCGCGCCCCACGCGTTTCAGCCGGGCACCAGCGTCGAGATGCAGCGCTCGGGATGGGCGTCGCCGCGTGACGACGGCGCGCTCGTGTATTCGATCAACCGGCAGATGCTGCTGACGTTTCGCGCCGAAAAGAAGCTGCTCCCGGCGTCGGTCGTCAATCAGGTGACCAAGGCCCGGGCGCTCGAGGTCGAGGAGCAGCAGGGTTTCAAGGTCGGGCGAAAACAGCTGCGCGAACTCAAGGAGCAGGTGACCGACGAACTGCTGCCGCGCGCGTTCACCATTCGCCGCGATACCCGCGTGTGGATCGATACGGTGAACGGCTGGCTCGTCATCGATGCGGCCGCACAGGCACTTGCCGACGACGTTCGCGGCCTGCTCGTCAAATCGATCGATCAATTGCCGCTCACCGGCGTCCAGGTGGCGCTGTCGCCGGTCGCCGCGATGACGGACTGGCTGCTGTCCGGCGAGGCGCCGGGCGGATTCACCGTGGATCAGGACGCCGAGCTGCGCTCGAGCGGCGAAGGTGGCGCCACGGTGCGATACGTCGGCCACGCGCTGGAGGCGAACGACATGCGCCGGCACATCGAGGCCGGCAAACAATGCATGCGCCTCGCGATGACCTGGAATGACCGGATCTCCTTCGTGCTCACGCCGTCGCTGACGATCAAGCGTGTCACGCCGCTCGACGTGATCAAGGAGGCGTCGGATCCCACCGCGCAGAACGACGACGAACGCTTCGACTCGGATGTCACGCTGATGACGGGTGAATTGGCGCGGATGTTGACCGATCTCGTCGATATCCTGGGTGGCGAGCGGCAAGACTCGGTTCAAATCGCGGCGGCAGCCTGAACCTCGTCGGCTGTCGAGGATCGTCGCCGCGCTACGGCGCTACGGCGCGGCTTCGCGCTGACGCGACCTGTCGGGGAGGACCGTCGCCGCTCTGGCGGCGGGCGGGGTGCGGCTGCGCGCCGACGAAGCGCCGCCGCACCGTGGAGCCTCTTGCCGTTCGGCCCGGCGGGTTCGAAAAGTCAGCGGACGAGCTATCCGAACACCCGGGCCCATACCGCCCGAAGGCGTCGCGCGCGGTCTTCGAACAGATATGAGGCTGCCAGCGTCAAGAGACCTGAAATCGCACCCGTCACGATGTGCTCGACATAGGGGATACGGTAGTGACTCGTGTGCGAGTAGGCGTCGCCCAACGTCGTCAGGACGCCGACGATCACCGCATTGCCGTATCGATGCGCGTAGAGTTTCGCCGCGGGCGTGAAAGTCAGCAATACAGCCAGGAGTCCGGTAAACAGACCAGTATGAAATGCAATCGACCAGTGGGCGAGGCTCATGATGTTGCCCCAGCTCCCCGGCATGCAGGTCATGCACGCACTGGTCGGCTGCCAGAAGCGCTGGATGAACAGTCTGACGCGCTGCTTCCACTCGGTTGACATGACGCACTCCCCTCAATGCCGTCGTCACGGCCGACGCCACCATACGTATCGTTGAAGCAGCTTCCAAATCCTTTGACGAGGCGGCCGCCCTCGTCGCGGACGGGTTGGCTATGCGCCGTGGAGGCCGAGCCATAACCTGGACATTGGGAATACTACTCCACGATTCCACGGCCGCCGTTTCGACCGGCACCGCGCCGGTGCCTTCTCACGAAACCGGGAATCGCTGCGGATCGCGTACTGCAAATACGCGCATCTTCAATCGACGAAAATCACCGAGCCATCGTGCAACCGCGCGTTCATCGACATGCATGCGCGCGCGGGTGGTTGATCTAGCCATATATCAGGATTTCTTATTGAATGTCTTGATCGCCCTGCAAATCATTCGTGGCCTGCGCTTGCTGAAACCTGTCGCCGGGCGTATGGTTTATTTCTCTATCGCCCTTTTCCGGGAGATACCAAAATGGCTGCCATGCAATCCGCGGCCACGCCCCTCTCCGACGAGGAAGCCCGGCGCCAGTTGTGCCGCGCCGTCATCGCCAGCACGATTGGCACCACGATCGAATGGTATGACTTTTTCCTCTACAGCACGGTCACCGGCCTGGTCTTCGCAAAGCTGTATTTCCCCCAATCCCATCCACTCGTCGGCACGCTTCAGGCGTTCCTGATCTATGCCGTCGGCTTCGTCGCGCGGCCGGTCGGCGCGGCGATCTTCGGCCACTACGGCGATCGCATCGGCCGCAAGGCCACGCTGATCGTGACCCTGTTGCTGATGGGGCTCGCGACGTTCGCCGTGGCCTTCGTTCCGACCTACGCGACGATCGGCATCTGGGGCGCCGTTCTCCTCACGGTGCTGCGCTTCATCCAGGGCGTCGGCGTCGGCGGCGAATGGGGCGGCTCGGTCCTGATGTCGATGGAGTGGGCGCGCACCAATGCGCATCGCGGCTTCGTCGCGTCGTGGCCGCAGTTCGGCGTGCCGGCAGGATTGTTCCTCGCCAACCTCGCCGTGCTGGCCATGAGCTGGTTGTCCGGCAGCAGTTTTCTCACGTGGGGCTGGCGCGTGCCGTTTGTCCTCAGCATCCTGCTGGTCGCGATCGGGCTTTATATCCGCCTGAACATTCTCGAGACGCCGATCTTCGCGAAACTGCTGGCCGAGCGCCGGATCGAGAAGGCGCCGATGCTCGAAGTGCTGCGCAAGCAGCCGAGGGATATCGTGCTGTCGGCGTTTGCGCGAATGGCCGAACAGGCGCCGTTCTATATCTTCACGGCGTTCGTGTTCACTTACGGGATCACGGCACTGGGCGTCACGCGAGAGCTGCTGCTGACGGCGGTGCTGGTGGCGTCCGTGGTCGAATTCGTCACCATTCCGCTGTTCGGCCACGTGTCGGATCTGATCGGGCGGCGACGGATGTACATGATCGGTGCGGTTTCCGTCGGTGTATTCGGATTCCTCTACTTCGCGATGGTCGACAGCCGGAATCCGGCATGGATCTTCGCGGCCATCGTGCTGTCGCTGGTCCCGCATTCGATGATGTATGGACCGCAGGCGGCATTGATCGCCGAGTCGTTTACCGGGCGGTTGCGGTATAGCGGTGCGTCGATGGGTTATCAGCTCGCTTCGGTCATTGCGGGCGGCCCGGCACCGCTGATCGCGACCGCGCTGTTCGCCTACTACCATTCGGGGTATGCGATCGCGGTGTACGTGCTGATATGTGCGGTGTTGAGCCTGGTCGCCGCATCGAAGCTCGGCGACTACACGAACAAGGATATTTCGCGGGAATACGACGACGCGCGAAGTCTGGAGGATCATGGCCACGCGCCGCCGCTGACCTGACGGGTTGGCCGGTTCGCTCGATGCATGGGACGACGAGCCGGCTGCCGGCCCGCTTTCCGCGCCCGGTCCCGATTCAAGCCAACGTGTGCGCCCGGAACGACACGACAACTGCTTGATTGCGGTCAATTACGCCCACGCCCGCTCAGCCGCGCCTCACTCACTGTTTGTGATCCGCGCGAGCGGCGCCCAGCGCTTCGAGCAACGGTCGAAGCGCATCGAGTTCCGCGCCGAAGCCGGCCCAATCCCCCGCCTTCAGCCGCTCGATCGCACGATCGTAATGGGCCAGCGCGTCGCGGGCGCGCGTATCCGCCGCGCCGCCGGCCGGCGCCGCCACCGGCCCCGGCCTCGTCTCCTTGAAGAGCGCCGCGAGCGCCTCGCTCAGGTTTTCCTCCATCACGACGCGATCGCCATAGGCCGCGATCACCCGTTTCAGCTCGGGCAACTGGCCGGACGACGCGCGCAGATAGAGCGGCGACACGTAGAGAATCGAGTGCTCGATCGGAACGACCACGAGATGTCCGCGGATCACGCGCGAGCCCATCTGGTTCCACAGCGAGATCTGCTGCGAGATTTCCGTGCTCTGCTGGATGCGCGCCTCGATCTGGTACGGCCCGTAGATCAGCTTTTCCTTGGGGAACGCGTAGACGATCAGCTTGCCGTACCCGGGCGGATCGCAACGCGCGGCCAGCCACGCGATCATGTTCTCGCGCTGGCTCGGCACCATCGGCAGCATGAGCACGAAGCCGGCCTGCGCATCGCCGGGCAGCCGCATGATCGTGTAGTACGGCGCCATCTGCCGGTTCGCGGCGTCGCCCCCGTCGATATCGCCGAGCGCACGAGGAAACTGCCAGAGGTCCTCGCGGTTATAGAACACTTCCGGTGCATCCATGTGATAAGCGCGGTAGAGGTTCGCCTGGATCAGGAACAGATCCTCGGGGTAGCGGATGTGCCGTTGAAGATCCTGCGGCATCGCGTCGAGCGGCTTGAACATGCCCGGGAAGATGCGCGCGTAAGTCCGCACCAGCGGATCGGAAGGATCGCTGACGTAGAAGTCGACCGTGCCGTTGTACGCGTCGACCACCACCTTGACCGCGTTGCGAATGTAGTTGGCGCCATCGCCGGTGCCGGGCGGCGCATACGGAAACCACTGGCTGGTCGTATAGGCGTCCTGCATCCAGAACAGGCGTCCGTTGCTTGCCACAACATAGGGGTCGTGGTCGAGCGCGAGAAACGGTGCAATCGTGCGGATCCGGTCCCGGATGTTGCGGTGAAAGAGGATCCTGCTCTCGTTCGTGATGTAGTGCGTCAGCAGGATGTTGGGATCGCCGAACTGCCATGCGAACAGGCTGCGCCGCACCGCGCCGCCGATCGCGACACCATCGCGCCCGCTGTACGACGTGTAGACGTTGCTGTCCCCCTTGGGGTAGTCGAATTCGGGCACGCTGCCCTTCACGATCACATAGCCCTGCCCGCCTTCGCCGAAGTAGATGCGCGGTTCGTCGATCGCCGGTCCGCCATCGGCGACGGGCGGAATGTCGCGCAGATAGAGCGACGGCAAGCCTTCTGTCGATTTCTCCGTAACCGGCGACATCACGATGCCGTTGCCGTGGGTGAACAGCAGATGCAGGTTCACCCAGGTTCGGGCGTTCTCCGGCAGCATCGACTGCTCCAGTTCGCGCGCCGACAGCATGACCTGCCGGTAGCCGGAGTCGAGACGGTAGCGATCGATATCCACGGAAAAGAACTTGTAGTAAGTCCTGATCTCCTGCAACTGCGCATAGGTATCCATCAGCGGCTGCACATCCCACAGGCGGATATTGTCGACGGTCGCGCGATTGGCCTGCAGCGACGCGATGTTCAGGCCCTGCTCGGCCGCGAACGGCTTGACCTCGATCTGCGCGAGACCGTAAGCCTGCCTCGTCAACGCGATGTTGTGCTGGATATAGGGCGTCTCGAGCTGCAGTTCGCTCGGCTTGACGTAGAAGCGCTGGAACAGCGCGGGATAGACGATGCCGAGCGCGAACGAAGTGCCGAACACGAGCAGCATCGCGGCGGCCGGCAACGGATAGCCGGGCCGGCGCAGGTTGACCAGCATCGCAACGGCCGACGCAACGGCGAGGCCGACGAGCAGCCACAGCACCGGCAGCATCACGTGGACATCCGTATAACCGGCGCCGACCACGACCCCGTTGTTGTCGTAGAGCAGCAGAAAGCGTTCGAGCCACCAGGACCAGGCTTTCAGCAGGAAGAACAGTGCCAGTAGCGCCGACCCGTGAACCGCGGCGGCCGACGAAAGCCCCTTCGGCGGGCGGAGCATGATGTCGCCGCGCAGCCAGTAGACGCCGCCCGCGACGATCGCGCAGCAGACGACCACTTGCAGCAGCAGGTTCTTCAGCACGATCCAGACGGGCAGCGCGAACAGATAGAAACCGATGTCCTTGCCGAAGATCGGATCGCGCCCGCCGAACGGCACCCGATGCAGGAAGCGAAGCGCGACATCCCAGCTCGACATCGCACCGGCGGCGATCGCAAGCCCGAGAATGACGGCACCCGCGGCAATGACCGCGCGCCAGGGAATGCGCGACGCGACCTCCCCCGCCAGCGCGCGCAGGACATCCTCCGCACGCGTCGACGAAGCGTCCGCTACCTGCCAGACATCGACGGGCCTGGCATGACGATGCGCGAGCCACCCCGACGCGCCGATCGCGGCCGCCGACACGGCGAACACCGCGGCGAACAGCAGCACCCTCGCGGACAGGATCGTCCAGAAGACGCCGGCATAGCCGATCGACGCGAACCAGAGCCAGTCGACCAGGAGACCGGTGACGCGCCCGACGACGATCAGGCAGGCGACGACGATCGCAGCCGCGATCCCGTAGCGTCTCAGGCGTGGGACGGACGTTGCTTGCGAGCGCATCGAGGCTCCTTTGCCGGGCCGTCATAGGTGGCCGGCCGCGGCCGGACCTGGCGTGCCGCCGATCAGGCAGTGAGCATCGCGGCCGGCCGCATGTCTGAATGCTACGCCCGTTGCCGACGCGTCGCCATCCGACGGCATGCGTGACATCACCGGGAACGAGCGAATGCAGTGCAGTGCGCTACGGCAGATTCGATCCCCCCTCGACAAGCACCCGTCGATGGCCGCTGCCGGGCGCAATCAGTGACGACCGTAGTGAACCGAACGCCGGCCGTCTTCCCCGCGCTCCCCGGACATCCTCGATGAAGCACAAAAAAGCCACCCTCGCGGGTGGCTTCCGTGCGTGCAATCAGTCTTCGATCACCCGCCTCATGCGTGCGTGCGCCGACTCGCCTCCGCATCGACCTCGCGCAGCGACTTGCCGCGCGTTTCCTTCGCAAGCCCGACGCACACGATCGAGATCAGCGCGGCCGCGACGAGATACAACGCGATCGGCGTCGACGAGTGATAGCGCTCGAGCAGCGACAGCCCGATCAGCGGCGCAAGCGAGCCGGCCATCAGCGGCGCGACCTGGTAGCACAGCGACAGCGCGGTATAGCGCACGTTGGTCGGGAACATCTCGGTCATCAGCGCCGAATACGGCGAGTACGTCATCGATTCGATGAACAGGCCGAGCACGATCGCGGCCATGATGATCCAGTCGTTGCCAGTATCCATCATCGGGAACGCGACGAAGCCCCAGCCGGCGGTCAGCACGGCGCCCGTCAGATACACGGGCTTGCGCCCGACGAGATCCGACATCAGCCCCATCAGCGGGATGAAGAAGAAGTGAATCGCGTTGGCGGCGAACATCAGCTTCAGGATCCGCGTGGTGTCGAAGCCGACGACCAGCTTCAGGTAAGTCAGCGAGAACGTGACGACCATGTAATACAGGATGTTCTCGGCGAACCGCGCGCCGATGCCGATCAGCACCTGCCGCCAGTGATACTTGAGCACGTGGCCCACGCCGAGCTGCTTTTCCTGCTTCTGCGCGCGGCGCGCCTGCGCTTCCTTGAAGATCGGCGCATCGTCGACCTTGCGGCGAATCCAGAAACCGATCAGCACGACCACCGCCGAGAACCAGAACGCCGCGCGCCAGCCCCACGCCAGGAAGTCGGCCTCGGACAGCGAGCTCGACAGCACCAGCAGGATGATCGTCGCGACGAGGTTGCCGGCCGGCACGCCGGCCTGCGGCCAGCTGGCCCAGAAGCCGCGGCGGTTGTCCGGGCTGTGTTCGCTGACCAGCAGGATCGCGCCGCCCCACTCGCCGCCGAACGCGAAGCCCTGGATCAGGCGCAGCGACACCAGCAGCACCGGCGCCCAGTAGCCGATCGCATCGAAGGTCGGCAGACACCCCATCAGGAAGGTCGTGACGCCGACCACGATCAGGCTCACCTGCAGCAGATACTTGCGGCCGAACTTGTCGCCGTAATAACCGAACACCAGCCCGCCGATCGGGCGCGCGGCGAATCCCACCGCATACAGCGCGAACGCGGCGAGCAGGCCGTCGATCGGGTTGCCGGTCTTCTTGAAGAAGTGCGTGCCGAACACCAGCGCCGACGCCGTTCCATACAGGAAGAACTCGTACCACTCCGCCACCGAGCCGACCATCGACGCCGCGACGACCCGCTTCAATTCCCGCTTCGACGCCGTGTCCGGCACGGCTGCTGCACTACCGGGCGAGACTGCCTCGCCGACCTGACTTGTCATCTCCGTATCTCCTCTCGTTGTCTTCCATTTCCCTTGGCGGGCCGGGTTCGCGCGTAAGCACGTCGAAAGATTTTATACAATATCCAATACACAATCCACGCAATCTCAAAAAAGGTTTCGGCAGAAATGCGACATGCGGGGCGGCATCTGGCTGTCAGGTTCCGAGCCTGCGAGCGCGATGGTTCTGATCAGAGGAAAGTACGGCAGGACCCGTCTATGGGACGCCGACCGCGGCTCGCGGGCCGACGGACGGGGCGTGGCGTGAATTTTCCGGCGTCGACGGGATCGTCCGTCGCCCCCGCCCGAAGCCGCTGCGGCGCGGTTCGCCACCCTCCCCGCGGCTCCGGCACGACGACCTTCGTCACGCCCTTTTTATTTTATATTGTATAAAATATTCGAACTGGCTAGAATGACTTCCGTCGATGGCTGACTCTCGGGCGAAACCGGAGGCAACGTTTCGGCACCGAGGCAAACAAGAGGCGGCCAGCCGCCGTCCGGATCGCATGCAGCACCGACGAGACGGCGAGCGCGCGTACAGCCCAGGTTGCCAGCAATGGCAGTTGACCCTATCTGAATGTGAGGAAACGAGATGAGCGACAACATTTTTACCGGCACCATTCCGGCCCTGATGACGCCGTGCACCGCTGACCGTCAGCCGGATTTCGACGCGCTGGTGAAGAAGGGCAAGGAACTGATTGCACTCGGCATGCGCGCGGTGGTGTACTGCGGCTCGATGGGCGACTGGCCGCTGCTGACCGAAGCGCAGCGCCAGGAAGGCGTCGCGCGCCTGGTCGAAGCCGGCGTCCCGACGATCGTCGGCACCGGCGCGGTGAACTCGAAGGAAGCCGTGTCGCACGCCGCGCATGCCGCGAAGGTCGGCGCGCACGGCCTGATGGTGATCCCGCGCGTGCTGTCGCGCGGCGCATCGCCGGCGGCCCAGAAGGCGCACTTCGCCGCGATCCTGAACGCCGCGCCGAACCTGCCGGCCGTGATCTACAACAGCCCGTACTACGGCTTCGCGACCCGCGCCGACCTGTTCTTCGAACTGCGTCGCCAGCACCCGAACCTGATCGGCTTCAAGGAATTCGGCGGCGCCGCCGACATGCGCTACGCAGCCGAGAACATCACGTCGCAGGACGACAGCGTCACGCTGATGGCCGGCGTCGACACGCAGGTCTTCCACGGCTTCGTGAACTGCGGCGCCGCAGGCGCGATCACCGGTATCGGCAACGCGCTGCCGCGTGAAGTGCTGCAACTGGTCGACCTGTGCAAGAAGGCCGCGCAAGGCGACGCAGTGGCGCGCGTGCGGGCGAAGGAACTGGAAGCAGCGCTGGCCGTGCTGTCGTCGTTCGACGAAGGCTGCGACCTGGTCCTGTTCTACAAGCACCTGATGGTGCTGAACGGCGACAAGGAATACACGCTGCACTTCAACGAAACCGACGCCCTGAGCGACGCGCAGCGCAACTACGCGGAAGCGCAGTACACGCTGTTCCGCAACTGGTATGCGAACTGGTCGAAGAGCATCGCGTAAGCGCGTTCGCACGAAACCGTTCGATACGCAGCCATGAAACGGCTGCGTGACGAAAACGAAAAGCCACGGAGCACTCCGTGGCTTTTTTCATTCGCGCTGTGCGCTGCAATCGCGCACCTGCCGAATCAGTGCTGCTGCGCGGCCGCGCCGCTCGCGCGCTCCTGTTCCGTGATTTCCGTGCGGCAACGGCCGATCGCGTACACCGCCCCGGCCGCGCAGAGCGCCGGCACCGCAAGCAGGCTGAACACGTCGCCGAAGTGCCAGCCGAGCCCCATCAGCATCGCGCCGGCGAACGCGCCGGCCACGCCGCCGATTCGGCCGATGCCGAGCATCCAGGCCACGCCCGTCGCACGGCAGCGTGTCGGATACAGGCTCGCCGCATAGGCCGACATCGACGTCACCGCGCTCGTCACCACGGTGCCGCACAGGAAGATCAACGTGCCGAGCCACGCGGCATGCCCGATCGTGCGGCTCGCGGCGAGCACCAGTAGCGCCGCCAGCGCATACGCGCACACGATCGTCCGGTTCGGGTTGAAGCGATCCATCAGCCATCCGGCGCCGAGGTTGCCGAGCACGCCGCCGAGCGGGAACAACGACGTCATCAGCGCGCCGCCTTCGGCGCTGAAACCGGCGTCGCGAAGCAGCGTCGGCATCCAGTTGGTCAGCAGGTAATAGATCAGCAGTCCCATGAAATAGGCCGCCCACAGCATCAGCGTGCGCGAACGGAACTGCGCGGATACGACCTGCGCGAGCGCGGACGCCCCGCCCGTTTGCGCTCGCGCGCCGGCGGCCACGAACGTGCAGTCGTCGAAGCGCTCGCGCGGTGCGATCCGCGCGAGGATGCGCGCGATGCGCGCATGCGTGCCCGGTCGCGCCGCGAGATACTGCGCGGACTCGGGCAGCAGCATCACGAGCGCGACCGCCAGCGCGAGCGGCCCGATGCCGCCCGCGGTCAGCACGCTTTGCCAGCCGAACTGCGGAATCAGCCACGCGGACGTGACGCCGCCCACCGCGAGCCCGCACGAGAAACCGCAGAACATCGCGTTGACGGCCACACCGCGGATCCGGGCGGGCGCGTACTCCGACATCAGCGTGACGGCGTTCGGCATCGCCGCGCCCAGGCCGAGCCCGGTCAGGAAGCGGAATGCAGTCAACGCTTCGATCGACTGCGCATGCGCGGACACCATGCTCCACGCGCCGAAGCACACAACCGACAGCACGAGCACGGTCTTGCGGCCGAGCCTGTCCGCGCACGGGCCGGCGGCGAGTGCGCCGATGCCGAGCCCGGCCAGCGCCGCGCTCATCACCGGGCCGAGCGCGCTGCGCGCGATGCCCCAGTCGTGCGTCAGCGCGGGCGCGATGAAGCCGATCGCGGCCGTGTCGTAGCCGTCGGCGGCCACGACCAGGAAGCACAGGATCAGGATCAGCCACTGACAAGGGGAAAAGCGCTCGGCGTCGATGAACGACTGCACGTCGAGCGTACGCGGGGGGGTTTTCATCGTATGTCTCCTTCGGTCCGGTCGCACGACGGTGCCGATGCACCGCCCGCGCGCGGACCTGTTCATGGTCATGGTTTCGTCGTGAACCCGGCGCCCTTGCAGGCCGGCGATCGCGACGCGGCAGCCCGTGGCGGCCAACCGCATCGCGCATGCCCGGCCGATGCCGTCCGCGCCGCCCGTGACGATCGCCCCGCGCGCGGGGTGTCGTCCGTGTCGGGTCCGGGTTTCATCGTCATCGGCTCAGCGCGTCAGGTACGCGAGGCTCGGGAACTCGACGCGGCGGATGATGCGGCTCTCCTGCGCGACGATCAGGTGGCCGGACGCCTGCAGATACGCGGGCCAGTCCGGATCGGCATCGCGCGCGGTGCGCCGCGCGTCGTAGTCGGCGATGCTGTCGTAGCCCCACAGATGGACGACCTGGTTCAACGCGCCGATGTCGCTCATGTAGAAGCCGACGGGCGCGCCGAGATACTTGACCTGGATCGGCATCGCGAGCCGGTCGAAGATCTCGATGAACTCCGCCATGCCGCGCGGGCGGATCGTATAGATGCGATGGTCGATGAAGGATTTAGCGGTAGTCATGGTCGGCTCCGGGTTCAGGCGGTCGCGCGCGCGGTGGCGGGTGGTGTCGGCTCGGCAAGATCGAGTCGGTCACGAAGGTCGGTCTGGTCGCCTAGATCGGCCAGCCCCGCGATATGGCGTGCGCTCAGATAGCCGAACGTCATGATCGGCCCGAGCGTGATCCCCGCGCCCGGATAGTTGCCGCCCATGATGCTGGCGCGATCGTTGCCGACCGCATACAGGCCGGCGATCGGCCGGTCGTCGGCGGCGAGCACCTGGCCGACCACGTTGGTCCGGATGCCGTCGAAGGTGCCGAGGTCACCCATCACGACCTTCAGCGCGTAATACGGCCCGTCGCCGAGCGGCGCCACGCACGGATTCGGACGATGGTCGGCGTCGCCGAGATAACGGTTGAACGACGTCGTGCCGCGGCCGAATTCGGGATCCTCGCCGCGCGCGGCATCGCGGTTGTAGCGTCGCACGGTCGCTTCCAGATTCGCCGCATCGAGGCCGGCGCGCTGCGCGAGTTCGGCCAGCGTGCGCCCCTGCACGAGATAGCCGTCGCGCAGCAGCGGCCCGAGCGGCACGGGTGCGGGTTTCGCGAAGCCGAGCCCGTATTTGCGGATCGTCGCGTGATCGCACACGAGCCACATCGCCGTCTCGGTCTCGCCTTGACATGCTGCGATCATCGCGGCGCCGACGTCGTGATACGAATTCGATTCGTTCGTGAAACGCGTGCCGCGGCGGGTCACGCCGATGACGCCGGGCTTGTAGCGATCGAGCAGATGCGGAAACACACCGAAGCGGCCGTCGCCGAGCGGCACGCGCGAGACGGGCATCCATGCGGCCGGTTGCGGATAGCGGATCTCGACGCGGCCGCCCGCGCGCTCGGCGAGCGTCGCGCCGTCGCCGGTGTTGCCGGCCGGCACCGGCGATACATGCTCGCCGCCGCGCGCAACGTGCGGATAAGCACGCGCGATGCGTGCGACGTCGTGCGAGAAGCCGCCGCTCGCGAGCACGACTGCGCGGCGTGCGGTGATGCGATACGTCGCGCCGTCGGCCCCGACCGTTGCGCCGGCGATGCGCGCGCCGTCCGCGACGAGTTCGCGTGCGGGCGTGTTCGTCAGGATCGGAATGCCGAGATCCAGCGCGGACTTCGCGAGGCGCGCGGCGAGCGCGTTGCCGCTCGTGATCTGCACGCCGCGCCGGTACAGCGCGAGATCCTTCAGATGCGCGGCAAGCCGCTTCGTCACGTACCACGCCGACCGAAGCGAGCGCGTCGCGTTGAAGAAGTGCTTCAGGTCCGCATTCGACGAATTGAACATCATCCCGATGAACGTGATCGTCTTCAGCGGCGGACGCAGGCGCTCGAGATCGCGCCCCAGCCCGCGCGCATCGTACGGCGCGGCGACGACCGAGCGGCCGATGTCGACGCCGCCGGGCATGTCCGGGTGATAGTCGGGATACAGCGTCGGCACGAATTTCACGTCCGTCTCGCGCTCGAAGAAATCGAGCATGTGCGGGCCGTGCTCGAGAAATGCGTCGATCGCCGCATCGTCGTAGAACGCGCCCGTCTCGCCGCGCAGATACGTGCGGGCCGCTTCGCGCGTATCCTGCACGTCGTTTGCGCGCGCATGGCGATTGCCGGGAATCCACAGCACGCCGCCGGAAAATGCGGTCGTGCCGCCGAAGCACGCTTCCTTCTCGACGACGATCACGTCGAGCCCCGCCTTGCGCGCGGTAATGGCGGTGGACAGGCCGCCCGCTCCCGATCCGATCACTAGCAGATCGCACGTGACGTGCTTCGAACGCTGCTGGTCGTTCATCATGTCTTCCTCCATCTCTTGAATAAATGTGCGTCGCCGGGCTCGTGCTGCGCGCCGTGCGTCCAGCGCGGCAAGGTCACCGAATCAGCGTGCGCCGGCACCGGCGTCGTAGCCGGGCCGCGGCACGAGATCCATCAGCATCGCGTCGAGGCCGCCGTCGACCACCAGTTCCGCGCCATTCACGTATGCCGCACGCGGGCTCGCGAGAAACGCGACGACGTTCGCGATGTCGTCGGGCCGGCCGATGCGGCGGTTCGCGGTCATCGCGCTGCGGCGCGCCTCGATGTCGCCGCTCGCATAGAACGACTCGGACAGCGGCGTGCGGATCATTCCCGGGCACACGGTATTGCTGCGGATGCCGCGCGGCCCCCACTCCGCCGCCAGTTGCCGCGCGAGCATCGCGACCGCCGCCTTGCTCGCGCTGTAGGCGCCGCTGTACGTCTGCGGGTGGCGCGCCGCGATCGACGCGACATGTACCAGCACACCCGAGCCGCGCGCGAGCATCGCGCGCCCGAACGCTTGCGAACACAACATGTAGCCCGTGAGATTGACCTGCAGCATCGCGTTCCATGCGTCTAGGTCGATGGTCTCGATGCCGCCGGCACGCAACAGGCCGGCGTTGTTCACGAGCACGTCGGCGGGACCGAGGTCGCGCTCCACGCGTTCGGCGGCCTGGGTCACGCTGGCGGCGTCGCCGATATCGCAGCCGATCGCGACGACGTTGCCGCCGGCCGCGCGCAGCCGCTCGGCGATCGCGATGGTGCCGTCCGCGTCGCGGTCGAGCAGCGCGACCCGCGCGCCGGCCGCCACGAACGTTTCGACGATCGACGCGCCGATGCCGCCCGCGGCCCCCGTCACGACGCAAACCTGCCCGTCGAGACGAAGCCAGTCCTGCTGTTGATTGTTCGCTTGCGATATCATTAGGTATCCTCTTGAAATGAGCTTGAGAGATCCGGCTCGATCCGGCACACGCTGCCCGAACGTCGCGCGCTGCGTCAGTGGCAAGCGCTACGTCGATGGGAAAAGTATAGAAGCGCGCATCGCGCGAAAATTGGACAAACGCCGCAAGCAACAGGACAATTTGTACACAGGAGGCCGTGCGGCATGAGGAGAATCCCTAACTACGATCTGTATGGCGAATCGGCGCGTCCGCCCTGGTACGACGCGTTCAACTTCGAATGGATACCGGAGCGCAGCCAGCCGAACGACTGGCATATCGCCGCGCACCGTCACGATGCGCTATTGCAGATTTTGTACATCCGCGGCGGGCAGGGGCATGTCGTGATCGAGAGCGGGAAGCACACGTTCGCGCCGCCGTGCCTCGTGGTGCTGCCCGCGCAGACGGTCCATGCGTTCGAGTTCTCGCCACAGATCGACGGCCTCGTGATCACGGTCGTGCAGCGCGCGCTCGAAACGCTGGTCAAGACCGCCGCGCCGGGCGCGCTGTCGATCCTGCAACGCGCGGCGGTGATTCCGGTCAAGGAGCCGGACGCGAGCGCGTCGATGCTGATGCCGCTGTTCGCGTTGCTAGAACAGGAATTCCGCAGCACCTCACGCGGACGCGGCGCGGCCGGGATGGCGTTGCTGGTGGCGTTGATCGTGCATGTCGCGCGCCTGAGCGATCTCGCGGCCGCGCCGTCGCATGCCGGCACCGATCGGCGCGCCACGTTGCTGCGGCGTTTTCGCGAACTGATCGACACGCATTTTCGCGAGCATCGGCCGGTGGAATTCTATGCGGACCGGCTCGGCGTGACGGCCGCGCAGCTTGCGCGCGTGTGCCGGGAGGAGTTGGGCATCTCGACGACGGCGGTCGTCAACGCGCATCTGATTCGCGAAGCGCAGCGCGATCTGGTTTATTCGAATCTGAGCGTGAAGCAGATCGCGCACGAGATGGGGTTTGCGGACAGCGCGTATTTCAGCCGCTATTTCCGCAAGCAGACCGGCCTGACGCCGGGCGAGTTCAGGGAAGCGGCCCATCGCGACCTGATGCCGGGCCGCTCGTAAACGGGCGCGGTGCGGGCGATGCGCGCGGTCGCGGCTCCCGAAAGCCGCGACCGCAACAGCCCGCTCGATCGCCGCGCGTCAGACCGCGACCGCGCCGACGTAATTTTCGGCCATCGCCATCGCCGCCGTGCGCGACGTCGTCACGTGCTCGAGTTCGGCCACCTGCAAACGCTGCTCGAACGGCGACGCGTCGTCGAGACGATGCATCATGCGCGTCATCCAGTACGAGAAGTGTTCGGCGCGCCAGATCCGGCGCAGCGCGGTTTCGCTGTACGCGTCGAGCAGGTCGGTGCGCGCTTCGTCGTAGAACGCCTGCAGCGCGGACGTCAGGATGCGCACGTCCGACACCGCGAGGTTGAGGCCCTTCGCGCCGGTCGGCGGCACGATGTGCGCGGCGTCGCCGGCGAGGAACAGGCGGCCGTGCTGCATCGTGGTCGACACGAAGCTGCGCATGCCGACGATGTTCTTCTGGAAAATCCGCCCTTCCACGACCTGCCGGCCATCGGCGGAGTCGACGCGCGCGTGCATCTCGGCCCAGATGCGATCGTCGGACCATTGGTCGACGGAATCCTTCGGGTCGCACTGGAAATACATGCGCTGCACGTTCGGCGAGCGCGTGCTGACGAGCGCGAAGCCGCGTTCGTGGCGCGCATAGATCAGCTCGTCCGACGACGGCGGCGCCTCCACGAGAATGCCGAACCAGCCGAACGGAAACACGCGCTCGTAGTCCTGCCGCAAGGCGGCGGGGATCATCGTGCGCGACACGCCCTGCGAGCCGTCGCAGCCGATCACGAAGTCGCAGTCGAGCGTCTGTTCGACGCCGTCGTGCACGAAGCGGATCGACGGCGCATCGGTCTCGATGCCGGCAATCGTCGTCCCGGACACGTTGAAGTACAGCGCGCCGCCGGCCGCCACGCGCGCGGCCACGAGATCCTTCAGCACCTCGTGCTGCGCATAGACGGTGATCGCCTTGCCGGTCAGTTCGGTCAAATCGATGCGGCGGCGCTTGCCTTCGAATGCCAGTTCGAACCCGTGATGCAGTGCGCCTTCCGCCTTCATCCGGTCGCCGACGCCCGATTCGGTCAGTACGTCCATCGTGCCCTGTTCGAGCACGCCGGCGCGGATGGTGGATTCGATCTGTTCGCGGCTGCGCGACTCGAGCACGACCGACTCGATACCGCGCAGATGAAGAAGATGGGAAAGCAGCAGGCCCGCGGGCCCAGCGCCGATGATGCCGACTTGCGTACGCATGAATGTCTCCGGTTGGGATTGATTTTGCGCAAGTGTGGCGGCGACGAGTGCTATCCCGCAACGCGATATCCGGAATATGGACTATCTCGATAATGGATACAGGCGGGCGGGCGCGGCACGTCCCGGGCCGCGCGCGTCCATCCGTTCAGGGCTTCGCCGGCGCCGGCCGCGACTCCATCCCGTCGATCCTCGCGAGCAGCGCATTGCCGAGCTTCGTCAGATGGCGCGGCATGCCGGGGATCGCCAGCAGCGCCTCGATCCGCTCGCGCCAGTAACTCGGGTGACTCACGCGCATCGCAACCGGCATCACCGCCGCGCCGGTATCGGTATCGCTTTCCAGCAGCGCGACCATTCTCTCGATATGAGAGAGCTCGCGCTCCACATAGTCTCTCGTCAGCATGTGCTTGCCACTCCCCGAAACAGAGCACCCGGCCTGTCTTCATCGGCGCGTCGCCGCATGGTCCTTTTGCTCGACGCGTCGTCCTCGTTTCGCTTCACGGTACGCGCGTCGTATGTCAGAAAAACACCCGGCAGCACGACGATTTTCTTCATATCGTCGGATCGATGTCGTACCGCACGCGTCACGTCCACGGCCCCTCTCTTCGTTGCCGATCGTAGACACTCCGCCTCACGATGGCATCCCCAAAATTGAGGATGCCTGCAGAAGTCGATCGCACCGCATCCGTGCGACACGCCGGCATGCCAGATCCGGCGAACGCGATGCGGCAACACGCGCAACGTAGCGCGTGCGGCAAACGGGGAACGGGGACGCGAGGATTTGCGCGGCCGACGAGTCGATCGCGGCGCTCTGCACGGCCGCCGTCGATCGCGAACATGGGACGTCGCGCTCGAGGCCCTCATGGCGCTCGCCGACGCGCGAGCGGCGAACTGCTTCGTGCGCGACGCGCGCACCGGCACCGGCGTCCGTTCTCGCTCACCCGCGCGCAACCGGCAGTCGCGACCGGCATAGCCGGCGGCCTGGCGCCGGCCGAGCACGCGGCATGCAACGGCGTACAGATTCGCACCGTGCTCAGCCAGAGCAAGGCGGTCTTCGCGAAGACGGGCGTGCGGCGTATGCCGATCTCGTCGCGCTGTCCGGCGACCGAATACTCAGCGGCGCCGGCCGCGCTCACCCTTGATCTTGCCGGTGCCCGCCGGCTCGGCCGCGGTCATCCGGTCGAGTTGCCGGACGATCTCCGCGCGCAGTTCCGCCGAGATCTCCACGCTGTCGAGCAGCTCCGAGATCCACAGCCCGTCGGCCGCGAGCCGGCAGATCATCAGCGTCGCCGCCCGTTCGAGCGGCACCGGGTCCGGCCGCGTCCACTCGCGCATCGGCACCGACCAGCGCGCACGCGTCTCCTGCTCGGTGATCATCGACGCGACCAGCACGCGCAGCACGTCGGTGCTCGCGGCCGGCTGCGAGGTGTCGAGCACCGCATGCAGATATGCGCGCGCCGCCGCGCCGTCGCCGTGCGAATCGGCCGCGCGGCGTGCGGCCATCTGCGTCGCGAAGCGCTCGGTCGCCTGCCCGAACAGCGCGTCGAGCAAGCCCTGCTTGTTCGCGAAGTGATACTGCAGCGCACCTTTCGTCACGCCTGCACGCTCGGCGACCGCGTCGAGCGTCAACGCGGCCACGCCATGATGGGTCGCGATTTCCGACGCGGCTTCCAGCAGTTGCGCGCGCACCTGTTCCGGCGCCTTTTTACGCCGCACGCCGGCGACGGGCGCGGAATCAGGCGCAGAACCGGGCACAGCCGGTGCGCCGGACGCCTGCGGGCCGGCCGGTTCGGCCGTGTCGACGGGCGCGGGGATGTCGTGCAAAGCGGGTTCGGGGCGTTTCTTCATGGCGGCGATGTTAGCACCCGCGGTCTCGAGATAAACATTCCGGCTGGATGGTATGATCCGCCGCATGAATAAACCCGCCCCCTCCTCCTGGTCCGCGCTCGACACCGCGATCGCCCGCGGCCGCGACGCGCTGATGCGTCTTCAGCAGCCCGACGGCAGCTGGTGTTTCGAACTCGAATCCGACGCGACGATCACCGCGGAATACATCCTGATGATGCATTTCATGGACAAGATCGACGACGCGCGCCAGGAGCAGATGGCGCGCTACCTGCGCGCGATCCAGCGGCTCGACACGCATGGCGGGTGGGATCTGTACGTCGACGGCGATCCGGACGTGTCGTGCAGCGTGAAGGCGTACTTCGCGCTGAAGGCCGCCGGTGACAGCGAGCAGGCGCGGCACATGGTCCGCGCGCGCGACGCGATCCTGAAGCTCGGCGGCGCGGCACGCGCGAACGTGTTCACGCGCATCCTGCTCGCGACCTTCGGCCAGGTGCCGTGGCGCGCGGCGCCGTTCATGCCGGTCGAATTCGTGCTGTTCCCGAAGTGGGTGCCGATCTCGATGTACAAGGTCGCGTACTGGGCACGTACGACGATGGTGCCGCTGCTCGTGCTGTGCTCGCTGAAGGCGCGTGCGCGCAACCCGCGCAACATCGCGATCCCCGAGCTGTTCGTCACGCCGCCCGACCAGGAACGCCAATACTTTCCGCCCGCGCGCGGGATGCGCCGCGCGTTCCTCGCGCTCGATCGCGTGGTGCGTCACGTGGAGCCGCTGCTGCCGAAACGCCTGCGGCAACGTGCGATCCGGCATGCGGAAGCGTGGTGCGCGGAGCGCATGAACGGCGAGGACGGGCTCGGCGGGATCTTTCCGCCAATCGTGTACAGCTACCAGATGATGGACGTGCTCGGCTACCCGGACGATCATCCGCTGCGCCGCGACTGCGAGAACGCGCTCGAAAAGCTGCTGGTCACGCGGCCCGACGGCAGCGTGTACTGCCAGCCGTGCCTGTCGCCGGTATGGGACACCGCGTGGAGCACGATGGCGCTCGAGCAGGCGCGTGGCGTGGCCGCGCCCGACGCCGGCGAGCCGGCAGGCTCACTGAATGAACTCGACGCACGCATCGCCCGCGCATACGACTGGCTCGCCGAGCGCCAGGTGAACGACCTGCGCGGCGACTGGATCGAGAACGCGCCGGCCGACACGCAACCGGGCGGCTGGGCGTTCCAGTATGCGAACCCGTACTACCCCGACATCGACGACACCGCGGTCGTCACCGCGATGCTCGACCGCCGTGGCCGCACGCACCGCAACGCGGATGGCTCGCACCCGTATGCGGCGCGCGTCGCACGCGCACTCGACTGGATGCGCGGGCTGCAATCGCGCAACGGCGGCTTCGCGGCGTTCGACGCCGACTGCGACCGCATGTACCTGAACGCGATCCCGTTCGCCGATCACGGCGCGCTGCTCGATCCGCCGACCGAGGATGTATCGGGCCGCGTGCTGCTGTGCTTCGGTGTCACGAAGCGCGCGGCCGACCGCGCGTCGCTCGCGCGCGCGATCGACTACGTGAAGCGCACGCAGCAGCCCGACGGCAGCTGGTGGGGCCGCTGGGGCACGAACTACATCTACGGCACGTGGAGCGCGCTGGCCGGGCTCGCGCTCGCGGGCGAAGACCCCGCGCAGCCGTACATCGCCCGCGCGCTGGCCTGGCTGCGCGCGCGTCAGCACGCGGACGGCGGCTGGGGCGAGACGAACGACAGCTACATCGACCCGGCGCTCGCCGGCACCAATGCGGGCGAAAGCACGTCGAACTTCACCGCGTGGGCGCTGCTCGCGCAGATGGCGTTCGGCGACTGCGAATCCGACTCGGTGAAACGCGGCATCGCGTATCTGCAATCGGTGCAGCAGGACGACGGCTTCTGGTGGCACCGCTCGCACAATGCGCCGGGCTTTCCGCGCATCTTCTACCTGAAGTATCACGGCTATACCGCGTACTTCCCGCTGTGGGCGCTCGCGCGCTATCGGCGTCTGGCCGGCGCTGCGCTGGCGGGTACGTCTTCGTCCAGCGGGGCCGGCGTGTCGGCCTCCCGCACCACGGATGCCGCGCTCGCCTGAGCCTGAGCGTGTGCACGAGCGCAAGCACGAGTCCGAACTCGAGCGGCAACGCGTACGATCGTCCCGCCCGCGCGCGGGAGGTGCCGCGCGTTCCTCGCGCTCGATCGCGTGACGCGCCGAGTACATGAACGGCGAGGACGGGCTCGGCGGAAGCTTTCCGCCGAGCCCGTCCTGCTACCTGATGTAGGGTATGCCCGCCCTCTCGGACGATCATCGGCCGCAACGTGGCTGCGAAAACGCACGGGAAAAGCGGTTGATCACGCGGTCTGACAGCGAGGTAATCGATCGCCGGCGGAAGATAAGATCCTCGTACGGAGCGTTTTCGCCGCACCCTGCCTTAAACGCTTCGACTCGATCCGGAATTCCAGAGCAAATCTCGCAATTTCGTCAATCACCGTTGTGGACGCTGTCTGGTCTACGATTTCAGGCTGCTGCGCTGCCGCCATACGCTGAATAACCGCAAGCCTCGCCTCATCTGAAAGGATGTCGCAAATTTGCGCTCGTCTGTTTTCTTCCCAACCCGGCGTCGTGGTCACCACAAGAACCTTGAGCGCGAAATCCGGGCCCCGTTCGTAAAGCAATTTCGCCAACAGAGCACGAAAGTCCGCCGTTCGAGTAAGCGCAGCGGCCCCGCTGCCTTTGGCGGAGTTCATAAACCAGGTGTCCTCTTTAGATCATCTTTCGTTTCGCGACGTTATTGCCGGCTTTCCGTTGCCATTCGGTAACTATGTTGTAGCAGCCTTCCGGTCCCGAGCCGCTTTTGGTGACACTCATGACCGACCTGCTTGTCGCGACGATGGCGTGAATCGCTCGCCAAACACGATGGCAAACGGATTCATCGCCGATTTCCAGTCGTAGGCAGTGCGATCGGCAGCGAAACTCACATCATATGAAAATAGAATTCGATAGCCGGACAGTTCCTCGCGCCGAAGGCAAGGGAGATCCAAAGTTCAATTTGCTTTAAACTTGGCGAATTAGGCATAGCCAATCATTATCATTTCGGCAAAAAGCCGCATATCATGTTTGCAGTACAACCCGCGGAGGAAAGCATGGCTACATACAAGGAACTGAAGGCTCAAATGGACGCACTGGCGGAGAAAGCGGAAACCGCCCGTCTCACCGAGCTCCAGGCTGTAATCGAAGACATCCGTACCAAGGTCGCGGAGTACGGAATTACCGAAAAAGACATCTTCGGTGTTCGTCGGGATCGAGCGGCGGCAAAAAAGCCGTCGACCGTGAATGCGAAGTATCGCGATCCCAAGACTGGCGCAACCTGGTCGGGCCGTGGCCGCGCGCCCGCATGGATCAAGGATGCCAAGAACCGGAATCGATTCCTGATTCAGGAATGAACCATTCCGGATAACGCCGCGGCTCGATCAGCGGCAACACGCTCATCGAGCGCCGATCATGTGCTTCGGCAATGCACGTCATCGCGTCGATGAAGCCGCTCGCAAGGAGCGCTGAAGCGAGCGTAGTGGCACCCTACGCTCGCTTGTGTGCTCGCCCGAGCAACCGCAACACGCCGAACACTCCGCTACGTGTGGGCAAACACCTGCCTGCATTGCGATTTGGGCCATGCATGATCGACGGATAACGCCCAATCGGTGCGGCGCGATCGCAATCCGCGCCCCCGCTCTCCCCGCTCATGCGTCGCGCCGATCCCGCATCCGCGCAAATACCTCCCGCAGATCCACGGCGACGGCACGTACAACCGGATCCAGTCGAAATACTTCGACTTCGACATGTACGGTAATTGACGACGAACATCACGGGCCGCGTCGCGTGCGGGGCCGCTTCACCGCACGCGCGCTGACCGGTTCTGCATTGGCGATCCTCAAGATCGTTTTCCGCCCGGCAGGGCTATAATCGCCGCTTTCGGTTTGGTCGACGCCATGAAACCGCTGGCCGTTCCCTCTCTCGCGAACATCGCGTCGCGCCTTCGCCTGAAGCAGCTCAAGCTGCTTATCGCGCTCGAAAACCACGGCTCGCTGCACAAGGCCGCCGAAGAAATCGCGATATCGCAACCCGGTGCGACCAAGGTGCTGCGCGAGATCGAGGACATCCTCGGCATGCCGCTGTTCGAGCGGCAACCGAAAGGCCTCGTCGCGAACGACCTCGGCCGCTGCGTCACGCGCTATGCGCGCCTCATCTACAGCGACCTCGAACACCTGCATACCGAAGTGCTCGCGATCACGCAGGGGCATGGCGGCCATCTGGCCGTCGGCGTGGTCATGGGCGCGGTGCCGCTGCTCACGCGCGCGCTGACCGACCTGCGCCGCCGCCAGCCGCACCTGTCGGTCGAGATCGTCGAAGGCACCAGCGCGAGCCTGCTCGCCCTGATCGACGACGGCCGCATCGATCTCGCGATCTGCCGCAACGGCAACAACCGGCGCCCGGGAGCCTACGACCATATCCCGCTGCAGTCCGAACCGCTCGCGGTCGTGACCGCGCGCACGCATGCGCTGGCCGAACGCGACGCGCTGACGCTGCGCGATCTCGCCGACGCGGAATGGGTCGCGTATCCGGTCAACACGCCGATGCGGCTCGCGCTCGAACGCGCGCTCGCGGATGCCGGCATCGAGGTGCCGGGCTATCCGATCGAGACGGCGTCGACGTTCGCGACGCTGACGCTGCTGCAGGCGAACCCGGAACTGGTCGCGGTGATTCCGCGCGAAGTCGCCGAGTTCGGCGAACGCTTCGGCCTCGTCGCGTGCCTGCCGGTCGCGATCCCCGCGCTCGACGAGCCGTTCGGCGTGGTGGCCCGCACCTTCGCGCACCTGACACCCGGTGCGCGCATGCTCGTCGAGACGCTACAGCAGCCGCTGCCTACTTGATCGGCGAGAACGCGGCCGAACGCCGCCGCGATGTCGCGGTAGAGCGTCGGGCACGCGGAGCGGTTGAAGTCGATCACGAACGCAGCAGCGCCGCGTTCGCGATGCCGTTGGGTTCGTGCCGCAGTCCGGCATTTCCTGGAAGATGCTTCCGCAGGAAACGGGCTGCGGCTCGGGCATGAGCTGCTGGCGCAGACCGCGCGACTGGCAACAGCCTGGCTGCACAACTTCGGGCGACTGCACATCCGGTTCGAGCGCCTCGCGGCGATCCACGAAGCGTTCATGAAGATCGCCGCTTGCATCAACTGCCGGCGACGGCTTCAAGACTCATTGTGTGAGCGCTTCCTGGAGCGTTGCGGCATCGCGCAACTCGCGAAGGAGAAAGCGCTGCAAGGCCTGTACCGCCGACATGCGATCGCTGCCATCCGCACGGCTGAACAAGCCGAATTCCGCAGATGGCGGGTGCGGCAATCCGGTGGCAGCCGGATCGAGCACGCGCATCGAATCGCGCCGGACGTTCCATTCGAGCAGGACCGTGACCCCCAGCCCTGCTTCGACTGCGGATTGAATGGCGGCCAGGCTCGTGCTCGTGCAGATGACTTTCCATGCGACCCGAGCATCGCGCAATGACGCATACAGCCTGTCTTGCCACGGGCACGCACCGCCGAATGCGACGAACGGCAATGGACCGTGGCGGACATCTCCGTCATACGCAAGGCCAGCCGCCCAGAACAGCGGATGCTGCCACCGCACGAGCGGTTCCGCATGGATGAACGTCGGGTCGATGATCGCGAAATCGAGCGAGCCATTCATGAAATCCTGCGACAGCGCCTTGCTCGAATCGACGACGATCTCCACGGCGACATTCGGGAACGACGCGCCAAAATCACGCAGCGTGTGCGGCAGATGGCCAACAGCGATGTCCTCGAGGAGGCCGAGCCGGACCGTCCCTGAAATCTCACCTGCATTCAGCGCAGCGCGCGCCGCGATCCCGATGTCGAGCATGCGCTGCGCGTAAGGCAGCAGCACGCTGCCCGCCGCTGTCGGCTTGATGCCGCGTGGCGAACGTTCGAGCAGGCGCTGCCCGACCGATTCTTCCAGCCGGCGCAATGCCATGCTGACGGCGGCCTGCGTGCGATGCAGCGCCTGCGCCGCCTCGCTCACGCTACCGGTTTCGACCACGATCAGAAAGGTGCGCAACAAGCCGCTGTCGAGATCCCGAGCCATAAATATTCTTGAAGCGCCCATAAAAAATTCGAGCTTATACCAAACGAACATGCGTGGTTACCATCGCCGCATCGCCATCATGGAGTACTGCATGAACGAAGAAACCGGAAGCATCCGGGCCGGCCGGCACACGACCGCTTCCACACCGGTTGCGCGCGACGAGTTCACGGCGAATGCGTCGTTTGGCGCGTCGCGGACACGACGCTTCCAAGCGGCTCTGGCGCCCGGGTTCGCCGTGGTGTCGATGTGCAGCGTCCAGCTCGGCGCTGCGCTGTCGCGGCCCGCGATGATCGAGTACGGAACGTTCAGCACGACCTGGCTGCGCCTGTGCTTCGCCGCCTTCGCGCTGGCCGTGATCGTGCGCCCGCCCGTCCGGCGCTATTCCCGGCAGCGCTGGATCGCCGCCATCGCGCTCGGCTGTGCGATGGCCTGCATGACACTGTGCTTCTTCGAGGCGGTCAAGCGCGTGCCACTCGGGCTCGCGGTCGCGATCAATTTCTTGGGGCCGCTGTGCGTCGCGACCATCGGCGTACGCAAGATCCGGATGCTCGCGTGGCCCGCGCTCGCCCTGGCAGGAATCGTGCTGCTCGCGCGCCAGGACGACATGTGGATCGTGCCCGTTGCGGCGCTCGTATTCCCGCTGGGCTCGGCGCTCGGATGGGCCGCCTACATCCTGATGATGAAGCGCGTGGGGTCGCTGTTCGATGGTTTGCAAGGCCTGTCCACGTCGCTGATCGTCGCGGCGCTCGTGACCGCGCCATTCGGCCTCGCAGAAAGCGGCGGGCATTTTCCGGCCGGGCAATTGATCGACGCTGCCGGTCTCGCCGTGCTCGTCCCGCTCTTGCCTTATGTTCTGGAGATGATTGCGTTACGGCGCATGACGGCGTCGACGTTTGGCATCCTGATGAGCGTCGAGCCTGCGATTGCCTCGGCGATCGGATTTGCGGTACTCGGGCAGCCCATGACCCTGCTGCAAAGTATCGGCACGTTGTTTGTCATCGGTGCCAGCGCAGGCGCCGTGATGCAGCAGTAGCCGGCTCCCCAAGGCTTGGCTGGCATGCGCTTCGTCGCCTCGCCATCGGAGTCGGAATGACAAGACTGGCGCTGGCCGCGATCGACGATTCGAGTGCAGGGTGATGTTGAGCGAGCTGTCTGTCCGCCAAACGCCTGCTCCGGGCAGTTCCAGGGTCTGTTTACATTTGTGCGGGTTGTCGGGTTATCCGGTCCGCTCGGTTCGGGCGACTATTCGCCGGTGATTGCGTCACATGCTGGTAGGATGAAGTTCGTTTCTACTTGCATTGATGATCTGACCTGTAACCGCCTCATTCTCGGAGTAGACATGGTTGATATTTCACGTGAGACCGTCGAACAAACTGAGCGTCGCCTTCGACGAGTCATCACCGAGGCACGCCTACGGATTTACTCCGGCACGTACACGTTCATTGAATTTCCGCTGGATCAATTCCCGAGCGCTGTGCGGGCCGACGCACTTGCCTTGGTGCGAGACGACAACGTGTGGAGTCAGCTTGTGCCGAGTGACGGTTCACACCAGGAACAGTTTGGCATCTTTCGATTCCACTTCCCGGCAGGGGCAGACAATAGTGGCTTCGTTGGCTGGCTGGCTACCCATCTCAAGAATCGATTTGGCACCGGCGTATTTGTGACGTGCGGACAGAATCATGCGGATGGCGGTATCTTCGATTACTGGGGCGTACCCGAGACGCTGTCAGACGAGGTGATCGAGGAAGTCAAGCGGCTTGTTCAGGGGCAGAGCGATCATCGATAAAGCTCATCCGATACAGCACGCGGCTATAGCGACGCTTGGTTTTTCTGTTCGAGCGAAGCGGGATGACGGCCTGCGCACGCGGAGGGTGGATACTCTCCACAAAGGCGTTCGAGACGTAGCCTTTGCTAGCGACGACCGCAACGGCATGCAAGTGCTAAACCAGTCATTCGCGCACGAAATATCGCAGCAGTTGGATCAGTGACCGCAATTCGCCATCGCGTATCGGTTATGCCGTGGTCTCGTCGTCAGCGAAACAACGAAGTGGTGAGCGGAGCGTGCGGCAGGTTGGCAGCCCCATCCGTTCATTTTGTTAGAGATTCTAATTGAACGGCCAAGCGCGCGCCCGAACGGCGCGCCGCACCGCACCGTCCCGACGATGCCCGCTTGCGCGGGCATTTTTTATCGACTCGCGTCGACCGGCCCGATCAGCGATCGATCGGCAGCGGCGCGTTCGCCGCGACGAGCCCCTGCTCACGCATCTCGCGCCAGAAGCCGGCCGGAATCGTCGCGTTCAGCGCGTCGACATCTTCCGCGATGCGCGCCGGACGGCTCGCACCGGGAATCACCGACGCGACCGCGGGATGCGCGAGCACGAACTGCAGCGCGGCCGCCTTGACCGGCATGTCGTAGCGCGCGGCGATCACCTTGATGCGGCCGACCTTCGTGCTGATCACGTAGTCGTCGCGTCGATGGCCGGCGAGCACGTCGCCCAAGCGCGACTCGGCCAGCCTCGTGCCGCACGACGGCGCGGTGTCGAAGTTGCGGATCCGCCCATGCGGTCTCGATGGTCGCGGCAGCTTCGTCGTCGGGGATGTCGCGGAACATGTTGCAGAGCGCGGCGGCGCCGAAACCGAGCGTGTTGTCGGCCGGCAGTGTGTCGTCGAGACGCATGCATTTCTCCACAGGTCACGGAAAAGTGCGCCCAGTCTGGGTTGCATGGTTATGTCCATCCAAGACATAATTCATCCAACTTGAGTCCCTCCAGGTCTTATATGCTCGACATCCGTCAGCTTCAATATTTCATCGCGGTCGCGGAGGAAGAACACGTCGGCCGCGCCGCCGAACGGCTGCACATTTCGCAGTCGCCGCTCAGCCGCCAGATCGCGCAGCTCGAGGAAAAGCTCGGGCTGACGCTGTTCGAGCGCAGCCAGCAGCGTATTCGTCTGACACGCGACGGCCGCACGTTCCTCAGCGAGACGCAGGCGTTCCTGCGCCATGCGCACCGGCTGGAATCGCTCGCGCGCCGGCTCGGCCGCGGCGACGAAGGCGGGCTCTGCATCGGCTACCTGGAAACGGCCACGCACTCGGGCGTGCTGCCGCGCGCACTGAAGACGTTGCGCGCGGACCGCCCGGCCGTCCACATCGCGCTGTACAACTACACGTCCGCCGCGCAGCTCGAAGGCCTGCGCGAGCGCAGTCTCGACATCGCGCTCGTGACCGAGCCGCCCGCGCCCGACGATCCGGAACTCGAATCGATGCGCGTGCTGAACGACCCGATGCTGCTCGCGCTGCCCGAAGGCCATCCGCTCGCGAAGAAGAAGACGCTTGTGGCCGACGATCTCGCGACGCAGCCGTGGATCGGGGTCACGCAGCAGGAAAGCGCGCCGCGTCACGGCGCGTTCGTCGCCGCGTGCGCGAAGGCCGGTTTCTCGCCGGATATTTCCGTCGAGGCGAGCGAGCCGCTCGCGGCGCTCGGGCTCGTCGCCGCCGGGCTCGGCGTGACGATGATCCAGCAGAGCCTGCGTCACCAGGTGCCGGAAGGCGTCGTGCTGCGCGAGCTGCCGTGGTTCAGCTATCGCACGCCGCTGTGGGCCGCGTGGCACAAGGTCAACCTGCGGCCGCTGGTCGGCGTGTTTCGCGAGATTCTGACCGGCGAGGATGTGGTCGCGACGGTCAAGTGACGTGACGGGGGGCGCGATCGCCGGCAAAGACAAAGAATCTATCGTGCCGTCCGCATCCCCGCACACGAATGCGGCTGAAATCGATCGCGCCGGCAGCGGTCCGCATGCGATTGCATGCGCGACACCGGATGCCGGCTTCCCCCCGCTCGCGCGTCAGTTCGCGAGCGTGACCTTCCCGTCCATCAGCCGGTTGATCGCCAGCGGGTTCGAGGTCTTCAGCGCATCGGGCAGCAGCGCCTCCGGCATGTCCTGATAGCAGACCGGCCGCAGGAAACGACGGATCGCGAGACTGCCGACCGACGTCGTACGCCCGTCCGCGGTGGCCGGATACGGGCCGCCGTGCACCATCGCATGCGCGACTTCCACGCCGGTGCCGAAACCGTTGACGAGCACGCGGCCCGCGCGCCGCTCCAGCGCCGGCAGGAACGTGCGCGCGGCGGCGTAGTCGGCTTCGTCGATATGGAGCGCCGTCGTCAGCTGCCCTTCCAGCGACTCGATCAGATCGAGCATCGTCTCGAGGTCCGGACAGCGGACGATCAGCGACGCCGCGCCGAACATCTCCTCATGCAGCGCCTTCGACTCGCGGAACGCGTCCGCGCTCGTCGAGAACAGCGCGCCCTGCCCCTGGTTCGCGCCGGCCGGCGCATGCGCGCGCGCGACGGTGCGCACCTGCGGATGCTGCGCGAGCGCGGCCACCGAACGCTCGAAGGCCTGATGAATACCCGGCGTGAGCATCGTCGCCGCCGCGGCCTGGGCGAGACGCTCCGCCGCCGCGGCGGTAAAGCGCTCGAGTGCCGGCCCGTCCACGGCGAGGATCAACCCCGGATTCGTGCAGAACTGCCCGGCGCCGAGCGTCAGCGACTGCACGAACTGCTGCGCGATCGCGTCGCCGCGCGCGTCGAGTGCGTTCGGGAACAGCAGCACCGGATTGATGCTGCTCATCTCCGCGTACACGGGGATCGGCTCGGGCCGCGCGTTCGCAAGTGCGATCAGCGCGGTGCCGGCATGGCGCGAACCGGTGAAGCCGACCGCCTTGATGCGCCGATCGCGCACGAGCCCCTGGCCGATCTCGAGGCCGGTGTCGAACAGTAGCGAGAACGTGCCTTCCGGCATCCCGCACGTCTTCACCGCCCGCTGCACGGCGATCCCGACCAGTTCCGACGTGCCCGGATGCGCCGGGTGCGCCTTCACGATCACCGGGCAGCCGGCCGCGAGCGCGGACGCCGTATCGCCGCCCGCGACCGAGAATGCCAGCGGGAAATTGCTCGCGCCGAACACCGCGACCGGCCCGAGGCCGATATGACGCAGGCGCAGGTCGGGACGCGGCGCCGGTTGGCGTGCCGGCTGCGCCGGATCGATGCGCGCGTCGAGGTAGTCGCCCGCGCGCACCACGTCGGCGAACATCCGCAGCTGGCCGACCGTTCGGCCGCGCTCGCCTTCGACGCGGGCGCGCGGCAGGCCCGTTTCCGCGACGCAGCGCTCGACCAGTTCGTCGCCGAGCGCGAGGATGTTCGCCGCGATCGTCTCGAGGAACGTCGCGCGCGCTTCGGGTTGCGTTTCGCGATACGTGTCGAACGCGGCCCAGGCGAGCGCGCATGCTTCATCGAGATCGACGCTGCTCGCGCCGCCGAAGGCCGGCGCCATGCGTTCGCCGCTGGATGCGTCGACCGCGTATGTGTCGCCGTTCGTGCCGCGCCGTGCGCGCGAGCCGATCAGCAGGTTGCCTGCGAGTGTCATGTTCGTTTCCTCTGTAGATGGATCGGGGGCGAACGCCGTGCGATCACGGGCTCGCATAGGCGTTGTGTGTTGTGTGTTGTTTGTCGTGCCAACGCGCCTGTCGCGTCGCCGTGAGTGGGCCGGGCGGTTCGAATCCGTGCGGCGGTGCGCTCGATGCCGGGCTCGGGTGCTGCCGCGTGCGCCGGCCGGCACGGTCACGCGCCGGCGCTGCCGTGCGCGCGCCCGCGCAGCGCGTGCCGGCGGCGCACCGACTGACGCGCACGTCCGAAATGCGCCGGAAAGCCGCGCAATGGGCCAGCATACGGAGTCCGCCCCCGCGCGACAATTGACAGGATGTGATACCGGTATAACCGCGCGTTATCGGTCATTGCCCCGCCACCGCATGCGGGCGGGTTCCGCGTCCATCGCATGCCGCCGCGGCGGCCGGACGACGAACGGTGCGACCGCAACGCCGACGACGGCTCGGCACGTTCATACGACGATTGACGATGCACGCGCGATGGCGCCGGTGCCGCGCGTCGTCACGGATGAAAACCCGCCACGACGCACGGCGTCGGCGGGTGCCGACACGACCGGCACCCGCTCACCGCGCGCGACATCGTCACACCGTCACGCGATCGCGCCGCTACGCCACGACACCGTCACGCCGTGAACCGCTTCGCCAGCTCGGCAAGACCGTCCTCGTAGATACCGCGGAAGAGGCGGATCGCTTCGTCGTCGGTCGCGCCATCCGGCGTGAACATGCCCGACCACTCGACCGTCGCCGCGTTCGCGCCGTTCTCGCGCACGCGCAGCGTGGAGCGATAGTTCACGACCGGGAACGGCGCTTCGAGGATCGCGTACGTGTAGCTGCGTGCCGCGTCGTCGAAGGCGACCAGCCGCTCGACGATCGCGTCGCCGTCCGGGTTCGCGAGGCTGCGCACGCGACCGCCTTCGCTCAGCTCGCTCGCCGGGATGTACGACAGCCAGTCGGGCAGCGACCCGAAGCCGCCGATCAGTGTCCAGACCGTGTCGGCCGAAGCCGTGATCTCGATGCTTGCATTGGCCTGTGCCATGTCATCACCTTTGCGGATCAACGATCGGTCGGCAGCGGCGCATTGGCCGCAATCAGACCTTGTTCACGCATTTCGCGCCAGAAGTCGGCCGGAATCACCACGTTCAGCGCAGCCTGGTCTTCCGCGATCCGCTCCGGACGGCTCGCGCCCGGAATCACCGCGACGGTGGCCGGATGCGACATAGAGAACTGCAGCGCGGCGGCCTTGATCGGCACGTCGTAGCGCGCGGCGATCGCCTTGATGCGCTCGACCTTCGCGAGGATTTCCGGCGAAGCCTTCTGGTATTCGAAGTGCGTGCCGCCCGCGAGTACGCCCGAGCTGTACGGGCCGCCGACGACGATCCCGACGTTCTGCGCGGCAGCCGCCGGCATCACGCGTTGCAGCGCGCGCTCGTGATCGAGCAGCGTGTAGCGGCCGGCGAGCAGCATGCCGTCCGGTTGCGGTTCGGCGAGGTCGAGCACCAGTTCGATCGGCTCGACGCGGTTCACGCCGAGGCCCCACGCCTTGATCACGCCTTCTTCACGCAGCTTGCTCAGCACGCGGAATGCGCCCTTGCGCGCGACTTCGAACTGCGCGAGCCATTCGTCGCCGTAGAAGTCCTGTGCGATGTCGTGCACCCAGACGATGTCGAGGCGGTCGGTGCGCAGACGCTTCAGGCTGTCCTCGATCGAACGCAGCGTCGCATCGGCCGTGTAGTCGTTGACGATGCGGTTCGGCCGGCCGTGTTCGAACAGGCCGCCCTTCTCGCCGAGATCGCGCGCCGACACGTCCTCGACTTCGTCGAGGATCACGCGGCCGACCTTGGTGCTCAGTACGTATTCGTCACGCGGGTGATTCGCCAGCGCGTCGCCGAGGCGGATTTCCGCGAGGCCGGCGCCGTAGAACGGGGCCGAATCGAAATAACGGATGCCGTGTTGCCATGCCGCTTCGACGGTGGCCGCCGCTTCCGCGTCCGGGATGTTGCGGAACATGTTGCCGAGCGGGGCAGTACCGAAACCAAGGATCTTGTTACCGGGCAGCGTGTCTTCGAGACTCATCATTTTCTCCAGGGGTGAGGGAAAGCGAGTTCAGTCTAGGCAGCCGGGTTAAGTCTGTCCAAGACGGAATTCGACACAGTTGAGTCCCTGGAGGTCTAAAACGTGGTCTGAAGGGTGGGCGGATATCGCGTCCGGAGGGTCCGTTCGCGCGGCGGCCCCGCCCGACAAGGCTGGCGACGGAATCGGCCGCCGATTCGTGATTTCAGATCAAAAGTGATTTCGCCGGTGAGCACGATGGGCAACGCCACGCGTGCCCCCAATTGCCGCACGCCTGCAACGCGTCGCGCAAAGGAATCCCCGTTGCGCCTCTTTCAAAGGCGCAACGGGGAAAAGCCGCCTGGTGATCGAATCTGCGTTCCGTCGCAATGCGCGGCTCATGCCCTCAGGCGCGACCGTCCCCTTGCGTATCCCGGGCATCGCCCAGCATCGTGACGAGGACGAGCGCTGCAATCAGGCCCAAGTGCTCGAAGAAACCGTTGAGCGCCATGAAGCGCGCTGCGCCCGTCTGGTTCCAGAAGTCGTTCGCCACCAGCATCGCGACGACGGTCAGCACGCCGAGGCTGCCGGCGCCGAGCCACGTGAAGCGGCGAAACACCACACACAGCGAACCGCCGATCTCGACGACAATCGCCAGTGCAGCCCATAGCGCAGGCGGATGCAGGCCGAAATGCGCCTGCTCCGCGACCGCGCCGTCGAAGTCGAGCGCCTTCGCGACGCCGCCGATCAGAAAGGCGGAAACGAGTGCAAGCCGGACCAGCGCGCCGACCCACGGCTGCGCGAGCAGGACACGGATCCACGCGGGGCTGTACCGGCCGATCGTCGTCGACATGTCAGACCGCCCAGCACGAACAGCCGAACGCGCCCCAGAAGCCCTTCGCGTCCGAGGTCGGCAGCGTGCTGCCCCACGCACTCGCGTGCGCATGCTGGTGCACGTTGCATGCATTCGCGCAGCCACACATCGCGGCGGCCGCCGCGCGTTGCAGCGGTGCGCCGCTGCGCTGCGTCGCGCCCCAACCGCCGTAGCCGCCATACTCACGCACCGGCGACCAGTCCGGCATCGCGGGCGGAATCGGCGCATCGTGCGACGCGAACGGGCCCGCGCCCCACACGAT
>NZ_QTQN01000048.1:0-43225 GCF_003853755.1 Burkholderia sp. Bp8984
CAGCCGCGCGGGCTTCCAGCGCCAGCCGAGCACGACGAGCGCCGGCACGGTGCCGATCATCACCGCCTTGTCGTAGTAATTCATGTGTTCGTTGTAATGCACGAACGCATAGCCCGCGCCGACCACGAGTGCCAGTGCGAACAGCCAGTCGATGACCGACAGGCGCGCGAGGAACGGACGGTCGTCGAACAACGGCGCCGGATTCGGGGCCTGAACCGGCCCCGAACGGGAAGAGGAAACTTGCGTGAGATCCATGATGTTACCGGGTGGAATTCTCGGAATCGCCGCCGGCAGGCGGACGGGCAGTCGCTGCCGCACCGGCGGGCGCGGCGTCGCGCGGTGCGGCGCGCAAGGCGGCGCCGGCCGCGTCGCGCGTCTGCACGAATTCTTTTTCGAAATCGAAGGTCTTGCGGGCCGTGGACATCGCCATCACCACATCGACGCCGGAACCGGCATCCTTGAGCCAGAACCAGAGGCGCCGCTCGCGCACGTAGAACATCGAGAAGATGCCGGCGACCAGCAGCAGGCTGCCAAGATACACCAGATTCTTGCCGGGTGCGCGCGTCAACTGAAATACCGAAGCTTGCACCTGCTTGAAGGAGTCAAGCTGCAAATAGACCGGCGATCCATACAAGAAGCTGTCCGATAGCGCATTGATCGCGTTCTGCACGAAGCGGATCGTGTCGGCGCCCTGTTGGGCAGCCGGCTCGCCGGCGCGCTCGCGCGCGATCTGCCAGACCTCCCACATCGAACCCTCGAGCATGCGCAGCAGCAGGCTCGCCGCCTTCTCCTGCTCAGCCTTCGGCACCGAACGATCGATGAAGGTCGCCACCGCCTGGAAGCCGCCGACCGGCTGGCCGTCGGCGCCGCGGCCGATGCTGTCGTCGCTCGCCGCAAAAAGGGTCAGCACTTTGAACGCGCTGTCCTGCAGGCGGCCACGCAGCGACGCTTCGGTCGTCGGCAGCGAACGCTGCGCGAAGCGCGCGGCGGCATCGGCACGCACGGCTGGATCCTCGAGCGCGGCGCGCAGGCGCATCCATTCGCCGATCGAATCCTGGCTGTCGGCCGGAATCCGCATGTAGCGGAACGGATCGTTCGGGCTCGCGCGCACGCCGGCGAGGAACACGCGCGTGCCGCCCATGTCGACGGGCAGCATGTAGTTGTTGAATTCGCGCGCCTGGCCGTCCTTGCCGCGAATCTTGTACTGCACCGACGGGCCGATGTTGTGGAGCTGCACCGGCTTCGACGTCTTCGCGCCCGAACCGAGCCGCTCGTCGAACGCTTCCTTCAGCGACGCCGTCTTCGCGACGCCGCGCACGTCCGGCTTGCCGTTCGCGTCGGCCATGTTCTCGACGTTGATCGCGCGGAAGTCGGAGAACTCGATCGTGTCGCCGTCGCTGCCCGGCATCTGCAGCGGCGCCGTGCTGCCGATCGTGCCCTTCACCGCGAAGGTCTTCGCGTTGCCGCCCGTCATCGGGTAGGCCGTCATCTCCATCTGCGAGCCGCCGTCCTGGAAGCTCGACTGGTAGATCGACACGCCCTTGTACGTGAACGGCTTGTTGACCTCGACGCGCGCCGGGATCTTCTGGCCCGTCTCGCGATCGATCACGACGATGTCGCTCGCGAACAGCTTCGGCATCCCGGTCGTGTAGTAGTCGACGATGAACTTGTTGAGCTGGATCGAGAACGGCAGGTCCTGGATCAGCGAGCCGCTCGGCTGGTTCAGGATCGCGGTCGATACGAACTGGCCTTCCGGCACCCACGCGTAGCCGCGGAACGTCGGGTTCGACACGGACAGCCGGTGGTCGGGCGAGATTTCGCTGATCGTCGCGCTCGTGTTGACCGGGCTCTTGCCGAACATCCACATCTGGAATTTGATCGGCAGGTTGCTGTCCAGCAGGCCGCCGATACAGATCACGACGATCGCAAGGTGCGCGGAGATGTAGCCCCACTTCGTCAGCGCGCCGCGCTTCGCGGAAATGAGCGTCGCGCCGTCGGTTTCACGCACGACGTGCTTGTAGCCGGCCTTGGTGACGAACGTGGCGAGCGTGGCCGCGACGGTCGCGCGCGTGCCGGACGCCGAGTATTCGGCCTTGTGGTGGAACGCGCGCAGGCTGCCTTCGCGGACCTTGTCCTTCCAGCTCTTCGCATCGGCAAGCATCTTCGGCGCATTGCGGATCACGCACAGCGAGATCGACACGACGAGGAAGATCAGGATCAGCATGAACCACCAGGCGCTGTACACGTTGTACAGGCCCAGCGAGCGGAAGATGTCCGCCCAGAACGGCCCGAACTGGTTCACGTAGTTCGGATACGGGTCGTCCTGCGTCAGGACCGTGCCGACGATGCTCGCGATCGACAGCACTACCAGCAGCGCGATCGCGAAGCGCATCGAGCTCAGCAGCTCGATCGCGCGCCTGGACGCACTTTGACCCGACTTCGACTGCAACCCCGACGTGGTAACGCTCATTCAAACTCCGACTAAGGGGAAACAGCCCCTACGCTCACTATGTTCGCTGCCCCAAGGGGGCGGTCAGCACGCTGGGGACGACCCGGCGAGTGCTGACAAAAAAGGGCGAGGCAACCGCAATCACGCGGCGCCCCACCCTTTTTCTTGTTCTGACGCCGGCCGCCCTTCGGGCGCCCGGTCATTCCATTCGCGACCGTCCGGTCAACGCAGGCCCGCGATGTAATCCGCGACGGCCTTGATCTCGTTGTCCGACAGACGCGCTGCGATCTGATGCATCGCCTCGTTGTTGTTGCGCGCGCCGACACCCTGCTGGAACGCGGTCAACTGGGCAACCGTGTAATCGGCCCATTGCCCCGACAGACGCGGGTACTGGACCGGAATGCCCTGCCCCGTCGGCCCGTGGCAGCTCGCGCAGGCGGGTACACCCTTTTCCGCGATGCCGCCGCGATAGATCTTCTGGCCGATCGGCACGGTCGCCGCGTCGCGTGCGGTGCCGAGCTTCGTCGTCTGCGATCCGTAATACGCAGCGACGTTGCGCATGTCGTCCGCGCTCAACGCGCTCGCGAACCCGACCATCACCGGATTGGTCCGCGCCGGCCCCTTCGCGCCCGGCTGGGCCTTGAAGTCGTTCAACTGCTTGACCAGATAGTCGGGATGCTGGCCGGCCAGCTTCGGGAAACTGCCCGACGCGCTGTTGCCGTCCGCGCCGTGACACGACGCGCAAACTTGCCCGGCAATCGCCTTGCCGCGGTCCAGATCCGGCTTTGCCGCATCCGCCGCATTTGCCTCCGCTACGAAACCTACGAACCCTGCTGCAACCTGAAGCACCATCAGAGACTTGCACAGTCGATTCATTCGCACACCCTGTTTCGTCTTGTGGGAATTTGAGGTTCTGCAAAAAACGACGTCGACCAGTCTACCGCAGAAGCTGCATAAAAGCGCGAGGCAGGCGCCCGCAGCCCTTCGGCAAAACCGCCGTATTGTACAATATCGCGCTGAAAGCTCCCGCGCCTATCGGGGCTACCCCGCCTCCACCAAGCGGCTCGCGCCGCCCCGTCCCACCGGTTTCCCCCATGGCCTTTTTGCTCCACCAAGCCCGCTTCTACACGACCGTCAACCATCTGCGCGACCTGCCGCCGACGGTACAACCGGAAATCGCGTTCGCGGGCCGCTCGAATGCCGGCAAATCGACGGCGATCAACGTGCTGTGCAACCAGAAGCGGCTTGCCTTCGCGTCGAAGACGCCCGGCCGCACCCAGCACATCAACTACTTCTCCGTCGGCCCGGCCGCCGAGCCCGTCGCGAACCTCGTCGACCTGCCCGGCTACGGCTACGCGGAAGTGCCGGGGGCCGCGAAGGCCCACTGGGAAATGCTGCTGTCGTCCTACCTCGCGACGCGTTCGCAGCTGTGCGGCCTGATCCTGATGATGGATTCGCGCCGCCCGTTGACCGACCTCGATCGCCGGATGATCGAGTGGTTCGCGCCGACCGGCAAGCCGATCCACACGCTGCTGACGAAGTGCGACAAATTGACGCGGCAAGAAAGCATCAACGCGCTGCGCAACACGCAGAAGGGACTCGACGCGTACCGTGACCAGGGCGTGAAGGGCAAGCTGACGGTCCAGCTGTTCTCGGCGCTGAAGCGCACGGGGCTCGACGAGGCCCATGAACTGATCGAGAGCTGGGTGCGGCCGTCCGTTGCCGACGAAAAAAGCGAGCCTGTAGCACAATGAGCGGGCAACGCGCGGCCGGGACCGGCCGTGCGCACCTGACGGCACCTGCGGATTCGGCCGGCTCATAAAAAAACCCGCCGTTGAACGGCGGGTCAAACAGCCTAATCGAATAACGACAGGCACCCGCTCAGGGAGGAGAAGCGGGGAGCTGCACGCGACGCGTGCCGCTCGATCGCTATCATATACCAACGCTCTCGAAAATGACCTAAGGGTTCCGTAAGGTTCTTACTACCCTGATTTCTGCCCAATCGCCATGAGCTTCCATCCGCTTCACCGTCCGCGCCGGATGCGCCGCGACGACTTCTCCCGGCGCCTGATGCGCGAAAACCGCCTGACCACCGACGACCTGATCTATCCGGTGTTCGTCGTCGACGGCACCAACGAACGCCAGAGCGTCCCGTCGATGCCCGGCGTCGAGCGCGTGTCGGTCGATCTGCTGATGCATGTCGCCGAGCAGTGCGTCGAACTCGGCGTGCCCGTGCTGTCGCTGTTCCCGGCCATCGAGCCGTCGCTGAAGACGCCTGACGGCCGCGAAGCGGCAAATCCGGAAGGCCTGATCCCGCGCGCGGTGCGCGAGCTGAAGAAGCGCTTCCCCGAACTCGGCGTGCTGACCGACGTCGCGCTCGACCCGTACACGAGCCACGGCCAGGACGGCGTGCTCGACGAGAACGGCTACGTGATCAACGACGACACGATCGAGATCCTGGTCGACCAGGCGCGTGCGCAGGCCGAAGCCGGCGTCGACATCGTCGCGCCGTCGGACATGATGGACGGCCGCATCGGCGCGGTCCGTGAAATGCTGGAAAGCGACGGTCACATCCATACGCGCATCATGGCCTATTCGGCCAAGTTCGCGTCGGCGTTCTACGGCCCGTTCCGCGATGCGGTCGGCTCGGCGTCCAATCTGGGCAAGGGCAACAAGATGACCTACCAGATGGATCCGGCGAACAGCGACGAAGCGCTGCGCGAAGTGCGCCTCGACATCGACGAAGGCGCCGACATGGTGATGGTCAAGCCCGGCATGCCGTATCTCGACATCGTGCGTCGCGTGAAGGACGAGTTCCGCTTCCCGACCTACGTGTACCAGGTGAGCGGCGAATACGCGATGCTGAAGGCCGCCGCGATGAACGGCTGGCTCGATCACGACAAGGTCGTGCTCGAATCGCTGCTCGCATTCAAGCGCGCAGGCGCCGACGGCGTGCTCACGTACTTCGCGCTCGATGCCGCGCGTCTGCTGAAAGCGCAGCGCTGAGCCGCGCGCCGGCCGGCACAAGGAAAAACGGCGGGACACTTCGGTGTCCCGCCGTTTTTTTTGCACCGTCCGGTCGGCGCAGCGGGCCGCCCGTGCGCCGACGAGCGCGCGTCACACCGTCGGTACCGCCGCTCGATCGAGGCTGCGCAGGAACGTCTCGGCCGCCTGATAACCGACCACACGGCCGATTTCGTTGCCGTTGCGATCGAAGAAGATGATGCCCGGCGGCCCAAACAGGTTGAAGCGCTTGAGCAGCGCCTGGTCGTCCGGATTGTTCGCGGTGACGTCGGCACGCACCAGGTGAAGCTGCGCGAGCCGCGCCTGCACGCGCGAATCGGTGAACGTCAGATGCTCCATCTCCTTGCAGCTCACGCACCAGTCGGCGTAGAAGTCGAGCATCACGGGCTGGCCCGACGTCTTCAGCAGCGCGTCGAGCTCGCGACTGGAGCGCACCGACGCGAACGCGGGCCCCTGCCCTCCGGTCGCCGCACCGGCTGCCGACGCATCGCCCGACGCAACCGTGCGCGCCGCGAGCACGGCCAGCGGCTTCACGGGGTCGTTGGAGCCCGCCGCAAGACCGACGAGCAGCGTTGCAGCCCAGATCGCAAGCGCAGCACCGAGGCCGCGACCGAGACGGCGCCAGATCGATGCGGCGCCGGCATGCGGCGTAAACAGGCCAAGCGCCGCAGCCGCGACGAGCAGCCACAATGCGGCGAGCACCATCTTCAGAGCGCCCGCGAGCACCGGCCACACGATCCACAGCGCGGCGGCAAGCAGCACGATGCCGAAGAACACCTTCACGCCGTCCATCCATGCGCCCGCGCGCGGCAGCACCGTACCTGCACCGATGCCGACGACGAGCAGCGGCACGCCGAGCCCCAACCCCATAGCGAACAGCGCAGCGCCGCCGAGCAGCGCATTGCCGGTGTGCGCGATGAACGCGAGCACCGCAAACAGCGGCGCCGTCATGCATGCGCCGACGACCAGCGCCGACAACGCCCCCATCGCGGCGACCGCGACGAAGTGGCCGCCCCGGCGCGCGCTCGAGGCTTCCGCCGCGCCGTTCTGCCAGCGCTCGGGCAGCGCGATGTCCTTGCCGGAAATCAGCGATACGGCGAATGCGGTGAGCAGCACGCCGAATGCACCGAGCACCCACGGGTTCTGCAGCCATGCGCCCAGGCTCTGGCCGACCAGCGCCGCCGCGATGCCCAGCACCGTATAGACGAGCGCCATGCCGACCACGTACGTCAGCGACAGCGCGAAACCGCGTGCGTGCGTCGCGCGCGTGCCCTGGCCGATGATGATCGCGGACACGATCGGAATCATCGGATACGAGCAGGGCAGGAGACTCAGCACGACGCCGGCGACGAAATACAGTGCGACGATGGTGAAGAAACCGTGCCCCTCGAGCAGCGACTGCGCGAAATCCGCGCTCGTGACCTTGTCGAACCAGCTGCCCGAAGCCGCCGTGCGATCGACCGGCGCGGCCGCGCCCAGCGCAGCGCCGTCGACCTTCACGACGTGCTCCGCAGGCGGATAGCAGATTCCTTCGTCGGCGCATCCTTGCGACGTCACAGCGAGCTCGAACGGCCCCGCCGCCTGCTTGACCGGAACATGAATCACGACCTCGTCGCGATAGGTCTCGACTTCCTTCTGGAACGTCTGGTCGAACTTCACATGGCCGGCCGGGAATTGCGGATCGCCGAGCGTCGCCTGCCCGCCCTTCACCGCGAACGCGAACCGCTCGCGGTACAGGTAATAGCCGCTGGCAACCTTGAAACGGACGTCCACCTGCCCCGGCGATTCGCTCGCGCTGAACTTGAATGCGACCGACGGATCGAGAAAATCGTCGGCCGCGCGCGCGACCGACAGGCCGCCCAGCACGAACATGAACGACATCAGGACTGCGAGGAACCGCAGCGCGCGCACGCGCACGGAAAGCGCCATACCGTTAAACATGAAATAGACGTTGAGTTTCGCTGGTCACCCACTGGCCGTACGCGGCCGTGGCCGTCCCCTGCCACGAGACGATTTCCGGCGTCTCGTACGGATGATGCGCGAGAATAAATCGCTCCAGTTCGAGCGAGCGGACGGGGCTCGTCTTGAACAGCAACTGGATCTCGTCGGCCGTCTCGACCTTGCCCTGCCAGTGATAGCGCGACTTGATCGCACCGAGCTCCGACACGCACGCGGCAAGCCGCGCGTCGAGCGCGCCGTCGGCGAGCGCCGCGGCCGTCACCGCATCCGGCACCGTCGTCAGCATCAATACCACCACCATACGCGCCCTCCTGACTGGCCTTTACCGGCTTCCGCCGCCACGAATCGCCCCATCGAGGGGCCTGCGCCAATAACTGCATATCGTAGCGCAGCCCGCGCGGCACTGCCGGCACCGGCCTGCGACAATCGATCGCAGCCGAGGCGCCGCCAAAAACAAAAAGGGCCAAGCAATTGCTCGGCCCTTTCGGATCCTGCTGCGTACCGGAAGCTTACTCGGCTTCTTGCACGTTTTCCGTTTCGTCGACTTCCGGACGATCGAGCAGCTCGACCAGTGCCATCGGTGCGTTGTCGCCGACGCGGAAGCCGAACTTCAGCACGCGCAGGTAGCCGCCCGGACGGTTCGCGAAACGCGGACCGAGCACGTCGAACAGCTTCGCCACCGAGTCACGATCGCGCAGGCGGTTGAACGCCAGGCGACGGTTTGCCAGCGACGGCTTCTTGCCGAGCGTGATCAGCGGCTCGACGACTTTACGGAGTTCCTTCGCCTTCGGCAGCGTCGTCTTGATGACTTCGTGCTCGATCAGCGAGTTGGACATGTTACGGAGCATAGCCAGACGGTGGCTGCTCGTGCGGTTCAGTTTCCGCAGACCATGACGATGGCGCATTTCAGTTTCCTTGATTCAAAGTTTTGATCCAGCTCTTCTATCGCACCTCTGGGGTGCACGGGCCGGTAGAGAAAAAAGCAAGATGCGGATTTTAAAGGAAAATCCGCATCTTTGCCAACTACTGCTACAGCCGGGCTACAACCGGGCTTACTTGTCGAGACCAGCCGGCGGCCAGTTTTCGAGCTTCATGCCCAGCGTGAGACCGCGCGAAGCGAGCACTTCCTTGATCTCGTTGAGCGACTTGCGACCGAGGTTCGGCGTCTTCAGCAGCTCGTTTTCCGTGCGCTGGATCAGGTCGCCGATGTAGTAGATGTTCTCGGCCTTCAGGCAGTTCGCCGAACGAACCGTCAGCTCGAGATCGTCCACCGGACGCAGCAGGATCGGATCGATCTGCGGTGCGCGCGACGGTGCTTCGGCAGCCGTTTCCGTGCCTTCCAGTGCCGCGAACACGGACAGCTGGTCGACCAGGATGCGGGCCGATTGACGGATCGCCTCTTCCGGGGTGATCACGCCGCTCGTCTCGATGTTCATCACGAGCTTGTCGAGGTCGGTACGCTGCTCGACACGTGCGCTTTCAACGGCGTAGCTCACGCGGCGAACCGGCGAGAACGATGCGTCGAGGACGATGCGGCCGATGATCTTGGCCGTGTCTTCGCCGTAGCGACGGACGTTGCCGGGCACATAGCCGCGACCCTTTTCGATCTTGATCTGAACGTCGAGCTTGCCGCCCTTCGACAGGTGTGCGATCACGTGATTCGGGTTGATGACTTCGCAATCGTGCGCCAGCTCGATATCGCCGGCCGTGACGACGCCTTCGCCTTCCTTGCGCAGGGTCACCGTCACTTCGTCACGGTTGTGCAGCTTGAACACCACACCCTTCAGGTTCAGCAGCAGGTTGACGACGTCCTCTTGCACGCCGTCAAGCGTCGAATACTCGTGCACCACGCCAGCGATCGTGACTTCGGTCGGCGCGTAGCCAACCATCGACGACAGCAGCACGCGGCGAAGCGCATTGCCCAAGGTGTGGCCGTAACCGCGTTCGAACGGTTCCATGACCACCCTCGCGTGGTTCTCGCCCAGCGATTCCACGGCGATGATCTTGGGTTTCAGCAAACTGGTTTGCATGGGCTTTCCTTTTCAATACCCTCGGCTCGTTACACCGATAAGGCTGACCGGTAACAACCAGAAAATAAACAGCCGAGGCCCCTCCTTGCATAACGCAATCGGGGTACCTCGGCCGTCAATCGGATTAACGCGAATACAATTCGACGATCAGGCTTTCGTTGATGTCGCCTGCGATTTCAGCGCGTTCCGGCATTTGCTTGAACGTGCCTTCGAACTTCTTCGCATCGACTGCAACCCAGCTCGGCATGCCGCCTTGCTCGGCCAGCGACAGCGCTTCGACGATACGCGCCTGCTTCTTCGCCTTTTCGCGGATCGCGACGACGTCACCCGCCTTCACTTGCTGCGACGGCACGTTCGCGACGACGCCGTTCACCGTGATCGACTTGTGGCTCACCAGCTGACGCGCTTCAGCGCGGGTCGAGCCGAAGCCCATGCGATACACGACGTTGTCGAGACGCGACTCGAGCAGTTGCAGCAGGTTTTCACCCGTGTTGCCCTTGCGGCGGTCGGCTTCAGCGAAGTAGCGGCGGAACTGACGCTCCAGGACGCCGTAAATACGCTTGACCTTCTGCTTTTCGCGCAGCTGCGTACCATAGTCGGACGTACGTGCGCCCGAGGTACGGCCGTGCTGACCCGGCTTGCTGTCGAGCTTGCACTTGTCGGCGAGCGAGCGGCGCGCGCTCTTCAGGAACAGGTCGGTGCCTTCACGGCGGGACAGCTTGGCCTTGGGGCCGATATAACGTGCCACTTTGCATTCCTTTATCAATCAGTCACGCGGACCGGAATCCGCGCTAGTTCGCGCCCTTTGGGGCGAACGGTGGGCTTAGTCAATCAAAAAAGCAACGCCCGTCGACGCTACGCGGCGACAGGCAAATGCGCCAGCACGAACGTGCCAGCAGCATTCTTAGATACGACGGCGCTTCGGCGGACGGCAGCCGTTGTGCGGAATCGGGGTGACGTCCGAAATCGCGGTGATCTTGATGCCGAGGCCATGCAGTGCACGCACTGCCGACTCACGACCCGGGCCCGGGCCCTTGATCCGCACTTCCAGATTCTTCACGCCATATTCCATCGCCACGCGACCGGCCGACTCAGCAGCAACCTGAGCAGCGAACGGCGTCGACTTGCGCGAGCCCTTGAAGCCCTGGCCGCCCGACGTCGCCCATGCCAGTGCATTGCCCTGGCGATCGGTGATCGTGATGATCGTGTTGTTGAACGACGCGTGAACGTGAACCACGCCTTCAGCGACGTTCTTCTTAACCTTCTTGCGAACGCGTTGCGCCGCGGTGTTCGAAGCCTTAGCCATTACGTTTTCCTGTAACTGTCAGTTCCGCTTACTTCTTCAGCGCTTGCGCTGCACGACGCGGACCCTTGCGGGTACGTGCGTTCGTACGCGTACGCTGACCGCGCATCGGCAGGCCCTTGCGATGACGAACGCCACGGTAGCAACCGAGGTCCATCAGGCGCTTGATGTTCATCGTCACTTCACGGCGCAGATCGCCTTCGACGATGAACTTGCCCACTTCTTCACGCAGCTTTTCGAGGTCTGCGTCGGTCAGGTCCTTGACCTTCTTCGAGAATTCCACGCCAGCTGCCGTGCAGATGCTGCGCGAGCGCGTGCGGCCGATACCGAAGATTGCCGTCAGGCCGATCTCGGTATGCTGGTGATTCGGGATGTTAACCCCTGCGATACGAGCCATTGTTTTTCCTCAAACAAAAAGCGCAAACAAACGCGCGGTCAGCCTTGGCGCTGCTTGTGGCGCGGATCCGAGCTGCAGATCACGCGAACGACGCCTTTGCGCTTGATGATCTTGCAATTGCGGCAAATGCGCTTAACCGATGCCATCACTTTCATGATAATACCCTTTTTTCAAATCACTTCGCCCGGAACACGATCCGCGCACGAGACAGATCGTAAGGCGTCAATTCAACCGTCACCTTGTCGCCCGGCAGGATGCGGATGTAGTGCATCCGCATCTTCCCGGAGATATGCCCCAACACGACATGGCCGTTTTCCAGCTTCACGCGGAAGGTCGCATTCGGGAGGTTTTCGATCACCTCACCTTGCATCTGGATTACATCGTCTTTGGCCATAGTCCTTGATTAACGCATTGGGATGTTGCCGCCCTTGAAGTTTGCCTTCTTGAGCAGCGACTCATACTGTTGCGACATAACGTACGACTGCACCTGCGCCATGAAGTCCATCGTGACGACGACAATGATCAGCAGCGACGTTCCACCAAAATAAAACGGCACGTTCCAGCGCAGCACCAGGAATTCCGGCAGCAGACACACGAAGACGATGTAGATCGCACCGGCCAGCGTCAGACGCGTGAGGATGCGGTCGATATATCGTGCGGTCTGGTCGCCCGGACGAATGCCCGGAACAAACGCGCCGCTCTTCTTCAGGTTGTCCGCGGTTTCCCTGCTGTTGAACACCAGTGCGGTGTAGAAGAAGCAGAAAAACACGATCGCCAGCGTGTACAGCAGCACATAGACCGGCTGGCCCGGCTTCAGCGCCTCCGCGACGTTATGCAACGTGTTGGAGATCCAGCTTCCCGACGGCTGACCCGTGCTGAACCAGCCGAGAATCGTGGCCGGGAACAGGATGATCGACGATGCGAAGATCGGCGGAATCACGCCCGACATGTTCAGCTTCAGCGGCAAGTGCGACGACTGGCCACCGTAGATCTTGTTGCCGACCTGGCGCTTCGCGTAGTTCACGAGGATCTTGCGCTGACCGCGTTCGATGAACACGACCAGGTAAGTCACCGCGGCGATCAGAACGACGATGATGATCGCCGAAATGATGCTCATCGAACCCGTACGCACCAGCTCGAACAGCCCACCGACGGCATTCGGGAACCCTGCTGCGATCCCGCCGAAGATGATGATCGAGATGCCGTTGCCCAGACCACGCTCGGTGATCTGCTCACCCAGCCACATCAGGAACATCGTGCCGGTAACCAGCGTCACGACCGTCGTCAGCCGGAACAGCATGCCGGGGTCGATCACGAGGCCCGGCTGGTTTTCCAGCGCAGCCGCGATACCGAACGCCTGGAAGGTCGCGAGCACCACGGTGAAATACCGCGTGTACTGCGTGATCTTCCGTTGCCCTGCCTGCCCTTCCTTCTTCAGCGCCTCGAGTTGCGGCGAGACGATCGCCAGCAACTGCATGATGATCGACGCCGAGATGTACGGCATGATCCCCAGCGCAAAGATCGTGAAGCGGGAAAGCGCGCCACCCGAGAACATGTTGAACATGCCAAGGATGCCGCCCGCCTGGCTCTGGAACAGCTTCGCCAGTTGATCCGGATCGATGCCCGGCACGGGGATGTGCGCGCCGATGCGATAGACGATCAGCGCCAGGAGCAGGAACATCGCTCGCCGACGCAGATCGCCGAATTTCGCCGTGCTTCGACCGGGTTTTGCAAGACTCGGGCTGTTAGCCAAGTACCTTCTCCGATGAATGCAAGTAACGACGCGCTACGCGTGTCACTCGGCGAACGAACCGCCAGCCGCTTCGATCGCAGCGCGCGCACCCTTGGTGGCGCCGAGACCCTTCACGACGATCTTGCGCTTCAGTTCGCCCGTCGCGATGATCTTTGCGCTCTTCGTCAGCTCGCCGACCAGGCCGGCTTGCTTCAGTGCGAGCAGATCGATTTCATCGACCGGCAGCTTCTCGAGGTCGCCCAGGCGCACTTCACCGACGAATTCCTTCGTCAGCGACGTGAAGCCGCGCTTCGGCAGACGACGTTGCAGCGGCATCTGACCGCCTTCGAAACCGACTTTGTGGAAGCCGCCCGAACGCGATTTCTGACCCTTGTGACCACGGCCAGCCGTCTTGCCGAGGCCCGAACCGATGCCGCGGCCGACACGACGCTTGGCGTGCTTTGCACCAGCGGCCGGCTTCAGGTTATTCAATTCCATATCAACTCCTTGATCCGTAGGGCCGCTTACGCGATGACCTTAACGAGGTACGAGACCTTGTTGATCATGCCGCGGACCGCCGGCGTATCCTGCAGCTCGCTAACCGAGTTGAGTCGGCGCAGGCCCAGGCCACGCACGGTCGCACGGTGCGATTCGCGGGTCCCGATCAGGCTCTTGACGAGCTGAACCTTGACAGTTTTTTCAGACATGGTGACCACCCGGGCTTAGCCCAAAATATCTTCGACGGACTTGCCGCGCTTCGCCGCGATGTCTGCCGGGGTCGACTGCTTGCGCAGACCGTCCAGCGTGGCGCGAACGAGGTTGTACGGGTTCGTCGAACCGTGGCTCTTCGCCACGACGTTCTGAACGCCCATCACGTCGAACACTGCGCGCATCGGGCCGCCGGCGATCACGCCCGTACCTGCCTTCGCCGGAGCGAGGAGGACAGCGGATGCGCCATGCTTGCCGTGCACTTCGTGCTGCAGCGTGCCGTTCTTGAGCGGCACCTTGAACATGTTGCGGCGAGCTTGTTCCATTGCCTTCTGGACAGCGACCGGCACTTCCTTCGCCTTGCCCTTGCCCATACCGATGCGGCCATCACCGTCGCCAACCACGGTCAGTGCGGCGAAGCCGAGAATACGGCCACCCTTCACGACCTTGGTCACGCGATTGACCGAAATCATCTTTTCGCGAAGGCCGTCGTCGCGCTCGTCAGCCTGAACTTTCGCTTGCATCTTTGCCATGACGAATTCCTTCCTTAGAACTTGAGCCCAGCTTCGCGAGCTGCCTCAGCCAGCGCCTTGACGCGGCCGTGGTAGCGGAAGCCCGAGCGGTCGAAGGCGACGGATTCGATGCCGGCAGCCTTTGCCTTCTCGGCAATACGCTTGCCGATCAGCGTCGCGGCATTAACGTTGCCGCCCTTGCCCGACTTGTCGGCCAGTTCAGCGCGCACTTCTGCTTCGAGCGTCGACGCGCTGGCGAGCACCTTGGTGCCGCAGGGCGAGAACACTTGAGCGTAGATGTGCGTGTTCGTGCGATGCACGGCGAGACGCGCGACCTGCAGCTCAGCGATCTTGATACGCGTCTGGCGAGCGCGGCGCAGGCGAGATTGAGTCTTATCCATGATTGCGCACCCTTACTTCTTCTTCGTTTCTTTGAGGATCACAACCTCGTCGGAATAGCGCACGCCCTTGCCCTTGTACGGCTCCGGCGGACGGTAACCGCGGACTTCCGCAGCCACTTGACCGACTTGTTGCTTGTTGATCCCCTTGATCACGATTTCGGTTTGCGTCGGGGTTTCAGCCTTGACGCCTTCCGGCATCTGGTGCACCACCGGGTGCGAGAAACCCAGCGACAGGTTCAGCTTGTCGCCTTGCGCTTGCGCACGATAACCGACGCCAACCAGCGTCAGCTTGCGCTCGAAACCCTTGGTCACGCCGTGCACGGCATTCGCGATGATCGCGCGCATCGTGCCCGACAGTGCGTTTGCTTCGCGGCTTTCGTCGACCGGCGACAGATTCAGCGTGCCGTCGTTGTTCGCCACGTTCACGAGCGGATTGATCGCTTGCGTGATGGTGCCCAGCGGGCCCTTGACGGTGATCGCACCGTCGGCCAGCTTGACTTCCGCGCCTTGCAGCGCGATCGGGCTCTTACCTACTCGAGACATGTTTCTCTCTCCTCGGCTTTAAGCAACGTAGCAGATGACTTCGCCGCCGACGCCGGTAGCGCGCGCCTTGCGGTCGGTCATCACGCCCTTCGGCGTCGACACGATTGCCACACCCAGGCCGTTCATGACCTGCGGAATGTCGTTACGGCCGCGGTACACGCGCAGACCAGGCTTCGACACGCGCTCGAGGCGTTCGATGACCGGGCGACCTGCGTAGTACTTCAGCGCGATATTCAGTTCGGACTTCGCACCTTCCGCCTTGACGGCGAAATCGTCGATATAACCTTCGTCCTTCAGGACTTGCGCGATTGCAACCTTGACCTTCGACGAGGGCATCGCGACCGATACCTTCTCGACCATCTGCGCGTTGCGGATGCGAGTCAGCATATCGGCGATAGGATCACTCATGCTCATTTACGTTTCTCCTATTACCAGCTCGCCTTGGTCAGGCCAGGAATCTCGCCACGGAATGCGATTTCACGAATCTTGTTACGCGCGAGGCCGAATTTACGGAACGTGCCACGCGGACGGCCCGTGATCGCGCAGCGGTTACGCTGGCGGGTCGGGTTTGCGTTGCGGGGCAGTTGCTGCAGCTCAAGGCGTGCTTCGTAGCGCTCTTCTTCCGACTTGCTTTGGTCTTCGACGATCGCCTTCAGCGCTTCGCGCTTTGCTGCGAACTTCGCGACCAGGCGGGCGCGCTTCTTTTCACGTTCGATCAGTGCCAGTTTAGCCACGGTAACCTCAGTTTCTGAACGGGAACTTGAAGCTGGCGAGCAGAGCCTTTGCTTCGTCGTCGGTCTTCGCAGTCGTCGTGATGCTGATGTTCAGCCCACGCAGTGCGTCGATCTTGTCGTAGTCGATTTCGGGGAAAATGATCTGCTCTTTCACACCGATGTTGTAGTTGCCGCGGCCATCGAAGGCACGACCCGACACACCGCGGAAGTCACGCACGCGGGGCAGGGCAACGGTCACGAAACGGTCGAGGAATTCGTACATCGCTTGGCCACGCAGCGTCACCATCGCGCCGATCGGGTAACCCTGGCGGATCTTGAAGCCTGCGATTGCCTTGCGTGCCTTCGTGACGACCGGCTTCTGACCAGCGATCTTCGTGAGGTCGCCGACGGCGTTCTCGATGATCTTCTTGTCAGCGATCGCTTCGCCAAGACCCATGTTCAGCGTGATCTTGGTGATGCGCGGCACTTCCATGACCGACTTGTAACCGAACTTCTCGATCAGGCCGGGCACAACCTTTTCTTTGTAAAACTCTTGAAAACGAGCCATTTTTTACTCCGCTGCGTCAGGCGCTCAGTACGGCACCGGTCGTCTTCAGGAAGCGAACCTTCTTGCCTTCCTCGACCTTGATGCCAACACGCGACGCCTTGCCATTCGCGTCGACCAGTGCGACGTTCGAAATATGCAGGGGCATCGTCTTCGCTTCCACGCCGCCCGTCGTACCCTTCATCGGGTTCGGCTTCACATGCTTCTTGACGAGGTTGATACCTTCAACCGTCACATGTTCTGCACCGACAGCCAGCACGACGCCGCGCTTGCCCTTGTCTTTGCCAGTGACGACGATGACTTCGTCACCTTTGCGAATCTTGTTCATCGCGACTCCTTACAGCACTTCCGGCGCCAGCGAAACGATCTTCATGAATCGTTCGCTACGCAGCTCACGCGTCACCGGCCCGAAGATACGGGTGCCGATCGGCTCAAGCTTGTTATTCAAAAGCACAGCGGCGTTGCCGTCGAACTTGATCAGCGAGCCGTCTTGACGGCGAACACCCTTGGCGGTGCGGACCACCACGGCGTTGTAGATTTCGCCTTTCTTCACGCGCCCGCGCGGCGTTGCTTCTTTGACGGTCACCTTGATGATGTCGCCAATGCCGGCATAACGACGCTTCGAGCCGCCGAGCACCTTGATGCACATGACTTCACGTGCACCCGTGTTGTCGGCTACTTCGAGCCGAGATTCGGTCTGGATCATGGTTTGTCTTTCCCAACTTAATCCGATTGCACCACCATGATGCATTCGGTCAGTCTTGGTCCCGTCAGCCAATCGGCTGCTTGGGTTGGAACAGCAGCGACGGCAAACGAAACCCGCCATCGCAATTCGGTGAATCTTTCGGACAGGCTGGCGCCAGTCCGCTTCCCCCACCAACTTCGCCCGCGACGGGGCTCCCATAAAGAGGGAAGACCAGGATTATAACAAATAACCCTGGTCACGCAAGCAAAAACTTTGCGATTTCAAGCACTTCGTGGCGAAGTGCTTGTTACTGCCTACTGCTCTGCCCGCTTAGATGACGCGAGCTGCTTCGACGAGGCGCGACACCGTCCAGGCCTTCGTCTTCGAAACAGGACGAGTTTCCTGGATTTCGACGAGATCGCCTTCGTTGCAGGTGTTCGCTTCATCATGCGCGTGGTACTTCTTCGAGCGCACGACATACTTGCCGTAGATCGGGTGCTTGACGCGGTGCTCGATCAGCACGGTGACGGTCTTGTCCATCTTGTTGCTGACGACCCGACCGACCAGCGTCCGCTTCAGCGAGGTTTTCACGCTATCGTTCATTTCTGGTTCGCCTTCTGAGTCATGACGGTCCGCACACGTGCGATGTCGCGACGAACCTTCTTCAGCTGGCTCGTGTTCGTGAGCTGCTGGGTCGCGAGTTGCATGCGCAGGCCGAATTGCGCCTTCAGCAGGTCCGCCAGCTCCTTGTTGAGCGCGGCCTGGTCTTTCTGGAGAAGTTCGGAAGCCTTCATGTTTTCTCCTTAGGCGCCGAGCTGGCGCACGATGAATGCCGTCTTCAGCGGCAGCTTGGCTGCAGCCAGACGGAACGCTTCGCGTGCCAGTTCTTCGGTTACGCCGTCCATTTCATAGAGCATCTTGCCCGGCTGGATCTCGGCGACGTAGTACTCCGGGTTACCCTTACCGTTACCCATACGCACTTCTGCCGGCTTTTGCGAAATCGGCTTGTCCGGGAAGATCCGGATCCAGATGCGGCCGCCACGCTTGATGTGACGCGTCATTGCACGACGCGCCGCTTCAATCTGACGTGCGGTCAAACGACCGCGACCGATCGCCTTCAGACCGAATTCACCGAACGACACTGCGTTGCCGCGCGTCGCCTTGCCGGTGTTACGACCCTTCTGCTCTTTACGATACTTTCTGCGTTTCGGTTGCAGCATCGTTATTCTCCAGTCTTGCCGTCTTCGGGCTTGCCGGCGCCACGGCGCGGTGCGCCACGACGAGCACCCGGAGCGCCGCCTTCGCCGTCACGGCGCGGACGACGGTCGCCCGGACGCGCATTGCGACGCGGACGCTTGTCTTCGGCTACTTCTTCGACCACCGGCGCGTCATTGCGGCCGAGCGTGTCGCCCTTGTACACCCACACCTTGACGCCGATGATCCCGTAGGTCGTCTTCGCTTCCGAGGTCGCGTAGTCGATGTCGGCACGCAGCGTGTGAAGGGGCACGCGACCTTCGCGATACCACTCCGTACGAGCGATTTCGATACCGTTCAGACGGCCTGCGCTCATGATCTTGATGCCTTGGGCACCCAGACGCATCGCGTTCTGCATCGCACGCTTCATCGCGCGACGGAACATGATCCGGCGCTCGAGCTGTTGCGTGATCGAGTCAGCGATCAGTTGCGCATCGGTTTCCGGCTTGCGGATTTCTTCGATGTTGACGTGAACCGGCACGCCCATGCGGCGTTGCAGTTCCGTCTTCAGCTGTTCGATATCCTCGCCCTTCTTGCCGATGACGACGCCCGGACGCGAGCTGTAAATCGTGATGCGCGCGTTCTTCGCCGGACGCTCGATGACCACCCGACCGACCGAAGCGTTCTTCAGCTTCTTCTTCAGGTATTCACGAACACCGATGTCTTCCTGCAGCATCGCCGCGAAATTGTTGTTGTTCGCGTACCAACGCGAAGCCCAATTGCGGCTGACAGCCAGGCGGAAGCCAGTCGGATGAATTTTCTGTCCCATCGTATGGCTCCTTAATTCCCGACCGTCACAGTGATGTGACAGGATTGCTTCTCGATGCGGTTACCGCGGCCCTTGGCGCGCGCGGTGAAACGCTTGAGCGATGCCGCCTTGTCGACGTAGATGCTCTTGATCTTGAGCTCGTCGATATCAGCGCCTTCGTTGTGCTCCGCATTCGCGATTGCCGACAGCACAACCTTCTTCACGATGCCAGCCGCCTTCTTCGGCGAGAACGTCAGAACGTTCAGCGCCTTGTCGACCGGCAAACCGCGGATCTGGTCAGCCACAAGGCGCGTTTTTTGCGCCGAGATGCGGGCACCGCGATGAATTGCTTTCACTTCCATCTTGATTGCCCCTTATTTCTTGGCCTTCTTGTCGGCCGCGTGACCCTTGAACGTACGGGTCAGTGCGAACTCGCCAAGCTTGTGGCCGACCATGTTTTCCGAGATGTACACCGGAACGTGTTGACGGCCGTTGTGAACAGCGATCGTCAGGCCGATGAAATCCGGCAGAATCGTCGAGCGACGCGACCAGGTCTTGATCGGCTTTTTGTCGCGCGAAGCTGCAGCCGCCTCAACTTTCTTCAGCAAATGGGCGTCGCAGAACGGACCTTTTTTTACAGAACGTGCCATTGCCTACTCCTTAACGCTTGTGACGGCGCTGGACGATCATCGTCGTCGTGCGCTTGTTGCTGCGGGTGCGGTAACCCTTAGCCGGCGTACCCCACGGGCTCACCGGGTCGCGACCTGCAGCCGTCTTGCCCTCACCACCACCGTGCGGGTGATCAACCGGGTTCATCGCAACGCCACGCACCGTCGGGCGGATACCGCGCCAGCGGTTCGCGCCAGCCTTGCCGATCTGGCGCAGGCTATGCTCTTCGTTACCGACTTCACCGATCGTTGCACGGCACTCGATGTGCACGCGGCGGATTTCGCCCGAACGCAGACGAACCTGCGCGTAGACGCCTTCACGTGCCAGCAGCATGGCCGACGTGCCAGCCGAACGCGCCATTTGCGCGCCCTTGCCCGGCAGCATCTCGATGCAGTGGATCGTCGTACCGACCGGAATATTGCGGATCGGCAGCGTGTTGCCTGCACGGATCGGCGCTTCCGAACCCGACATCAGCTGTTGGCCGACGGTCAGGCCCTTCGGGGCGATGATGTAGCGACGCTCGCCGTCTGCGTAGAGCACCAGCGCGATGTTCGCGCTACGGTTCGGGTCGTACTCGAGACGCTCGACCTTTGCCGGAATGCCATCCTTCGTGCGACGGAAGTCGACGATACGATAGTGCTGCTTGTGACCACCACCCTTGTGACGCGTGGTGATACGGCCGTTGTTGTTACGGCCGGCGGTCGAGCTCTGCGAGTCGAGCAGTGCCGCGAACGGCTTGCCCTGGTGCAGGTTCTTGTTGACCACCTTGACCATCGCGCGGCGACCCGGCGATGTCGGCTTAACTTTCACGATTGCCATGATTACTTGGCCTCCGCTTCAAAGTTGATTTCCTGGCCGGGCTTCAGGCAAACGTACGCCTTCTTCACGTCCTTGCGGCGGCCCATCGAACGGCCGAAGCGCTTTTGCTTGCCCTTCTGAACCAGCACGTTGACCGAATCAACTTCAACCTTGAACAGCAGCTCGACAGCCGCCTTCACTTCCTGCTTCGTGGCATCCGGTGCGACTTCGAACACGACTTGCTCGTTCTTGTCGGCAACCAGCGTCGCCTTTTCCGAGATCACCGGTGCGAGCAGGACCTGCATCAAACGATGATCGTTCTTGCGAATCTCGCTCATGACAGCAACTCCTCGATCTGGGCGACCGCAGCCTTCGTGACCAGCACTTTCTTGAAGTAGATCAGCGACAGCGGGTCAGCGTAGCGCGGCTCGACAATCGCCACGTGCGGCAGGTTGCGCGAAGCCAGGTACAGGTTCTCGTCGACCGTGTCCGTGATGATCAGAACGGAGTCGAGACCCATGGTCTTGAATTTGTCAGCCAGCAGCTTGGTCTTCGGCGCTTCGAGGATGATGTCCTCGACGACCGACAGACGGCCTTCGCGGGCCAGCTGCGAGAAGATCGAGCAGAGACCTGCGCGATGCATCTTCTTGTTGACCTTGTGCGAGAAGTTTTCTTCCGGCGAGTTCGGGAAGATGCGACCACCGCCACGCCACAACGGGCTCGACGACATACCGGCACGAGCGCGGCCCGTACCCTTCTGACGCCACGGCTTCTTGGTGGTGTGCTTGACTTGCTCGCGGTCCTTCTGTGCGCGGTTACCCTGGCGAGCATTCGCCTGGTACGCGACGACGACCTGGTGGATCAGCGCTTCGTTGTAGTCACGACCGAACACGACGTCCGACGCGTTGACCACTGCACCTTCCTGACCATTTTCGTTCAGGAGCTTGAGTTCCATTATTTCGCCCCCTTGGTCTTGACGGCCGGCGTCACGAAAACCTTGCCGCCCTTCGCGCCCGGAATCGCGCCCTTGACGAGCAGCAGCTTGCGCTCTGCGTCGATACGAGCGATTTCGAGGTTCTGCACCGTCACCGTAACGTCACCGAGGTGACCCGTCATGCGCTTACCCGGGAAAACGCGACCCGGATCCTGCGCCATACCGATCGAGCCCGGCACGTTGTGCGAGCGCGAGTTACCGTGGGTAGCACGGCCGGAGGAGAAGTTGTAACGCTTGATCGTACCGGCGTAGCCCTTACCGATCGACACGCCTTGCACGTCGACCTTCTGGCCTACTTCGAAAAGATCAGCACCGACCACGGCGCCATTCGACAGCTCGGCTGCCTTGGCCGCGTCAATGCGGAATTCCTTGAGGATTTCACCGGCTTCGACACCGGCTTTGGCGAGATGACCTGCCAGCGGCTTCGTCACGCGCGATGCGCGGCGGGAGCCGAATGCAACCTGCACGGCCGTGTAGCCGTCGGTTTCAACAGTCTTGATCTGCGTCACGCGGTTGTCCGACACGTCCAGCACGGTGACGGGAATCGAATCCCCTTCAGCCGTGAAGATACGGGTCATGCCAACCTTGCGACCTACGAGTCCAAGGCTCATCATTTTCTCCATTCCCGACTGCGATTGGTCGGGGCTGATTTACAAAATGCCGGGCACGCAAGGCCCAACTTTTTTACGCGAATACGCGAAAAGCCAAGCAGTATAGCCCGACTTCTCGATTTCCGCAAGCAATACAAAGACTTAGCACCACCCGACACGCCGGGAGGCGCCGAAAGCCTTACTGCAGCTTGATTTCCACGTCGACGCCAGCCGGCAGGTCGAGCTTCATCAGCGCGTCAACCGTCTTGTCGGTCGGATCGACGATGTCCATCAGGCGCTGGTGGGTACGGATTTCGAGCTGATCGCGCGACGTCTTGTTGACGTGCGGCGAACGCAGGATGTCAAAACGCTGAATGCGCGTCGGCAGCGGCACCGGGCCACGGACGATTGCGCCAGTCCGCTTCGCGGTATCGACGATCTCGGCAGCCGATTGATCGATCAGACGATAGTCGAAAGCCTTCAGGCGAATGCGGATTTTCTGTTGCTGCATGACGATTCCTTGAAAAGAGCGAGGCGATGTTGCATCGCCGGACACTAAAAGAACGCGAAACCTGTTGCCTGCGGGGAGCGAGGCGCCCGGTCCCGAACGGTACTTCCACTGCTAAGCCCGCGATTCTACACGAAAAATCGAAGCGGTGGTGTGCGTTTGTCAATATGGCAACGCGCACGCCACAAAGAAAAACCGGGTGCCAGATCGAACTGGGCACCCGGTTTCGACGGTACGACTGCCTACCGTGGAATCGCGGACCCCGGAGGGATCCGCGGATCGTCGATATTACTCGATGATCTTGGCGACGACGCCGGCGCCGACGGTACGGCCGCCTTCGCGGATTGCGAAGCGCAGACCTTCTTCCATCGCGATCGGAGCGATCAGCTTCACCGTGATCGACACGTTGTCGCCCGGCATCACCATTTCCTTGTCCTTCGGCAGCTCGATCGAGCCCGTCACGTCCGTCGTACGGAAGTAGAACTGCGGACGGTAGTTGTTGAAGAACGGCGTGTGACGGCCGCCTTCGTCCTTGCTCAGCACGTACACTTCAGCCGTGAAGTGCGTGTGCGGCGTGATCGAACCCGGCTTCGCCAGAACCTGGCCACGCTCCACGTCTTCACGCTTCGTGCCGCGCAGCAGGATACCGACGTTGTCGCCTGCCTGACCCTGGTCCAGCAGCTTGCGGAACATTTCAACGCCCGTGCAGGTCGTCTTCACCGTCGGCTTGATACCGACGATTTCGATTTCTTCGCCGACCTTCACGATGCCGCGCTCGACACGACCCGTCACCACCGTACCACGGCCCGAGATCGAGAACACGTCTTCCACCGGCATCAGGAACGCGCCGTCAACTGCACGCTCCGGCGTCGGGATGTACGTGTCCAGCGCGTCGGCCAGGCTCATGATCGCCACTTCGCCCAGCTCGCCCGTGTCGCCTTCCAGCGCCAGCTTGGCCGAACCCTTCACGATCGGCGTGTCGTCGCCCGGGAAGTCGTACTTCGACAGGAGTTCGCGAACTTCCATCTCGACCAGCTCGAGCAGTTCAGCGTCGTCCACCATGTCGCACTTGTTCAGGAACACGATGATGTACGGAACGCCAACCTGACGTGCCAGCAGGATGTGCTCACGCGTTTGCGGCATCGGGCCGTCTGCTGCCGAGCAAACCAGGATCGCGCCGTCCATCTGTGCCGCGCCCGTGATCATGTTCTTCACATAGTCAGCGTGGCCCGGGCAGTCGACGTGTGCGTAGTGGCGGTTAGCCGTTTCGTACTCGACGTGTGCCGTGTTGATCGTGATACCGCGCGCCTTTTCTTCCGGTGCCGCGTCGATCTGGTCGTAAGCCTTCGCTTCGCCGCCGAACTTCTTCGTCAGCACCGTCGTGATCGCTGCCGTCAGCGTCGTCTTGCCGTGGTCAACGTGACCAATCGTACCAACGTTGACGTGCGGCTTGGTCCGCTCAAACTTTTCTTTTGCCATGATTCTCTTCTTTCAAAAAATATCGGTTGGTAGCTGCAGATTTACTTCGACTTCGCGCTGATGATCGCTTCAGCAACGTTGCGCGGAGCTTCAGCGTAGTGCTTGAACTCCATCGTGTACGTTGCACGACCTTGCGTCAGCGAACGCAGCGACGTCGAGTAACCGAACATTTCCGACAGCGGCACTTCGGCGCGAACGATCTTGCCGCCGCCAACCATGTCTTCCATGCCCTGGACGATGCCGCGACGGCCCGACAGGTCGCCCATCACGTTGCCCATGTAGTCTTCCGGCGTCTCGACTTCGACAGCCATCATCGGCTCGAGGACGACCGGGTTCGCCTTGCGCATCGCTTCCTTGAACGCCATCGAACCGGCCATGCGGAACGCGTTTTCGTTCGAGTCAACGTCGTGGTACGAACCGAACGTCAGGTGAACCTTCACGTCGACGACCGGGAAGCCAGCCAGCACGCCCGACTTCAGCGTGTCCTGGATACCCTTGTCGACCGCCGGGATGTATTCACGCGGAATCACACCACCCTTGATCTCGTCGAAGAACTCGTAGCCCTTGCCTTGTTCGTTCGGCTCGAGCGTGATGACCGCGTGACCGTACTGGCCGCGACCACCCGACTGCTTGACGAACTTGCCGTCGACATCCTTCGCCGTCGAACGGATCGTTTCGCGGTATGCAACCTGCGGCTTGCCGACGGTCGCTTCCACGCCGAATTCACGCTTCATCCGGTCGACCAGAATTTCGAGGTGGAGCTCGCCCATGCCCGAAATGATGGTCTGGCCCGACTCTTCGTCGGTCTGCACGCGGAACGACGGATCTTCCTGCGCCAGACGGTTCAGCGCGAGGCCCATCTTTTCCTGGTCAGCCTTGGTCTTCGGCTCGACAGCCTGCGAAATCACCGGCTCCGGGAACACCATGCGTTCGAGAACGATCGGGTTCGCCGGGTCGCACAGCGTGTCGCCCGTGGTCGCTTCCTTCAGGCCGACCGCAGCAGCGATGTCGCCCGCACGGACTTCCTTGATTTCTTCACGCTGGTTCGCGTGCATCTGCAGAATCCGGCCGAGGCGCTCCTTCTTGCCCTTGGTCGAGTTCAGCAGCGTGTCGCCCGAATTGACGACGCCCGAGTACACACGGAAGAAGATCAGCTGGCCGACGAACGGGTCGGTCATGATCTTGAACGCGAGCGACGAGAACTTCTCTTCGTCCGACGCCTTGCGCTCTGCTTCTTCACCGTTTTCGAGCTCGCCCCTGACCGGCGGGATGTCGACCGGCGACGGCAGGAAGTCGATCACGGCGTCGAGCATACGCTGCACGCCCTTGTTCTTGAACGCAGTACCGCACAGCATCGGCTGGATTTCGCACGCGATCGTACGGTCGCGCAGCGCCTTGACGATGTCGGCTTCCGGCAGATCGCCTTCTTCCAGGTACTTGTTCATCAGGTCTTCGCTGGCTTCAGCAGCCACTTCGACCATCTTTTCGCGCCATTCCTTGCAGGTCTCGGCGAGCTCGGCCGGGATGTCGACGTAGTCGAACTTCGTGCCTTGCGACGCTTCGTCCCAAATGATCGCCTTCATCTTGATCAGGTCGACCACGCCCTTGAAGTTTTCTTCCGAGCCGATCGGCACCACGACCGGAACCGGGTTCGCCTTCAGGCGCAGACGGAGCTGGTCGTAGACCTTGAAGAAGTTCGCGCCGGTACGGTCCATCTTGTTGACGAACGCGAGACGGGGCACCTTGTACTTGTTAGCCTGGCGCCACACCGTTTCCGACTGCGGCTGCACGCCGCCCACTGCGCAGTACACCATGCACGCGCCGTCGAGCACGCGCATCGAACGCTCCACTTCGATCGTGAAGTCGACGTGGCCCGGGGTGTCGATGATGTTGATGCGGTGTTCCGGATAGTTGCCGCCCATGCCCTTCCAGAAGGCCGTGGTAGCAGCGGACGTGATCGTGATGCCACGCTCTTGTTCCTGCTCCATCCAGTCCATCGTTGCTGCGCCGTCGTGGACTTCACCGATCTTGTGGTTCACACCGGTGTAAAACAGAATGCGCTCGGTCGTCGTCGTTTTGCCGGCGTCGATGTGAGCGCTAATACCGATATTGCGGTAGCGCTCGATAGGAGTCTTGCGAGCCACTTTGATCCTCTACTGGGATGACATGATGCAGCCCAGCTGCATCATGCTTCAACACAAACGGGCGAGGCGCCTGAAAAGCGCACCCGCCCGGAATTTATTTCCGCAAACAGCCCAGCCAGGCGCTTAGAAACGGAAATGCGAGAACGCGCGGTTGGCTTCTGCCATGCGGTGAACTTCATCGCGCTTCTTCATCGCGCCGCCACGGCCTTCGGCCGCTTCGGAGAGTTCACCTGCCAGGCGCAGAGCCATCGACTTCTCGCTGCGCTTCTTCGCAGCCTCACGCAGCCAGCGCATCGCCAATGCCATACGACGCGACGGGCGCACTTCGACCGGAACTTGATAGTTGGCACCACCAACGCGGCGGCTCTTCACTTCGACCACCGGCTTCACGTTGTTGAGCGCAACCGTGAACACTTCCAGCGGGTCCTTGCCACCCTTGGTCTGGATTTGTTCGAATGCGCCATAAACGATGCGCTCTGCAACCGACTTCTTGCCGGACAGCATCAGCATGTTCATGAACTTGGCAACATCAACGTTGCCGAACTTCGGATCCGGCAACACTTCCCGCTTGGGGACTTCGCGACGACGCGGCATGATTCTTCCTTTACTTGTTCAGTTGGAGCTGGTTCCAGCTCCGCGGCCACCAACAAACCCGATCACATCTTCACGACTAACCAGCTTGGCCGGGTGACCACTTACTCGACAGCACCGGCAATCCGGCACTCCCGCCTTGACCGCCCTGCGGCGATCCCTGATCAAAAACTGCTTACTTGGCAGCCTTTGCACGCTTCGCGCCGTACTTCGAGCGCGCTTGCTTACGGTCCTTGACGCCCTGGGTATCCAGCGAGCCGCGAACCATGTGGTAACGCACACCCGGCAAGTCCTTCACACGGCCGCCGCGGATCAGCACAACCGAGTGTTCCTGCAGGTTGTGGCCTTCACCGCCGATGTACGAAATCACTTCGAAGCCGTTCGTCAGACGAACCTTGGCGACCTTACGGAGTGCCGAGTTCGGCTTCTTCGGCGTCGTCGTGTACACACGGGTGCACACGCCGCGACGCTGGGGGCAGTCCTGCAGGGCCGGGCTCTTGCTCTTCGTCGTTTCCGACTGACGGCCTTTGCGAACCAGTTGGTTGATGGTTGGCATTGTTTATTCCTGAAATTGAACAAAATCTGCACATCGATTTCGGGCAAAGCGAGAATCGACGCACAGTTGACTTCCGAACCGGCGAATCGGGTGCGAGCTTTCGAACGCGACACGGCCCACCGAATACCGGAACCCAGCATGATATTCCGGAAATACCAACTAAGTCAACGGCTTGCGTGATTTGCCAGCCGCGCGGGCGGTTTACCGGAAGGGTCGGAACACCTGTGTCACGCCGATTCGACGACGTCGATGATCTCGTCGCCGAAGCGTTCGAGCTTGCGCACGCCCATGCCGGGGATATGGCGCAGGTCGTCGATCGTCTCTGGCGCGTTGCGCGCGATTTCGGCCAGCGTCGCATCGTGGAAGATCACGTAGGCCGGCACGCCGTCGGACTTCGCGGTTTCCGCGCGCCACGCGCGCAGCGCGTCCCAGCGTGCGCGCTCGCGCGTGCCCATGCCGGCCGTCGGGTCGACGCGGGTGCCGCTGCGGCTCGACGACTGGCGCGTGCGCTGCGGCTTCACGTAGCGGCGCAGCGTGACCTTCTCCTCGTTCTTCAGCACCGGCTTCGCGGCCTCGGTCAGCATCAGCGCGCCGAAGCCGCCATGGTCGACCGCGAGATAGCCGTACGCGACGAGTTGCCGGAAAATCGCGCGCCACTCGGGTTCGGACAGCGATGCGCCGATCCCGAACGTGCTGAGCTGATCGTGGCCGCGCTGCAACACTTTCTCCGTGCGGCCGCCGCGCAGGATCTCGATCAGATGGCTCGAGCCGAAATTGAAGCCGCTCGCGCGCTGCGCGCGGAATACGCATGACAGCGCCATCTGCGCCTCGCGCGTCGCGTCCCATGAATCGGGCGGTTCGAGGCACGTGTCGCAGTTGCCGCACGGCTGGCTCGCCTCGCCGAAGTAGTTCAGGAGCCGCACGCGCCGGCACGAGATCGTCTCGCACAACCCGAGCAACGCGTCGAGCTTCGACGTCTGCACGCGCTTGTGCGCGTCGTCCGCATCGGACTCGTCGATCATCTTGCGCTGCTGGACGACGTCGCCGAGCCCGTACGCCATCCACGCGTTCGCCGGCATCCCGTCGCGGCCCGCACGGCCGGTTTCCTGGTAGTAGCCCTCGACGCTCTTCGGCAAATCGAGGTGCGCGACAAAGCGCACATCCGGCTTGTCGATGCCCATGCCGAACGCGATCGTCGCGCACATCACGATGCCTTCCTCGCGCTGGAACATTTCCTGGTGCTTCTGCCGTACCTCGAACTCCATCCCCGCGTGATACGGCAGCGCGCGCACGCCCTGGGCCTTCAGCCATTCGGCCGTTTCCTCGACCTTGCGGCGCGACAGGCAGTAGACGACGCCCGCGTCGGTCGTGCCGTCCGCGTTCGTGTGTTCCGCGCGGATGAAATCGAGCAGTTGCGAACGCGCGTTGTCTTTCTCGACGATCCGGTAACGGATGTTCGGGCGGTCGAAGCTCGACACGAACACACGCGCGTCGTCGAGCGCGAGGCGATGGATGATCTCGTCGCGCGTGATCGCGTCGGCAGTAGCCGTCAGCGCGATGCGCGGCACCGACGGGAAGCGTTCGTGCAGCACCGACAGCTGGATGTATTCGGGACGGAAGTCATGGCCCCACTGCGACACGCAGTGCGCCTCGTCGATCGCGAACAGGCCGATCTTCGCGCGCTCGAGCAGGTCGAGGAAGCGACCCGTCATCAGCCGCTCGGGCGCGACGTACAGCAGGTCGATCTCGCCCTCGCGCAACGCGCGCTCGGTCGCCGCGGCCTCGGCGCCCGACAGTGTCGAGTTCAGGTAGGCCGCGCGCACGCCGACTTCGCTCAGCGCGGCGACCTGGTCCTGCATCAGCGCGATCAGCGGCGACACCACGATGCCCGCGCCCTGCCCGGCCTCGCGGCGCAGCAGCGCCGGGATCTGGTAGCACAGCGACTTGCCGCCGCCCGTCGGCATCAGCACGAGGCAATCGCCGCCGCCGGCGACGTGTTCGACGATCTCGCCCTGCTGGCCGCGAAAGGCGGAATAACCAAAAACTTCGTCGAGGATTTCGAGGGCGCGGGACATGAGTGAGAACGAGGACGGCGGAAGGATGACCGCAATTTTAACAACCCGCTCGCGCAGCGCGCGGCGAATCGTGCAACGTTGGCCGATCGGACAGGGTTCGAGCGCGCGCATGACGGGCCTGCGCGACCGTGCGGCAAGCCCGTCATGCACGTGAACGACGGATAAAAAAAACCGCCCGGCGGACCGGGCGGTTTCGATGACAGCGAATACGGCAGCGTGAGGCGGCTCGCGCCGCCCGCGCTTATTCGGCTGCCGGGTGTTGCGGCTCTTCCGCCGGCGCGCTCGGCGTACCGAAGTCGAATGCCTCTTCCGCTGCGATCTGGTCGAAACGCTCGCGGTCGGACATCTCCTTCGCCTTGCGTGCCTTGTGGAACGCGAGACCCGTACCGGCCGGGATCAGACGGCCGACGATCACGTTTTCCTTCAGGCCGCGCAGATCGTCGCGCTTGCCCATGATCGCCGCTTCGGTCAGCACGCGGGTCGTTTCCTGGAACGATGCCGCGGAGATGAACGAGTCGGTCGACAGCGACGCCTTCGTGATACCGAGGAGCACGTTGTCGTACGAAGCCGGGCGCTTGCCCTCGGCGATCATGCGATCGTTCTCGTCCAGCATGTCGGAACGCTCGACCTGTTCGCCCGGGATGAAGCGCGTATCGCCGTTGTCGGTGATCTGCACACGACGCAGCATCTGGCGAACGATCACCTCGATGTGCTTGTCGTTGATCTTCACGCCCTGCAGACGATACACGTCCTGCACTTCGTCGACGATGTAGCGCGACAGCGCCTCGATACCCTGCAGACGCAGGATGTCGTGCGGATCGGCCGGGCCGTCCACGATCATTTCGCCCTTGTTGACGACCTGAGCATCGTGGACCAGGACCTGCTTTTCCTTCGCGATCAGGAACTCGTGCTGATTGCCTTCGAGGTCCGTGATGACGAGACGCTGCTTGCCCTTCGTGTCCTTGCCGAACGACGTCGTACCGGTGACTTCCGCGAGAATGCCGGCGTCCTTCGGCGAACGCGCTTCGAACAGTTCCGCCACCCGCGGCAGACCGCCGGTAATGTCACGCGTCTTCTGCGCTTCGGTCGGGATACGTGCAAGCACTTCACCCACCTGCACTTGCTGGCCGTCCTTCACGGTGATCAGTGCGCCGACCTGGAAGCCGATCTGCACTGCGTGCTCCGTGCCCGGGATCTTCACTTCGTCGCCGTTCGCGTCGAGCAGTTTCACCTGCGGACGCACGCTCTTCGAAGCTTGCGAACCACGACGCTTCACGTCGATCACGACCAGCGTCGACAGGCCGGTCACGTCGTCGATCTGCTTCGCGACGGTCACGCCTTCCTCGACGTTCTCGAACTTCACCGTACCACCGTACTCGGTGATGATCGGACGCGTCATCGGGTCCCACGTCGCCAGCTGCGTGCCGGCCTTGATCGTCGCGCCGTCGAGTTGCAGCAGCGTCGCGCCGTACGGCACTTTGTGACGCTCGCGCTCGCGACCGAAATCGTCGGTGATCAGCGCCTCGCCCGAACGCGAAATGACGATCTGCTCGCCCTTCGCGTTGGTGACGTAACGCATCGTCGCCGTGAAACGCACGATACCGTTGCTCTTCGCTTCGACCGACGACGCCACTGCCGCACGCGATGCCGCACCACCGATGTGGAACGTACGCATCGTCAGCTGCGTGCCCGGCTCACCGATCGACTGTGCCGCGATCACGCCGACTGCTTCGCCGACGTTCACGAGCGAGCCGCGGCCGAGGTCACGGCCGTAGCAGGCCGCGCACAGACCGTAACGCGTTTCGCAGGTCAGCGGCGTGCGCACGCGCACTTCGTCGATGCCGAGGCGTTCGATTTCCTCGACCGCCGTTTCGTCGAGCAGCGTGCCCGATTCGTACAGCGTTTCCTGCGTTTCCGGGTTCACGACGTCCGCGACCGCGACGCGGCCGAGGATACGGTCGCGCAGCGCCTCGACGACTTCACCGCCTTCGACCAGCGCCTTCATCGCGACGCCGTTCGACGTGCCGCAATCGTCCTCGACCACCACCAGATCCTGCGTGACGTCGACGAGACGACGCGTCAGGTAACCCGAGTTCGCGGTCTTCAGTGCCGTATCAGCCAGACCCTTACGTGCGCCGTGGGTCGAGATGAAGTACTGCAACACGTTCAGGCCTTCGCGGAAGTTCGCGGTAATCGGCGTCTCGATAATCGAGCCGTCCGGCTTCGCCATCAGGCCTCGCATACCGGCCAGCTGACGAATCTGCACCGCCGAACCCCGGGCGCCCGAGTCGGCCATCATGTAGATCGAGTTGAACGACTCCTGGCGCGTCTCGTTGCCGTCGCGGTCCGTCACCGGCTCCGTCGACAGCTGCTCCATCATCGCCTTGCCGACCGCTTCCGACGTTGCCGACCAGATGTCGACCACGTTGTTGTAGCGTTCCTGCGCGGTGACGAGACCCGACATGTACTGGCGGTCGTACTCCTTCACCTTCTTCGCAGCGTCGCCGACGATCGTTTCCTTCTGCGGCGGCACGAGCATGTCGTCCACGCAGATCGAAATGCCGGCACGCGTCGCGAGGCGGAAACCCGACTGCATCAGCTGGTCGGCGAACACGACCGTCGCACGCAGACCGCACTTGCGGAATGCAGTGTTGATCAGGCGCGAGATTTCCTTCTTCTTCAGCGGCTTGTTCAGCACCGAGAACGGCAGGCCGTGCGGCAGGATCTCCGACAGGATCGCGCGACCGACGGTCGTCGCGTACAGCGAGATCTTCGGCACGAATTCCGGCGCGCCTTCCGACGTGTCCTCGTTGCGGACCATTTCGGTGATCCGCACGTTGACGCGCGAGGCCAGCTCGACTTCCTTGTTCTCGTACGCGCGGATCACTTCCGACACGCCGGTGAACGACAGGCCTTCGCCCTTGCCGTTGATCGCTTCGCGGGTCGCGTAGTACAGACCCAGCACGATATCCTGCGACGGCACGATCGACGGATCGCCGTTGGCCGGGAACAGCACGTTGTTCGACGCCAGCATCAGCGTACGCGCTTCCATCTGCGCTTCGAGCGACAGCGGCACGTGAACGGCCATCTGGTCACCGTCGAAGTCGGCGTTGAACGCCGCGCAGACGAGCGGGTGCAGCTGAATCGCCTTGCCTTCGATCAGCACCGGCTCGAACGCCTGGATACCGAGACGGTGCAGCGTCGGCGCACGGTTCAGCATCACCGGGTGCTCGCGGATCACCTCTTCGAGGATGTCCCACACCACCGGCGTCTGGTTCTCGACTTCCTTCTTCGCAGCCTTGATGGTCGTCGCGACGCCCATCACTTCCAGCTTGTTGAAGATGAACGGCTTGAACAGCTCGAGCGCCATCAGCTTCGGCAGACCGCACTGGTGCAGCTTCAGCGTCGGGCCGACCACGATGACCGAACGGCCCGAGTAGTCGACGCGCTTGCCCAGCAGGTTCTGACGGAAACGACCGCCCTTGCCCTTGATCATGTCGGCGAGCGACTTCAGCGGACGCTTGTTCGCGCCCGTCATCGCCTTGCCGCGACGACCGTTGTCGAGCAGCGAGTCGACGGCTTCCTGCAGCATCCGCTTTTCGTTGCGGACGATGATTTCAGGTGCCTTCAGCTCGAGCAGACGCTTCAACCGGTTGTTACGGTTGATCACGCGGCGATACAGGTCGTTCAGGTCCGACGTCGCGAAACGGCCGCCGTCCAGCGGCACGAGCGGACGCAGTTCCGGCGGCAGCACCGGCAGCACTTCGAGGATCATCCACTCAGGCTTGATGCCCGAGCGCTGGAATGCCTCGAGGACCTTCAGGCGCTTCGCGTACTTCTTGATCTTCGCTTCCGAGCCGGTGTTCTTCAGCTCGGTGCGCAGCGTCTCGACCTGCTCGTCGATGTTGATCGCACGCAGCAGTTCACGCACGCCTTCCGCGCCCATCTCGGCACGGAATTCGTCGCCGTATTCCTCGACCTTGTTGTAGTAATCCTCTTCGGTCATGATCTGCCGCGCCTTCAGCGGCGTCATGCCCGGTTCGATCACCACGTATGCTTCGAAGTACAGCACGCGTTCGATGTCGCGCAGCGTCATGTCGAGCACCATGCCCAGACGCGACGGCAGCGACTTCAGGAACCAGATGTGCGCGACCGGCGAGGCCAGCTCGATGTGGCCCATCCGTTCGCGACGCACCTTCGCCAGCGTCACTTCGACGCCGCACTTCTCGCAGATCACGCCGCGGTGCTTCAGGCGCTTGTACTTGCCGCACAGGCACTCGTAGTCCTTGATCGGCCCGAAGATCTTCGCGCAGAACAGACCATCGCGTTCCGGCTTGAACGTACGGTAGTTGATGGTCTCCGGCTTCTTCACTTCGCCGAACGACCACGAACGGATCTTGTCCGGCGAGGCCAGACCGATCTTGATCGCGTCGAAAACTTCTTCCTGTTGGACTTGCTTGAATAGATCGAGCAGAGCTTTCATTGCCTTCTCTCCGTAGTCCGATTAATTGCGGTCGAGATCGATGTCGATACCGAGCGAGCGGATTTCCTTCACGAGCACGTTGAAGGATTCCGGCATGCCTGCATCGATCACGTGATCGCCCTTGACGAGGTTCTCGTAAACCTTCGTCCGGCCGGTCACGTCGTCCGACTTCACCGTCAGCATTTCCTGCAGCACGTAGGACGCGCCGTACGCTTCGAGTGCCCACACTTCCATTTCACCGAAACGCTGGCCACCGAACTGCGCCTTACCACCCAGCGGCTGCTGCGTGACGAGCGAGTACGGGCCGGTCGAACGTGCGTGCATCTTGTCGTCGACCAAGTGGTGCAGCTTCAGGTAGTGCATGTAGCCGAGCGTCACGCGACGTTCGAACATTTCACCCGTGCGGCCGTCGTACAGGCGGACCTGGTTCTTCGACGGGTTCATGCCGAGCTGTTCCGCGATGTCGTCCGGGAACGCGAGGTCGAGCATCTTGCCCATTTCTTCCTCGGTCGCACCGTCGAACACCGGCGTTGCAAACGGCACGCCTTCGCGCAGGTTCTTCGCGAGTTCGAGGATCTCGTCGTCGGTGAAGCTTTCCAGGTCTTCCTGGCGGCCCGACTCGTTGTAGATCTTCGTCAGGAACACGCGCAGTTCCTCGATCTTCGCCTGACGCTGCAGCATTTCGCCGATACGCCAGCCGAGGCCCTTCGCGGCCCAGCCGAGGTGCACTTCCAGAACCTGACCCACGTTCATCCGCGACGGAACGCCCAGCGGGTTCAGCACGACGTCTGCCGGACGGCCGTCGGCCATGTACGGCATGTCTTCGATCGGGACGATCTTCGACACGACACCCTTGTTACCGTGACGGCCCGCCATCTTGTCGCCAGGCTGCAGGCGACGCTTGACCGCGAGGTACACCTTGACCATCTTCAGCACGCCCGGCGGCAGTTCGTCGCCTTGCGTGAGCTTCTTGCGCTTCTCTTCGAACGCGAGGTCGAACTGGTGACGCTTCTCTTCGATCGAGTTCTTGATCGCTTCGAGCGATGCCGCTGCTTCGTCGTCCGCGAGGCGGATGTCGAACCAGTGGTAGTGGTCGAGGTCTTCCAGGTAAGCCTGGTCGATCTTCGTGCCCTTCGCGAGCTTCTTCGGACCGCCGTTCGCGACCTTGCCCACCAGCATGCGTGCGAGACGCTGGAACGCGTCGCCTTCCACGATGCGCAGCTGGTCGTTCAGGTCGAGACGGTAGCGCTTCAGTTCGTCGTCGATGATCTGTTGGGCGCGCTTGTCGCGCTGGATGCCTTCACGCGTGAACACCTGGACGTCGATCACGGTGCCGCTCATGCCCGACGGCACGCGCAGCGACGTGTCCTTCACGTCCGAAGCCTTCTCGCCGAAGATCGCGCGCAGCAGCTTCTCTTCCGGCGTCAGCTGGGTCTCGCCCTTCGGCGTGACCTTGCCGACCAGCACGTCGCCGGCTTCGACTTCAGCACCGATGTACACGATGCCCGATTCGTCGAGACGGCCGAGCTGGACTTCCGCCAGGTTCGAGATGTCGCGCGTGATTTCTTCCGGCCCGAGCTTCGTGTCGCGTGCAACGACGTTCAGCTCTTCGATGTGGATCGACGTGTAGCGATCGTCCGCAACGACCTTCTCCGAGATCAGGATCGAGTCTTCGAAGTTGTAGCCGTTCCACGGCATGAACGCGATCAGCATGTTCTGGCCGAGCGCGAGCTCGCCCAGGTCCGTCGAGGCGCCGTCGGCCAGCACGTCGCCGCGCGAGACCTTGTCGCCCATCTTCACGATCGGACGCTGGTTGATGTTCGTGTTCTGGTTCGAACGCGTGTACTTGATCAGGTTGTAGATGTCGACACCGACTTCACCCGCGACCGCTTCGTCGTCGTTCACGCGAATCACGATACGGCCTGCGTCGACGTAGTCGACCACGCCGCCGCGGAACGCCTGGACCGTCGTGCCCGAGTCGACCGCGCAGGTGCGCTCGATGCCCGTACCGACGACCGGCTTTTCCGGACGCAGACACGGCACGGCCTGACGCTGCATGTTCGAACCCATCAGTGCACGGTTCGCATCGTCGTGCTCGAGGAACGGGATCAGCGAAGCTGCAACCGACACGATCTGCGACGGCGCGACGTCCATGTACTGGATACGGTCCGGCGTGACCATCATCGTTTCGCCGGCTTCACGCGACGACACGAGTTCGTCGATCAGCGTGCCGTTTTCGTCGATCGCGGCGTTCGCCTGCGCGATCATGTAGCGGCCTTCCTCGATCGCCGACAGGTAGTCGATCTGGTCGGTCACCTTGCTGTCCACGACCTTGCGGTACGGCGTCTCGAGGAAGCCGTACTCGTTCAGGTGCGCGTACAGTGCGAGCGAGTTGATCAGACCGATGTTCGGACCTTCCGGCGTTTCGATCGGGCACACGCGGCCATAGTGGGTCGGGTGCACGTCACGCACTTCGAAGCCTGCGCGTTCGCGCGTCAGACCGCCCGGGCCCAGTGCGGAAACACGGCGCTTGTGCGTGATTTCCGACAGGGGGTTGGTCTGGTCCATGAACTGCGACAGCTGCGACGAACCGAAGAACTCGCGGATCGCCGACGAAATCGGCTTCGAGTTGATCAGGTCGTGCGGCATCAGGTTTTCGCTTTCGGCCTGGCCGAGGCGTTCCTTGACCGCGCGCTCGACACGCACGAGACCCGCGCGGAACTGGTTTTCCGCCAGTTCGCCGACGCAACGCACGCGACGGTTGCCGAGGTGGTCGATGTCGTCCACTTCGCCCTTGCCGTTGCGCAGCTCGACGAGGATCTTGATCGTCGCGAGGATGTCGTCGTCCTGCAGCGTCATCGGGCCGACGATCTCGTCACGGCCGACGCGGCGGTTGAACTTCATGCGGCCGACCTTCGACAGGTCGTACGCTTCTTCGCTGTAGAACAGACGGTTGAACAGCGCCTCGACCGCTTCTTCGGTCGGCGGCTCGCCCGGACGCATCATGCGGTAGATCGCGATGCGCGCGGCCGTCTTGTCGGTCGTTTCGTCGACACGCAGCGTCGACGAGATGTACGGACCCTGGTCCAGATCGTTCGTGTAGAGCGTCTGGATGTCCTTGATGTCCGCTTCGCGCAGCTTCTCGAGCACGCTTTCCGTGACTTCGTCGTTCGCGCTCGCGATCACTTCGCCGGTGTCGCCGTCGACGACGTTCTTCGCCAGCACGCGGCCGAGCAGATAGTCTTCCGGCACCGAGATGAACTTGGTCTTCGCGGCTTCGAGGTCGCGAATGTGCTTCGCGTTGATCCGCTTGTCCTTCTGGACGATGACCTTGCCATCACGATCCGTGATGTCGAAGCGCGCGACTTCACCACGCAGGCGCTCGGGCACGAACTCGAGTTGCGCGCCTTCGCCCATCAGCGTGAAGTTGTCGAACACGAAGAAGTTCGCGAGGATCTGTTCCGGCGTCAGGCCGATGGCCTTCAGCAGGATCGTGACCGGCATCTTGCGGCGACGGTCGACGCGGAAGTACAGGATGTCCTTCGGATCGAATTCGAAGTCGAGCCACGAGCCGCGGTACGGAATGATCCGTGCCGAGAACAGCAGCTTGCCCGAGCTGTGCGTCTTGCCCTTGTCGTGTTCGAAGAACACGCCCGGCGAACGGTGCAGCTGCGAGACGATGACACGCTCGGTGCCGTTGATGACGAACGAGCCCGTCGGCGTCATGAGCGGAATTTCGCCCATGTACACTTCCTGCTCCTTCACTTCCTTGACGACCGGCTTGTTCGGCGATTCCTTGTCGAGGATGACGAGGCGGACCTTCGCGCGCAGCGCGGAGCAGTACGTCAGGCCACGCTGCTGGCATTCCTTGATGTTGAATGCCGGCGCGGACAACGCATAGCTCACGAACTCGAGGCGCGCGAAGCCGTTGTGCGAAACAATGGGAAATACCGATGTGAAGGCGGCCTGCAAACCTTCAGGCTTGCGTTGCGCGCCAGGCACATCGGCTTGCAGAAACGTGCTGAATGATTCAAGCTGGGTGGCCAGCAAGAACGGAACTTGGTGAACGATGGGGCGCTTCGCGAAACTCTTGCGAATGCGCTTCTTCTCGGTGAAGGAATATTGCATACGATCTCCGAATCACGGCGGGTGCTGTCGAGGCGGGATACCTGGACGTTTCAAACCCGAGTGTTCACCGACTGAGACCCGATGGCCGCCCGATGGCTTGAACGAGCCGAGAAGCTTGGTGGTTGGCCGCTACCAACCGCTGGCTGACGGCAGCGGATGCCTGTGTTGCCCGCTACCCGACCAAACTTGCCTTCTGCAGTCGCTTCAGAAGACAAAGAGAAACGCCAATCGATGCATTGACAACGATTCGGCGGTTTTCTTTGGCTTCTGGGGCCGATTATTCGGGCTCCCGAATGAGTGCCAGAATAACGTCCCCACAAAGCACAAAAAGGCCGGCGGTGAAAATACCGCCAGCCTTCGCACAGCGCGTCGAAACTTACTTGACTTCGACCTTCGCGCCTGCTTCTTCCAGCTTCTTCTTGGCTTCTTCAGCAGCAGCCTTGTCGACGCCTTCCTTGACAGCCTTCGGTGCGCCGTCAACGACGTCCTTCGCTTCCTTCAGGCCCAGGCCCGTCAGTTCGCGAACTGCCTTGATGACTGCAACCTTGTTGCTGCCTGCTTCAGCCAGAACGACCGTGAATTCGGTCTTTTCTTCTGCAGCAGCAGCAGCGCCGCCGCCTGCCGGGCCAGCGACTGCCACTGCAGCTGCCGACACGCCAAACTTCTCTTCGAACGCCTTGACCAGTTCGTTCAGTTCCAGAACGGTCATCCCTTCGACTGCTGCCAGGATGTCTTCTTTTGCGATTGCCATTTGAAATACTCCTAAATTGAATTCGGATACAGCCAGCGATCAGTAACGCTGATGCACGTTCGCTTACGCAGCTTCCGCTTGCTTCTTCTCGGCGAGCGCGGCCAGGGCACGCGCGAAGCCCGAAACAGGCGATTGCATAACGAACAGCAGCTTCGAGAGCAGTTCTTCACGGCTCGGGATGCTTGCCAGCGCTTGCACGCCAGCCTTGTCCATCACCTTGCCATCGAACGAACCAGCCTTGATGACCAACTTGTCATTGCTCTTGCTGAAGTCGTTGACGACCTTAGCAGCGGCAATTGCATCTTCCGAGATGCCGTAGATCAGCGGACCAGTCATCTGCTCTGCCAGCGGAGCAAAAGGGGTACCTTCAACAGCGCGACGCGCCAGCGTGTTCTTCAACACGCGCAGGTAAACCTGTTGCTCACGCGCTTTCGCGCGCAGCTTGGTCAGATCGCCAACCGCAATTCCACGATACTCAGCCAGCACAACGGTCTGGGCCTTCGCGACTTGCGCGGAAACCTCAGCGACGACGGCTTGCTTGTCTTCTCTATTAAGCGGCACGGTTAGCCTCCAGAAACGATACGTTCGGCGCGGCCGGCATGGCCGAAACCTCACGTACCTCGTTCAACAACGGCGTCCGACCTCGTTAGGAGTATTTCCACCTCACGCCGTGAATCGCTTCACGACCTGCGGCTTCACCACTGCAAAACTTTTTCGGGTTCGCCATCTGCGTTGGCTTGAATTAAGGGATCGCCTGCCTGCTGCGTCCCACCAACGGTCTTTGATAACCGGTTGCCCGCCCAACTGCACGAACAACCGCCCAAAGCCCATGTAGGCCGCTTCGAGAACGAAGCGGCCCGAATACTTTCTTACGCTGCCAGCGTAGCCTGGTCGACACGCACGCCGACGCCCATCGTGCTCGACAGTGCGATCTTGCGCAGGTAGACGCCCTTGCTCGTTGCCGGCTTGGCCTTCTGCAGCGCTTCGATCAGCGCCGACAGGTTCGAACGCAGTGCGGTCGATTCGAACGATGCACGGCCGATGGTCGCGTGGATGATACCGGCCTTGTCGACACGGAATTGCACCTGACCAGCCTTCGCGTTCTTGACGGCGGTTGCGACGTCCGGCGTGACCGTACCAACCTTCGGGTTCGGCATCAGGCCGCGCGGGCCGAGGATCTGACCGAGCGTACCGACGATACGCATCGTGTCCGGGGAAGCGATCACGATGTCGAAGTCCATCTGGCCAGCCTTGATCTGCTCAGCCAGGTCTTCCATACCGACGATTTCCGCGCCTGCTGCACGAGCCTGCTCGGCCTTCTCGCCTTGCGCGAACACGGCAACGCGAACCGACTTGCCCGTACCTGCCGGCAGAACGACCGAACCACGAACGACCTGGTCCGACTTCTTCGCATCGATGCCGAGCTGGACTGCGACGTCGATCGATTCGTTGAACTTCGCGCTCGCGCATTCTTTCACGAGTGCCAGTGCGTCTTCGATCGCGTACAGCTTCTGACGGTCGACCTTGGCGGCAAATGCCTGACGGCGCTTGGAGATCTTAGCCATTTACACGCCCTCCACAGTGATGCCCATCGAGCGTGCGCTACCAGCGATGGTGCGAACGGCTGCGTCCAGATCAGCTGCCGTAAGGTCCGGCATCTTGGTCTTCGCGATTTCTTCGGCTTGAGCGCGCGTGATCGAACCGACCTTGTCGGTGTGCGGCTTGCTCGAGCCCTTGTCCACCTTCGCCGCCTTCTTGATCAGGACGGTTGCCGGCGGCGTCTTCATCACGAACGTGAAGCTCTTGTCAGCGTATGCCGTGATGACCACCGGCACCGGCAGACCCGGCTCCATGCCTTGAGTCTGCGCGTTGAACGCCTTGCAGAACTCCATGATGTTCAGGCCGCGCTGGCCCAGTGCCGGACCGACCGGCGGCGACGGGTTGGCTTTACCTGCAGGAATCTGCAGCTTGATAAAGCCGACAATCTTCTTTGCCATTTGTAAACCTCGTTGGAACGCCAGACGGCGTTCGGTGAGTGATAACGCGCGTTCGCCGCTGGCTACTGACGCTCCTCAACGGCCATAACGCGGACCGTAAGCGCGAAGGTGGGCAGCCGAGGCTGCCCACCGAATCGGGATCAAACTTTTTCGACCTGGCCGAACTCGAGTTCGACCGGAGTGGATCGGCCAAAGATCGTGACCGACACACGCACGCGCGATTTTTCGTAGTTGACTTCTTCGACCGTGCCGTTGAAGTCCGTGAACGGGCCTTCCTTGACACGCACCATCTCGCCAACTTCGAACAGGGTCTTCGGGCGCGGCTTCTCGACGCCTTCCTGCATCTGCGACATGATCTTTTCGACTTCCTTCGGGGAAATCGGAGTCGGGCGGTTACGCGCACCGCCGACGAAACCCGTGACCTTCGCCGTGTTCTTCACGAGGTGCCACGTTTCGTCCGTCATTTCCATTTCCACCAGCACGTAGCCGGGGAAGAAACGACGCTCGGTTACTGCCTTGTGGCCACCTTTGACTTCGACCACTTCTTCGGTCGGAACCAGGATCTGACCGAATTTATCCTGCATGCCAGCACGTTCGATGCGCTCCTGAAGCGCACGCTGCACGCTCTTCTCCATACCGGAGTAGGCGTGCACGACGTACCAACGCTTTCCGCTCGGGGATGCCGGAGTATCGCTCATATCATTTCCAACCCAGAATCGCCGAGAAAATCACCCATTCGATCGATTTGTCACTCAACCAGAGGAAAATCGCCATCACGAGCACGAAACCGAACACGACGAGTGTGGTTTGCGTTGCTTCCTTGCGGGTGGGCCAAACGACCTTGCGGACTTCCTTGTACGAATCCCTGGCAAACGCGATGAGGCTCTTGCCAGGTGCGGACATCAGGCCGACGGCCACGCCGGCGATGATACCTACCGCCAATGCGGCACCGCGGACATACCACTGCTGGTTGGCCAGCCAGAAGAAGCCCACGAATCCGGCCAAGACCAGCAATACGCCCAGGGCCAGCATCAGCTTATCGCCGGAGGTATTTACAGTTTCGACGGATGGATTCGCCATAACACCTTAAAACAAATGCCACGTGGGACACGTGGCGATTTTTGGCAGGGGCAGAGGGAATCGAACCCCCAACCTTCGGTTTTGGAGACCGACGCTCTGCCAGTTGAGCTATACCCCTAAACCATGCTGGGGCTGGCTGTTGCCAGCCCCAAAACTGTCGATCAACGAATAACTGGCTTACTCGATGATCTTGGCGACGACGCCGGCGCCGACGGTACGGCCGCCTTCGCGGATTGCGAAGCGCAGACCTTCTTCCATCGCGATCGGAGCGATCAGCTTCACCGTGATCGACACGTTGTCGCCCGGCATCACCATTTCCTTGTCCTTCGGCAGCTCGATCGAGCCCGTCACGTCCGTCGTACGGAAGTAGAACTGCGGACGGTAGTTGTTGAAGAACGGCGTGTGACGGCCGCCTTCGTCCTTGCTCAGCACGTACACTTCAGCCGTGAAGTGCGTGTGCGGCGTGATCGAACCCGGCTTCGCCAGAACCTGGCCACGCTCCACGTCTTCACGCTTCGTGCCGCGCAGCAGGATACCGACGTTGTCGCCTGCCTGACCCTGGTCCAGCAGCTTGCGGAACATTTCAACGCCCGTGCAGGTCGTCTTCACCGTCGGCTTGATACCGACGATTTCGATTTCTTCGCCGACCTTCACGATGCCGCGCTCGACACGACCCGTCACCACCGTACCACGGCCCGAGATCGAGAACACGTCTTCCACCGGCATCAGGAACGCGCCGTCAACTGCACGCTCCGGCGTCGGGATGTACGTGTCCAGCGCGTCGGCCAGGCTCATGATCGCCACTTCGCCCAGCTCGCCCGTGTCGCCTTCCAGCGCCAGCTTGGCCGAACCCTTCACGATCGGCGTGTCGTCGCCCGGGAAGTCGTACTTCGACAGGAGTTCGCGAACTTCCATCTCGACCAGCTCGAGCAGTTCAGCGTCGTCCACCATGTCGCACTTGTTCAGGAACACGATGATGTACGGAACGCCAACCTGACGTGCCAGCAGGATGTGCTCACGCGTTTGCGGCATCGGGCCGTCTGCTGCCGAGCAAACCAGGATCGCGCCGTCCATCTGTGCCGCGCCCGTGATCATGTTCTTCACATAGTCAGCGTGGCCCGGGCAGTCGACGTGTGCGTAGTGGCGGTTAGCCGTTTCGTACTCGACGTGTGCCGTGTTGATCGTGATACCGCGCGCCTTTTCTTCCGGTGCCGCGTCGATCTGGTCGTAAGCCTTCGCTTCGCCGCCGAACTTCTTCGTCAGCACCGTCGTGATCGCTGCCGTCAGCGTCGTCTTGCCGTGGTCAACGTGACCAATCGTACCAACGTTGACGTGCGGCTTGGTCCGCTCAAACTTTTC
>NZ_QTQN01000049.1:0-42898 GCF_003853755.1 Burkholderia sp. Bp8984
GTCGAGAAGATCTTCGAAGTGGTGCGCGAGATCTCGAAGGAGGGCATCACGGTGCTGCTGGTCGAGCAGAACGCGCGCCTCGCGCTGCAGGCGGCGGACCGTGGCTACGTGATGGATTCCGGCACGGTCACGATGGAAGGCGACGCGAAGCAGATGCTCGACGATCCGAAGGTGCGGGCTGCGTATCTGGGTGAGTAACCTCGTGAACAAGTGCGGCATGCCGACGATGCTGGTCGAAACGAGCAATGCAGGGAGTGATATCACATGACTTGACTCTCACGCCTTCGTGTCCTGAAAGTCCGGACATTCGCATCGACCGAACCGACTGATTGCGATCGGATGTGTCGAGGCCAGTACCGGACCAATCATGTAGATGATCCAGCCACATGAGCTGGCAGAATGCGTTTGTGCTGGAGCGAACTGAGCTTGAGGCCGTCGTTGGAAGTTGGAGCGCGTTGCATGCAAAGCATCCACGACCTTTGGCATCGGGAGCAAGAGGATCCGACCTGAGCGCCCTTCAACGGCTCAAAGAGAGAAGTCTCAGTCGCCTTACCAAGTAGACCGGCACCATGCCGATCAAGTTTTTCAGCGGCCGGTCCGACAAGTGATCTTGGGAAACCAACGGGTTCTTGCCGGTGTCGGAAGCGGAGCAAGATGGGTGGTGGAGCGGGGCAGTCCTGGAGCGAGAGTCATCCTGATTTGCGTCGGGATTCAGCGTCGACGTTTCGGGTCACCGGATGCAAATCGTTACGTGTCGTTCTGGGATCAGGGTTTATGTGCCGGACCGCGATCAGTATGTCGATGATGAGAAGCGTGTGTGATGTACCCCGATCGGAACGCGTCGCTTCTTCCGGCAATATTGCATGCACTTGGGCAAGCCGTGATCGGGGTAACGGGACAATGGACTACCAGTTGAGCGTAGCAAAGAGTTCCGGTACTTCGTGCAGCGTCTGTAACGTCGCGTCTGGAGTGTAGTCCGGCAGCAATTTTCGACCCGTGCCTCGATCAATCCACACGCAACGAAATCCGATGTCTCGCGCCGCTGCGTGGTCCAGATGCGGGCTGGCGCAAATGTGAACAACGTCGTCCTTCGATACATCAAGCTGTTCGTGCGCGTAATCAAACAGCCGACGTGCTGGTTTGTAGGCCCCGGCCTGTTGTGCAGTAATGACCCTGTCGATATAGCCGCCAAGTTGTGCGACGTTGCCTGCAATAATGTCGTCGTCCGTATTCGAGACAATACACAGACGGTATCCCATTGCTTTCAACTTCCCTAGCGTGCCGACGACCTCGGGAAACGGTGGCATCGCCGCAATCCTCGAAGTCAGCACTGCGGCGTCGCTTTCGCTCCCGGCAAGCCCGAATTCCTCCAGCGCAAGTCGAAGGCCCTGACCGGAAACCTGACGGAAGGTGCGGTGGGGCGATTGCTGCTCGAGCTCATGTTCATACCGGTCGTAAACCTCGATGAATCTGGATGCGTCGACCTCCGTTGCCTGCCGTTTTCCAAGAATCTCGCGTACCGCTGCCAGCAAACCTTCGTCCCATTGAATGAGCGTGCCGTAGCAGTCGAATGTCAGCCATTGTGGCCGACTCGTATCTTTCAGTGACATCATTGTTCCTGTTTGGCTAGAAGACATTCGCATCATAGGCAGAAGGTCTCATATTTAGAAATTAGATAATAAAATCATTGATATTTAAATTTCAAATGACTGACCATGTTTGATCTCGAGCTACTGAAGACGCTGATTTGCGTCGTTGATGAAGGCAGCTTCACTCGTGCAGGCGAACGTGTTCATCGCACGCAGTCGACTGTTAGCCAGCAGGTGCGAAAGCTGGAAGAGTCGGTAGGTCGCCCGCTGCTGCTCAGGGACCGTTCGGGGAATCATGTCGTTGCCACCGAACACGGTGTCTTGCTCGCGCAGTACGCGCGGAGGCTGCTGGCGTTGTCGCAGGAAGCCCGCGAGGTGCTCCAGCGCGACGTCAAGCTTTCGCCGGTTCGAATCGGGGTCCCGGAGGACTTCGATGCGCGGCGCATGTCGGCAATACTCTCGGGTTTTCTGAAGGTCCGACCGGATGTGAGGCTTGAAACGTCGGCGGGTATGAGCGCGGATTTGCAAGGCAAGCTTGCCGCGAGGGAAATAGACCTCGCACTCGTCAAGCGGGAACCCGGCAGAGGCGACTGCTTCGCGGCTTGGCCAGAGTCGCTTGCTTGGGTGCGGGGGCGGGATGCTGATCCCCCGAAGCCGGATTCGGATGAGCCGATCGCGCTTGCGCTTTTTCCCCACGGATGTATTTACCGTCAGCGGGCGATCCGCAGTCTCGACAAGGCGCAGCGTGCCTGGCGCATAGCGTTTGGCAGCCAAAGCCTTACTGCGATTCAGGCAGCGGTCGCCGCAGGTCTGGCTATCTCGGTGCTACCGAAGTCTGCGATCTTGCCGGAGCATCGAGTCTGCACCGATTTGCCTCCATTGCCACCGTCAGAGCTTGCGCTAGTCGGCACCGGCGATATTCTTGACAACGCACAGCGAGATATGGTCGATTTTTTGATCAAGCAAATCAAACGCGCGTAACCGCCCGAATACGAAAAGCCTTAAGACATGCCGGCTTCAGGCTGATTTCAACGTGCTTCGAATCGTTGCATGAAGCCGCTACGCCACTTGCATTCACTAGTGCCGTTCAATCGTGGCAATCAGTGAGCCGTTCGAATTTCCCGAACCCGTGCTGAGCGCTGAGAGTCCATCAACCATCATTCTGCTTTCATTTGGATGAATCGGGGGTAGACGCGACAAGCATGTCGATCAGGGCCCGTGATGCCGCAGACAAGCGACGATGAGGCGCATAAATCACAGAAAACGGCCGTGTGCGGCCACGGAGGTGGGGCAGCAGTTCGACGAGAGTTCCGGCCTGAATCCGGTCCCGAACAATAAAATCATAGGTCTGGCAGATGCCGGCGCCGCTCTGCGCCATTGAAACGACACCCAGCACATCGTCGGAGACCGCGACGTTCGAAGGCGGCAGCCAGTCGATGTCCTGACCGCCGTCCTGGAACACCCACGGTGCGATACGGCCGCTGCTGGGCAGCATGAAAGGCAAGCAAAGGTGGCGCTCCAGATCGGCCACGTTTTCCGGAATGCCAGCATTGGCGATGTAATCGGGCGACGCTACCAGGCATAACGCTGCATCTTCGAGCTTGCGCGCGACCAGTCCACTGTCGGGCAATGCGCCTAGCCGGATCGCCAGATCGAAACCTTCGGCCACCAGATCGACGTTCCGGTTCGCGATATTCAACTCCACGCGAACCTGCGGGTGTTGCTGCGTGAACTGCCGAAGCAGCGGTGGCAGACGATAGTGTCCGTACGTCGTCGGTACGCTGAGCCGGACATGACCTGTCAGCGCGCCGTCCTGCCCCTGAATGGCGCGCTCGGCATCGTCGATCAACAAGAACGCTGCGCGCGATTGTTCCAGATAGAGCCTGCCTTGCTCCGTCAGGCTCAACCGTCGGGTCGAACGACGCAGCAATTGCACACCCAGCCGAGTCTCCAGGCGCGTGATAGCTCGGCTCAGAACCGAAGGTGTGCTGCCTAAGGCCACCGCGCCGGCGGTCATCGAGCCTTTTTCAATTACCGTGACAAACGCTTCCACATCACCGAGATGGTCGAATCTTCGCCCCATCTTGTCCTCCGGAGAACAGAAGATTTACTTCTGACTCAGTTTATCTCCTCCATTGAGTCAAATAAAGTGGGCGCATTGTGATCCGTCGTCGGGTCACCCACTGAAATCGAGGAGCGAACCATGAATAGTGAACATCGCGACCGGCAGGACTTGTCCGTGCTGTTCGTACTCACGAGCCACGCGACGAAAGGCTCGACCGGCGAGCCGACCGGGTTTTATCTCGGCGAAGTGACGCATCCGCTTGCCGAGCTCGACGCGGCCGGCATCCCGGTCGAATTCGCGTCGATTCTGGGCGGCGAGCCGCCCGTCGACGGGCTTGACCTGACGGACGAAGTCAACGTGCGCTATTGGAACGACAGTGCTTTCCGCGACGCGCTGCGCCACACGCAGAGACTGGGCGATGTCGACGCGTCGAAATATGCGGCTGTCTTCTTTGCAGGCGGCCACGGTGCGATGTGGGATTTTCCGGGCAATCCCGACGTGCAAAAGGTGACTCGCGCGGTCTATGAGGCAGGTGGTGTGGTCGGTGCGGTATGTCATGGCCCCGCCGCGCTGGTGGATGTGACCCTCGGCGACGGAACGTACCTGGTCGCCGGCAAGAACCTCAGCGCATTCACGGATGAAGAGGAGCGCGCGGTTCAGCTCGATCGCGTCGTGCCTTTCCTGCTCGCGAGCACGTTGACACAGCGCGGCGCGCATCACCATCCCGTACCGAATTGGACGGCGAAGGTCGTCGTCGACGGACGTCTCGTGACCGGCCAGAACCCGCAGTCGGCTTCCGGCGTTGGCGCGGCGATCCGTTATCTGTTGCTGAATCACTCAGGGCAGGCCTGAAATTCCCCATGGAGAACGCTATGCATTCGATGCGCAAGCTCGCCGTTGCCGCCATGCTCGGCATTGCAGCGTACAGCGCTCACGCGGCCAACGTGCTCGTGGTGTTGTCGGATTCCGATCACCTCGATCTGAAGGACGGCAAGGTCTTCGCGACGGGCTTCTACCTGAACGAACTGATGCAGCCCGTGAAGGCCTTGCTTGATGCCGGCCACCAGGTGACCTTCGCCACGCCCGAGGGCAACGCGCCCGCGATGGATGCGACGTCTGCCGACAAGATGTACTTCAACGGCGACGAAAAGGCGATGCGCGGTTACCAGGCTTTGCTCGACAAGCTGCAAATCACGTCGCGCTCGCACTCTCCCGTGATCAGTCTGTCGCGGGTGGAGCAGATCGGTTACGGGCACTTCGATGCCGTCTATGTTCCCGGCGGCCACGCGCCGATGCAGGATCTTCTGACCAGCCCCGCGGTGGGCCGACTGCTGGCCGATTTTCACGCGCGCGGCAAGACCACGGCGCTCGTTTGTCATGGTCCGATTGCGTTGCTGTCGACCCTGCCCGATGCACAGGGCTTTGCACGAAAGCTCGCCTCGGGGAACGCGAGCGGCAGCTACCCGAAATGGATCTATTCCGGTTACCGCATGACGGTGATCAGCAACGCGGAAGAGGAGCAGGCAAAAGGACTGCTTGGCGGCGGAGTGATGAAGTTCTATCCGCAGACCGCGCTGCAGCAGGCCGGCGGCATCTATAGCAGCAACGAGGTGCCATTTACCGCGCACATGGTGACCGACCGCGAATTGATCACCGGTCAGAATCCGGCCTCCGCACTCGACGTCGCGGGCGAGATGCTGAAGCGGCTGAAGTAATGCCACGCAATGGACCGGCGTAGCCGGTCCTTCGACGAGCAAGGGAGAAGCAAACGGTGGATCTGCAACTTGAAGGTAAAACTGCCATCGTCACCGGCGCCACCGCTGGCATCGGTATGGCCATTGCACGAACGTTGGCCGGCGAAGGTGTGTCGGTCACGATCACCGGGCGTCAGCGTGACAAACTCGACACCGCCGTCGCCGAGATATCCGCTACCGCGCATCGCGGCAGCGTGCGCGGAATCGTCGCCGATGTGAGCGGCAAGCGAGGTGTCGCGGAACTGATCGAAGCGCAGCCGGATACGGATATTCTCGTGAATAACCTTGGCTACTACGAATCCAGGGCCTTCGCCGAGATCACTGATGACGAATGGCTGCGAATGATCGATGTCAACGTTATGTCGGGCGTACGGCTGTCACGTCATTACTTTCCTCGCATGCTTGCGAAGAACTGGGGGCGTGTCATCTTCATGTCCAGCGAAGTCGGGGCGTTCACGCCGCCGGACATGGTGCACTACGGTGTCAGCAAATCGGCCCAGCTCGCCGTCTCGCGCGGAATGGCCGAACTGACGAAGGGTACGGGTGTGACCGTCAACAGCGTACTGCCGTCCGCTACGCGCTCCAAAGGCATCGTCGCGTATTTGCGGCAGACCGCGCCACGGCCCGATATGACCGATGCGGAAATCGAATCCCACTTCTTCGACACGTATCGTCCGAGCTCACTGATCACCCGCATGATCGAGGCCGACGAGATTGCCGCCATAGTGGCGTTGCTGGTCAGTCCTTTGGGTGCCGCATCCAACGGTGCTGCGGTGCGCGTCGAAGGCGGCACTTTTCGGTCGATTCTGTGAACAGGTGCCTCGATATGTCAGCCCACGTCATTGTCGCACTCGTAGAGGCGAAGCACGGTTGCGAAGCGGCGCTGGTTCAAGCCCAGCAGGAACTCGTCGAGATGGCGCGCCACCAGCCCGGCTGCCTCAGTTACGAACTGCATGAATCGCTGGATCAGCCGGGGATGGTCGTCTTTTTTGAGCAATGGGCGGACCGCGCGTCGTGGGAGTACCACATGCGCAGCCCGCTGATGGACGCATTCCGCGCGACCGCCGGTCAATGGATCGAAAACTTCAAATTGCTGCATCTGCATCAAGTCGCATAACCACATCTAACGAATTCACCATCCTTCATCATGTTCGAGCGATTGAGTCGAGTTACGTCATTTGCTTTCGCAATTGCCTTCATCAGTTGCGCGACCGCAGCGACTGCGGTGGCCGATACCCGGCTCGAACGCTGGCGGAGCTACGCCGGAGTAAGTTGGGAGATTCCGAAAGACGGTGGGGATCCCGCGCCGTTCGCTGGCTCGGTCAATGCGCCGATTGCCGGGCTTCATTTCGACGCACGCGGTACCGCATATGTGAGTACCCCGCGGTTTGTCGCCGCGTCGACACCGGCGACGCTGAGCAGGCTGGATACTCGGGCAACTACCGGCCCGGCGCGACTGACGCCATTTCCGTCAATGGAAGGCAATTCCACAGCAACTGCTCCGAGCGAGCATTTGCGCAACGTGCTGGGCTTCTACGTCGATCGGAAAAACGACTGGCTCTGGGCACTTGACATGGGGTTCGTTGCCGGCGAATCGGAGGCACCTGCTGGAGCCCAGAAAATCGTGGTGTTCGATCTGAAATCCGGACGAATCGTGAAGCGCATCGCCCTCGACGGTGTGGCCGATCGTGTCGGCAGCTTCCTCAACGACATCGTCGTCGACGAACACAGGCGCATCGCGTATGTTTCCGACAGTGGCTCGCGCAGTTCACCGCATAACAAGGTCGGACTGATCGTCGCCGATTTTGCGTCAGGCACGGCGCGACGTGTGCTGGACGGGCATCCGTATTTGCAGGTCGAAGCGGGGGTAAAGGTCGTCTCCCATGGCGTTGAAGTATGGCCGGAAAAGCCGCTGCTGATAGGTATCAATGGTATCGCGCTGTCGCCGGACGGTGCGACGCTGTATTGGACCGTGACGACAGGAACACGCGCACGTTCGGTTCCGACCGCCGTTCTTAGGCTGCACGGTGCAACAGATGAGCAGATCGCCACGGAGATTCGTGATCTTGGTGCTGTCGGTGGCAACACGGACGGAATCGTGACGGATTCGCACGGTGTGCTCTACATTACCGATGTCACGCACAATGGCATCGTGAAGTACGAACCGGGCACGAAATCGATGTCGTTGATCGCATCCGACGATGGCGTGCATTGGCCGGACACTCCGGCTCTGCTTCCGACCGGCGATCTCGTCTTCACGTCGAGCGCGCTGAGTGACCATGTCGCAGGTCTGGTCCCAAACGGTCACGAGCGCTACGAGTTATGGCGGATATCGATCGGCGGCGGCAAGTAATTGGGAGTCGGGGCTGCATCTGTATTGGGCGACAGCCGTTTTATGGCCAACCGAGAATAGAACGGCGTGTGCGCTTGCGGCATTGGCTCCTGGTGTGACGGCGAAGGGTGCTGAAAGCCATGTGCCTGAGCAACCTGAAATTGCGCGGTTAAATTCGGCGATCCGATACGAGTCCGTTTATGCCTTGTGTCGAAACCGTGGCTGTTTCAGATCATTCTCCGGCGCTCTGATTCATCGCCGCGAGAGGATGTTGATCATCGGCGAATAGACTGATCTCTTACGCCATCATTCCTTTAATTTTCCTGATCGTCTAGGATTTTTTCGATTTCACTGCAAAGAAAAATTACGAGAGGACGTTGTTCAAAGCTGACTGGATTCACTTTTGCAATTAAGGCAAGTTCGGTCCCCGGTAAATCGGGCAGCTTATCGGAGGACGACAGGATTCGATGGGAGGGCAAGACGGCAGATCTTGGCAATACGCCAACGGCCAAGCCGGCAGATACCGCGGCTTGAATTCCGGTCAAGCTGGGACTTTCGAAACCAACTCTCCATCGTATTCCTGCTTTTTTGAGAGCATATACCGCTCGTGCCCTGTAGATGCATCCTCGAGGAAAGACTGCCAATGGCAACACGTCGTACGGCGTGACAGTCTGCCGGTTTGTCACCCAGACGACGGACTCTGGCCAAGACGCCACACACGCCCCCGTTCCGGGTTCCCGTTTTACCAAGGCGAGTTGAAGCTGATCAGCAGCAAGCTTCGCATGCAGATCAATACTCATGCCGCTTGCTATTTCAAGTCGAATGGACGGGTTTATACAGGCGAATCCGGAAAGAACTTGCGTAATCCGGTCGACCCGAAAATCTTCTGGTATTCCAATTCGAATTTGAATCAAATCCCGGTTGGCCGCAAGAGCATTTTTTGCTTCCTGGGCAAGTTCAATAAGACGACGCGCGTAGGTCGCCAATATTTCACCCTGTTCCGTGACGACAACATTGTTACCACTTCTATCACGGACGAGCAACGTGTGTCCAAGTGATCTCTCGAGCCTCGATATTTGTTGACTTACTGTGGATTGCGTCTTGTGGATTCTCTCCGCGGTTCTCGTAAAGTTCCGCTCTTCGACGACGCACAGCAGGGTGTTCAATAGATCGAGGTCAATCATTATCGGGATGTGCTGAATCTCGGAATTAAAAACGGTAATTCATTTCCTTGACGATTGTCATTCGGTGGCGCGGAACAATAGTTTTGCTCGACGGATCAAGATTTCCGTCTTGCTTGGAGCGCCATCCATGGAATTGTCGCGAATCGCATGTGGTGGCTGGGAGTAAGGCGGTTTGGCATTTGATGAATAAAATGGGAGTTTTTGATCTTCACATATTCAAATAGTCGATCGTGATTGTATGTGGAATGGCTGAGCTGGTGTGCATGAGAGGCATATTATTATAATTAATAACACTTATCGAGATATTTAATTTCCTCGTAAAAATGAGGCGGGTTAGGCTGCGGGTTGTAAATTGGAGTCAAGAATGAGTTATGGTCGTGTGGGGTGGTGTCACGGCCCGGTGGTGCTTCCGAGGTAATTATCCGAATGGGACCCGCTGCACGGTATTCGATGCGGCTTTTTGCAAATATCGATTCGCTGTAATGATGCGGTGTGCTGATGTATTGGTTGTTTTGTTGTGGGTGGTTATTTGAAACTTAGAAACTTTCAATGAATTTGGGGGTGTCGGATGAGGTGGCGCATTGCGTTGTTCATGGGAATTTCGTCGCTTGCGGTCAGTGCGTGTGGAGGGGATGACGGAGCTGTAGGTTCTCCTGCCAGTGTGCTGACGCAGCAGTCTGCATCCGGGCAGCAGTTCGAATCGAACTCCCTTTCGACCGCCGGGAAAAATTCCGTCGCGATCGATAAGGACTATTCCGTAAGAAAATCTGCATGGGTCAACTTGTCGAGTGGATCCATGGGGATTGCAATGCAAGAACTTGGCCGTTCTGCAACAATCCAGTCCAGCGATTCGGTGAATCCCGCAATTCAGAATCAATTTGACGGGGTGATTGTGAACGCAGATGAAGATTTCGGTCGCTATAAAGAGAAAGTATCCAGTGCGCTGAACGAAGGCTATCTGATAATCATCGATTCATCGGGGAGTGCCGATAGTCAACAGCGCGTTCTCGACCTTAGTATCGAATTGGCCCATGTCGGGCGCAAAGCAGCGGTTGCGTTGCTGTATAAGGGGGCGCCGGATGAGGGGGTAGGCGTACTCGCATTTGATGCCGCAGAGCGAGATGAGTTGGCCACGCTCTTGCCCAAACTCGGGCGACGTGGAAGCGATTCGTTGATTAAACAAAAAACGCAATGATTGCGGGGTGAATCGAATGAAAATTGAATCCTCTCGATATGCCGTTCTGGCAACATTGCTCGCGGCTTGCCTGGGCTTGCTTTCCCAAAATAGTCACGCTCTCGCTACCGGAACAACGAAGTGGGTGACGGATCCAACGATTTCCGCTGATCGAAATAATTCGTATATTTCGTACTATTCCAATCAAGGTGCCCAAGGAACGTATTGGGTGTGGAGGGTCCAAAAATATTATCCCGAATTTACGCTCAGTTGCAGTACGCCGTCGAATAGTGGATGCACAGCGAACAAGACAGAAGGCCGTAGCACGTCGATCACGAGGCAGTGGACGATCGGTATCGATTTATCCCCGACCTTCAAAAGCCAAGGCGGCGGCCTAAGTGCCTCCTATAGTCAGGCCGTGACGCAAGAGCAGAGTTTCACCATTGGGCAAACAATCTATGTGCCATCCGGATCTACGGCGTATGCGATGATAATCGCGCTCGATAAGTACATTCCAGCGGCGGATTATAGAGGTGTTTGGAGGGCGACGGGAAAAAGGCAGAATCCGACGTGTACCCAGTGGGGTTGTGGACCTTATCGTTACGAAATGCGATGGGATAACGACTATACATTCTCAACATGGAAGGGCCATATGGTGACGTATCACCGTGCTTTCATGTGTGCGACAAGAGATACCGTCGCGCCCCGAGTCGGGGACGGCCCGCCGAAGGGTTGCTCGTTGCCACCGATACCGTATTGACTTGGACGAAGGCCCTGGCAGGCTCCGCCCCTTTTTCGTCGAGGGGCGATCGGCCGTGCGGGGCCAGATTGTTTCGATGAGTGATGGGCCCGATTTGAGTGAAATCGTACCGTCGCGCAGAACGGCGAACCAGCAGTTGAAGTGACTAGCGGTGATCGACGAGTACGCGCGTGAATGGCCGTTGGCGCACGCGTCGAATACGAAGTCGTACGCCCAAACGTGTCGTGCCGCCGTCGCCGGCTGCGGCCGAGGGCGATGGACCGACACGCGTCGACGGGGTCGCTTGCGCGGCACCTGCAACCCGGCAAGACGCCACAGCCGCCAAGCCCGGTCGGCGCTCATCGGGTGACCTTGCCGCTCCAGAAAGATCTGGATGCGGCGGTAACCATAACGCGGATATTGCGCCGACAGAATGCTCATCGCTGCCAGCACCGGCGCGTCCCGCACGGCCAGCGTCGATTCGTAATGCAGCGCCGATCGGGCGACCGACATCAGCGCGCACGCACGTCGCTCCGACAGGCCCCGTGCTTTCGCGTAGGTGACCTGCTGGCGTCGGGCGGGCGCGCTCACCACTAATAGGATGGTCCGCCCCTCCCGCAGTCGCATAATCGGCGGTGACACGTACAGCTTCCGAGGAGGTGTGTCATGAGTCAGCCTGTCAAACCTGTCGTGGTTCGCATGGGCATCGACATCGGCAAATCAGCGTTTCACGTCGTCGGACTCGATTTCGCTGGCAAGCCGGTGTTCAGAAGCCGCTTCACTCGCGAACGCCTCATCGAATTTCTCGCCCGTGCGTCACCAACAGTTGTCGGGATGGAGGCCTGCCCCGGCAGTAACTGGCTTGCTCGTAAGGCCGTCCTCTCAGGTCACGAGGTCCGGATAGTCCCCGCGCAGTTCGTCAAACCGTTCGTCAAGTCCAACAAGACGGACATGATCGACGCAGAGGCGATTGCCGAAGCGATTTCCCGTCCCACCATGCGCTTCGCACAGCCGAAGACAGAGGCCCAGCTCGATTTACAAGCGCTACACCGTGTCCGGCAACGACTCGTCTCCAACAAGATGTCCGTCATCAATCAGGCCCGTGCTTTTCTACTCGAATACGGTCTCACCATCAGTGTCGGCGCCGCATACTTCGTCCGTGACATGCCGTCGATTCTCTCAGATGACCAAAACGGACTGACTCCGTCGATGCGCCGCCTGCTCGAGGAGCTATGGCAGGAATATCGTTCCATCGAGGCACGTCTGCTGCAACTTCGGCAGCAAATCGAATCTATTGCCAGCGCCGACGATGCTGCCACGCGACTGACATCAGTCCCGGGTATCGGCCAACTCACAGCGACGGCCATTACTGCTTTCGCCGGAACAGGCACTCAATTCAAATCCGGTCGGCATCTGGCGGCCTGGCTTGGGCTTGTGCCGAAGGAATTCTCGACGGGTGGCAAACAGTGCTTGCTCGGAATCAGTAAGCGCGGCAATCCCTATTTGCGCAAGCTGCTTGTGCACGGCGCTCGTTCCTGTGTGCTGCATCTCGATCGAACAAAAGATCATCTCGGTGCCTGGATAGGCCGAATGGAAGCACGGGGCATACATCGCAACAAAGTCATCGTCGCTTTGGCCAACAAGCTCGCAAGAATTGCGTGGGCCGTACTGACCCGACAAGGCGCGTTCTATCTTAGGCAACCGAAACAGCAGTAGGAGGCAATGAACACCCTTCCAAGTTTGCAGGCTGATACCTGATGACGAAACTGTGCTACGGCGTTCGGTAAACCCGGGACAAAAAAGCGGTCCTTGAGGTCAGTCCATTTATTGGGAACCGAGCGCGCATATCCCATCATGGCCTTGCCGCCAAAAGCGGCTGACTCGCGAGAGGCCGGATACATTTACGCAGACTGCTTCGTCACACAGAACCCGCTTGCAAAACCGGGGCGGACCATACATTTTTGCGTTGATCTCTTTCATCACGTCCAGCTCGAGATCGCGCTCGGCCAGCATCTTCTTCAGCCGCGCATTCTCTTGCTCGAGCTGCTTGAGCCGCTTCACGTCGGCAGCCTCCAGCCCGCCGAAATGTTGTCGCCAGTTGTAAATGGTTTGCTCGCTGACCCCGTGCTTCTTCGCAACTTCCGCGACCGGCGCCTTGTCCGCCTCGCGCAGGATGGTGACCATCTGTTCTTCGGTAAACCGGCTCTTCTTCATGACTTCCTTTTCTCCGTTGGAAGCCATTCTCTCAAGTTTCAACTGGTCCGAAAATTCCAGGGCAGGTCATCTTCCGTAAACTTGCTCGTCTTCATGACATGGCCTTCGTGTCCCAGTCGGACACGTCATGTCGAATTTCTCCAGTTTTGACCCTGACTATTTCCTAGATCAGGGTCGGTATCCAAGCTCATTCGATATCGTCCAGCTTTACCCCGGTGTTGTTTTTCCATGTCAGCACGGCGCAACTCGCGACTACGGCCACCACGATAAGATAGACATTGAATAGCTGCCCCCTGTTGATGGAATACAACCATGCATTCAGATATGAGGCGGTGCCGCCGAAGAATGCGACCGCAAGTGAAATGAAGAAGCCGAAGAGACGGGTGCGGTAGCGTGTCGGCACTTGTTCCGAAATGGCTGCAGGCTTGCTCCCGGTGATAAATGCAACGAGCACGAGCCCGACCGATTGCGTGACAAGCAACGTCCACGGCTCGCTGGAAATCAAGCTCCAGAGCGGAAAGATGGTGATCGAGATGCCGAGTAGCGAGATGAGCGTTGTAACCTTGCGTCCTGTGAAATCGGAAAGGCGTCCAATGAGCGGAAGCGCGATCAGATAGATCACCTGGGCAATGCAACTCATTGCGAACGCGCGGTGCGGATCCATGTGCTTGACACTGATTGCATAGATGGCCGCGGACGTTACCCACGTATAGTAGGTAAGCGTCGAACCGGCCTCATACACGAACAGCTTCAAGCCTTCACGCACGACCTTGGCCCGTGGCCACGGTTTATGACGGGCGTTAGTCGAAGCGTCAACGCTGATGCTCTCCACCATATTGCGGCGCAGCCATAGCGCGAATATCGCGAGAAACCCGCCTGACGCGAACGGCACCCGCCATCCCCAGTCCTGCATGGCGTTCGGTGAAAGGAACGCCGTGAGCGACGCAAGAAAAAAGGTGGCAAGCAGCGAGCCGGCGCCGACCGAAATGAACACGGCACTCGACCACAAACCACGCTGCGCCGGAGGAGCGATTTCGGCAACGTAGGCGTAGGACGCAGTTGTTTCGCCGCCGTGCGCCGCACCCTGCACGAGTCGCGCTACCAGCAATGCAGCCGAGGCCCAACTGCCGATTGCGTCATATGGCGGGATGATCGCGATCAGAAGGCTCGCGAACGCCATGAGGAGCATCGTACTCAAGAGTACCGAGCGGCGCCCGATCCGGTTGGCGATCGCGCCGAATACGATGCCACCCAACGGGCGGGCGAAGAAGCCTGCAGCGAATACGGCCAGCGTACCGAGCAGCGACGATGTCTTGTTCGTATTATCGAACAGCGCGCCAGCAATATAGACCGATGCGACCGTGTAGACCGTCCAGTCGAACCATTCGAGTAAATTGCCGAGGCTGGACGCGATCAAGGATCGCCGATGAGATGAAGGTTGCGACGTGGCACGTCGCGACGACGAGGAAAGATGAGAAAGGTAAGTCATGAAGTCTCCAATTTATTGTCGCGGGAAATGTTTTCGCGCCCGGTTCGCGCTGCCTGTGGGCTCAGGCAGTAGCGTGGTCGATGGCTTCCATTGCCGCGACGATGTCCGCGATGCCGAGCGTGCGCTCGAAATTTGCCGAGTAGGGTGCTTGTAACGTGAAGCGAGCGACGGTCTCGTAGTGCTCGCGAGTGACGACGCCAGAACCCAGGTCGCACAAGCGGACCGGCAGACCAATGCGCGCATAGAGGCCGATCATGTCGCGCATGAAGTCCGGTGCTCGACGTTCGAGATGTAGTTGAACGAGCAGCGCGTACGCGACCTGCAAGCCGTGTGGTGCCCGCGCCGACGTTTCGAGCCGGGACAGGCCACGCGTCATCGAGTGCGCGATCGATAGCCCCGCGCTTTCGAAGCCCAGGCCGCTCATCAGAATGACGGCTTCGACAAGCCGGTCGAATACCGGAGCAGTGCGGCCGTGCTTGAGCTCGGCCAGCGCCGTCTCCGCGTGGGCGCGAATGATCGAAAAGCACTCGCGCGCGAGTACGTACGCAGAGTAGGACGGCCTGGCGCCGAACATGTTTTTGCCGTCGCTGTGCAGGCACTGCTCTGCTTCGAAGTATTTGCTGATCGCATCACCGATGCCGGCAAGCAGAAAATGTGTCGGCGCCTGCGCGATCAACGTTGTGTCAACCAACACGTACGTGGCGCTGCGCCGCAAGTGCCTGACCGCCACGAGTTGATGATCCTCGTCGTAAACCACATAGTTTTTGGAAGTTGGGGAGTCGTTCGATGCAACGGTGGGCACGGTGATCAACGCGCAATGTGCAGCATCGACAAGCGCCTTTCCAGCGTCGAGCGTTTTGCCGCCACCGATCGCAACAACGACTTCGTGGTCGAACGAATGCGCGGCCTGCTCGAGCTCGCGAATCTTTCGATCCGTAAGTTCACCGCTGAACGCAATCCAGCGTACGTCGATTTCGTGCGCGGCGCACGAGGCCGCGATTCGCGATCCGAACTGTTCTTTCACGAAGCAGTCGCAAAGGATCAGCGCACGCTCCGAGCATTCGCGAATGTATTGACCGATATCGTCAAGGAGTCCGTCGCCCTGGATGTATCGGCCCGGAGAGCCAAAAATGAGTGCAGTCATGATTTCGAGTACCGGTCGAATAGAATTAGATATGGAATCCTGAACAGATGAATCTCATCGGATGCATCAGTGACTAGGGTGCAGTAAGCGTGCCGGAATCGCCGATCGGTTTGCTTGCAAGGACCGCGTATCTGGGTGGCGAGCTCGCTGAGACGTTGGGCGACAAGGACGCCAGCCTCAGCCTTACGCATTCACGGTGGTGAGCAGGAATTCGACAAAGTGATCGAGTTGCGACATAACCATGTGTTCGCCACGGTGAGTGCGGGCGCCACGCGCTTCAGCTTCTACCAGAAGCCGCGTGACCGCGGGCTGCATGATCACCTCAGCGACGACCATTGCGGGCGTCAGCTTCGACGTGTCGCAGGGCAGCGCGTCGTCAGGTTTCAGACCTAGCGACGTTGCGTTGATCACGATGTCGTGATTGCCTGGCTCGTCGCTGCCCGCTTTTACCTCGCAGTTCGGCACTGCCTTTCCGACGAGTGCCGCCAGGTCGCTTGCTTTTTCTCGACTGCGGTTCGCGATCGTCAGCCGTGCAATGCCCTCGCGCGCCAGTGCCAACGCAAGGGCAGTCGCCGCTCCACCTGCGCCAAGCAAAAGCACGCGCTTGCCCGCGAGCGCGATGCCCTCGCGCAGCATGCCGGCGACAAAACCGGAACCGTCATACATTCGCCCCGTGTAACTGCCGCTCGCGTTGCGGCGGACCGCGTTCACAACGCCGAGCAACGATGCGTCGCCATCGAGTTCCTCACACAGTTCTGCCGCCGCCTGCTTGTGCGGAATAGTGAGCACGACACCGGCCAGATTGGCGATGTGCCGCAGTCCGTCCCATGCCTGCGTCAGATGCTCGGGACGCACGGCCCACGGAACCATGATCGCGTTGATGTTCTTCCTCGCGCAAAGGGCATTGAACAGTGTGGGCGTCCGGACGTGAGCGGACGGCCACGCCATCAGGACGATAACCTGTGTTTCGCCATTGACCGTGGGCGAGGAGGGTGGAGTGGTCATCATGCGTGTCTCCGTGTTGTTTGAAGATATATGATGCATCATTTGAGGGCGATACGGCAAGGTCAATTTGCGGAGCGCGATTCATGATTGCCGGAATGCCACGCGTACACATCGACAACAGAAGACAGGGCACGTCGATCATTGCGCTATCATGATATATGATGCATCATGTATGAAACGAAGGCGGAATGCCGAGTCTTGCCGCGCTCGCCTCGTTCCTTTCAGGTTCCAATAGGAGACTCTATGTCGACAGCATTGCAGGAGAGCGATCAGGCGCTTTCCAGGGAGACGCTCGCGCAGTTGCGCGAGAAGGCGCAATTCGTCCGCCTCGAGACGATTCGTCTGATAGAAATCGCGAAGACGGGACACTACACGTCGGTGTTTTCCGCAGCCGAAATCTTTGCCGCGCTTTACTACGACGTCATGGCACTGCGTGCCGGCAACCCGCAATGGAAGGATCGCGACCGGTTCACGATGGGCAAAGGGCACGCGGCCGTCGGACTTTTTCCCATTCTTGCGGACTACGGGTTCATCGACCGGGAGACGCTCGATGGCTACTCCCGTCTCGGCAATCCGCTCGGCGATCATCCGGACATGACCAAGGTTCCGGGCGTCGATTTCAGCTCGGGGTCGATCGGCCACGCGCTATCGAACGGTGCCGGCATGGCCAAGGCGGCGCAGATGGCAGGCAGCCCCTTCAAGGTTTTTACGTTGCTGGGTGACGGCGAAATGCAGGAGGGGCAGGTATGGGAAGCCGCGCTGTTCGCCGCGCATCACCGCCTCTCGAACCTCATCGCGATTGTCGATCGCAACGGCTATCAACTCGACGGCAAGGTCGACGACGTCATCGGTATCGAATCGCTTGCGGAGAAGTGGCGCGCCTTCGGCTGGGAGACGCATGAAGTAGACGGCCACGATCTGACCGCCCTCGTGCCGCTGCTGCGTCGTGTGAAGGCCGACCCGGTGCGCAGCAAGCCGGTCTGCATCATCGCGAAGACGGTCAAGGGCAAGGGCGTGTCGTACATGGAAACCGAACCCGGCTGGCATCTCGGCTATCTGGCACCCGATGACGCGCAACGGGCGATCGAAGAAATCAAGAGCAAGGTGATCTAAGCATGTCTACTCCGCAAAATCCCGATTCGTGGCAGTACCGCGCGCTCAACGCGCGCAATCCTGGCCTCGACTATCTGTCCGATGCGCTCATCGATCTCGCGCGCGAAGGTCATCCCGTCGTCGCCGGCTCCGCCGATCTCCAGTATTCGAACGGCTTGAACAAGTTCGCCGGCGAATTCCCGGAGCGCTACGTGCAATTCGGCATCTCGGAGCAGAACATGGTTTCCGCCGCCGCCGGCATGGCGACCACGGGCCTCATGCCGTTCGTCGCGACCTTCGCATCGTTTCTCGGCCTGCTGTGCTGCGAGCAGATTCGCATGGATGTCGCGTACTGCAAGCTGCCGGTGCGGCTCGTGGGTCACCATACCGGCATCTCGCTCGGCTTCTACGGTACCTCGCACCATGCAACGGAAGACATCTCGACGATGCGCGCGATTGCGAATCTGACCGTCATTTCGCCCGCCGACGGCGCGCAGCTCGCCGCCGCGATCCGCGCGTCGGCCACGTGGCCCGACCCGATCTACTTCCGCATCGGACGCGGGCGGGATCCGAAAGTCTATGAGGATGGTGTCGAGTTCACGATCGGCAAAGCCATCGTTCATTCGGTGGGACGCGACGTCGTCATTATCGGCTGCGGATTGCCGGTCGCCGGTGCACTCGAAGCGGCTGACAATCTGAGGGCGGAAGGCATTTCGGCGGGCGTGATCGACATGCCGACCATCAAGCCGCTCGACCGTGACGCCATTATCGCGGCGGCGCGACAGTCGAAGGTGCTCGTCACGGTCGAAGAGCACAACGTGATCGGCGGGCTGGGTGCGGCGGTGGCCGAGGTCCTGGCCGACGAGGGGCTCGGCGTGCGGCTCGTGCGGCACGGAATCTACGACGAGTACAGCCTGATCGCACCGCCGACGCATCTGTATGCGCACTACGAACTCGACGGTCCCGGGATCACCCGCGTTGCGCGAGCCGCGCTCGCGAAGGCGACCTGACGTGCCAGCCGCCCGCAAAACAGCTCACCGTATCGCGGGCGGCACGCGGTAATCGAGGTGTTTACGGTACGCGAAGGGTGGCAGCGACGCGCTGGCTCGCGAAGCCATCTCCCGACATCGGAACTCGGGCGCCACCACTTCGCGCCGGTTCTGATAAACGGGAGTAGCGATGTTGAATGACGATGGCTGGCGCGGCGCGGAGCTGCGCGATATGGATCTGTTGAGAGACGCGTGCCTGATCGGCAGTGAGTGGGGCGCGGCCGATGACGGCACGACCATTGACGTGTTCAATCCGGCAACCGGCGCGTTGCTTGGCACGGTCCCTCGGATGGGCACGGTCGAGACACGCCGCGCGATCGATGCGGCTGCGCAGGCGCTGCCGCATTGGCGTGCGAAAACGGCAAAGGAGCGCGCCGCGTTGCTGCGCCGTTGGTACGAGCTGATGCGCGAACATCGCGACGATCTGGCGAAAATCATGACGCTCGAACAGGGCAAGCCGCTGAACGAGAGCCGCGGTGAAATCGACTACGCGGCGTCGTTTGTCGAGTGGTTCGCCGAAGAGGGCAAACGGGTTTATGGCGACACGATTCCGTCGCCGGCCGGCGACAAGCGAATCGTCGTACTGAAGCAACCCATCGGTGTCTGTGCGGCCATCACGCCATGGAACTTCCCGGCCGCGATGCTCACGCGAAAACTCGCGCCGGCGCTGGCCGCCGGCTGTACGATGGTACTCAAGCCTGCGAGTCAAACCCCGTTCAGTGCGTTGGCGCTGTGCGTGCTCGCCGCACGCGCCGGTATTCCGTACGGAGTAATTTCGTGCGTGACGGGCAAAGCGAATCAGATCGGTGCGGAACTCACGTCGAATCCACTCGTGCGCAAATTGTCGTTTACCGGCTCGACGGAAATCGGCAAACAACTGCTGGCCCAGTGTGCCGCAACGGTCAAGAAGACATCGATGGAACTAGGCGGTAACGCACCGTTCATCGTGTTCGACGATGCCGACCTCGATGCGGCAGTGCGCGGTGCGATCGCGTCGAAATATCGCAATGCCGGTCAAACCTGCGTGTGCGCCAACCGCCTGCTCGTGCAGGATGGCATTTACGACCGCTTCGTCGCGCGACTCGCGGAGGCCGTCGGCAAGCTGGTGGTCGGCAACGGCCTGGACGAACGCGTCACGATCGGGCCGCTGATCGATGCCGCTGCCGTTTCGAAGGTCGAAGAGCATGTGCAGGATGCGCTCGCGAAGGGCGCACGTGTCGTGGCCGGCGGCAAGCGCGCTGCGCAGGGGGCGAATTTCTTCGAGCCGACTATCCTGGCCGACGCCACACGCGACATGCGCATCTTTGACGAAGAGACTTTCGGCCCGATTGCGCCGATCTTCCGGTTCAAGACGGAATCGGAAGCCATCGCGCTCGCAAACGATACGCCGTTCGGGCTTGCTTCGTATTTCTACGGGTGTGATATCGCGCGGGTGTGGCGTGTCGCGGAGGCGCTCGAGTACGGAATGGTCGGCATCAACGACGGAATCGTGTCGACCGAAGTCGCGCCGTTCGGCGGCGTCAAGGAAAGCGGCCTTGGCAGGGAAGGATCGCGTTATGGCCTCGACGACTATCTCGAGATCAAGTATCTGTGCTTCGGCGGCATCGCCTGATCGCCGAACGTGCGGAAAAGGAAATGGCCGCCACGGGCGGCCGTTTTTGGCTGATCGGCTTCGAACGCCGTATCGAATCGGCCTAGAAGCCGGACACATATCCTCCGTCGACGGGCAGCGTCACCCCGGTCACGAAAGCCGCGGCGGGTGACGCGAGAAACACCGCCGCGCCCGCGAGATCCCCTGCTTCGCCCCAGCGACCGAGAGCGGAACGCGACACGATCTTGCGCGACAACTCTTCCGATTCCCAGAATATCCGCGTCATGTCGGTTCGATGGTAACCGGGAGCGATCGCATTCACGCGCACGCCGCGCGGCCCGTATTCATGGGCCAGCGAGCGAGTCAGACCGACCACGCCGGTCTTGCTGGCGCAGTAGGCCGGTACGTCGGCGTCGGCGAGGTAGCTGAGCATGGACGCGATATTGACAATCGAGCCGCGCGACTGTTCGAGGAGCGGGCGTGCGGCCTGCGACACGCGCATTACGCTACGCAGGTTGACGTCGAGTACATCGCTAAACACATCATCCGCGTATTCGTCGCGCGGGCGAGCGACGCCGGCCGCGTTGACGAGCACGTCAAGGCGGCCGAGGCTGCCGAAGAATGCGTCGATTTCGCCGTGGCTGCGCACGTCCAGCGCGGCAAAACGCAGGCCGGTCAGCGACGCCTCGTTGCGTAGCGCGTCGAGCTTCGTTGCGGATGAGCCCGTGGCGATGGTATGCGCGCCGAGTCGGTGGAACGCACGCGCGATGGCAAGCCCGATGCCGCTCGTCGCGCCGGAAACGAGCACGTGCCGTCCTGTAAAAAGATTGTCGCGAAAACTGTCGGTGTCAAAGCTCATGAAGTGAATCTCCAGTGAAAGCACGCGGCGTGCGGACCAAGGCAGTGCACGCCCTTGCATTACATGCGGAACAAAGCGAAACGAATTAGTTGCTTGTGCCTTGCGCCCGAATCTCCGAAATCGACCGGACGGGCGGAATCGTGTACTTGTAGAAGAGGTTCGCCGGATTCGGATCGATCTTCTGGTCGACGTTGCCTTGCGTGATGATTGCCGGCGGGAAACCGGAGCCCATGGGCAGATTGTTCGCATCGACGCGCCGCGTGAACGCGTTGTGGATGAATTCGATGGCAGCCACACCGGTCTGCTCGCCGGAGTTTTCGCCGGACACGAGGATGTTGCCCTTCTTGATCTGGTCAAGCTCTCCACGGTAACCGCCGGCTGCATCGGCGATGCGTATCTTCCCCTGCTTGCCCATGTTTCGTACGGCGCGCAATGCGCCGAGCCCCATGAAGTCGTTCTCGGAGAGGATGAAATTCAGCTTGTTGCCGTGCGCGGAGAGAATATCTTCAGTTGCTGCGAGGCTGCCTTCCTCGGTCCACTTGCCTACGCCCAGCGCGAGTACGTTGAATCTGATGTCCGGGGCGCTCAGCTTGCCGGTTTTCTTCAAGGTCTGGAACAGTTCGAAGCCGCGCAACATGGCGTCCTCTCGGCTCGCGCTTGTGGTGCGCTCGCGCATGCGCTGATCGACGATGCCCGCGATCAGTCCGTTGATGCGGCTTTCCGACGTCGAGTTTCCGAGCACGCCGATGACGACGGCTGCGTCGATCGGCGTGTCTTTGCCTGCCTCCTTCGCCACGTACCGGCCTACCTCGAAACCGCTTGCATAGGGGTTGCCAAGCAGTGTGGTGAGCACTCGGGCGCTCGCGTCCGGCGTGGTGCCGACGGTGACGACCGGAATGCCGGCATCGACGGCGCGATTGATGCATGCGGACACACCTAGCGTATCGGTCGGATCGACCACAATGACGTCCATTTTGCGCGTGACGAAGTTGTCGATCTGCGCGCATTGGCGCTGCAGATCGCCGTCGGCCACTTGCACGTCGATCGAGTAACCGTATTTCGCCGCACTCTGCCGTGCCCCCTTGATGAGCTCAACGAACCACGGATTGCCCAGCGTGATGTCGGTCCAGCCTATTTTTAGCTGGTTCGGATTGGCCGGCTGCTTCGGCCATGCCTTGCGGACCGCCGTTCGATCGGGCAGGGCCGGATCCACCACACCGGACAGTGCCGTATTCGGCAGAAGCGTGTAGATCTTTGCCTTGGCCTGGCTGTGGACAGGGGCGGTGATGCCGAACGCCAGCACGGTGGCGACGGCGAGTGCTCTGCGAGCAACATTCATTTCAGTCTCCTGAATAATATTGTTGGATGAAAGAAAAGATGAAGCGGAGGGGCCGCGTGGCGGCCCGGGCGGATGGAGAAGTGGTTTAGCGTTGGCCGATAGGTTGGACCAGCACGGCAAGAACGATGATGGCGCCTTTGATGATCTGTTGCGGATAAACAGGCACGCTCAGGAGATTCATCACATTGCCGATCAGGCCCAGCACGAGCACGCCGATCACCGTGTTGAGAACCGATCCCTTCCCGCCCGAGAGCAACGCGCCACCGATCACGCACGTCGCGATGCCGTCGAGTTCCAGGCCGACGCCGGTGATCGGCGTGCCAACACCCGTGCGTGCCGTGAAAACGATGCCGGCGACGGCGCTCAGCGCACCGGAAATCACGTAGACGCAGAACTTGTAACCGCGCTCGGAAATACCTGCCAGCCGCACGGCCGTCTCATTGCTGCCCGTGGCGACGACCATGCGTCCAAACGTGGTGTAGGTCATCAGGAAGTAGAACAGCAGCGCGATGACCACGCCGAGCACGACCGGCCATGGCACGTTGATCCAAGGAGCGCTGCCGCTGCCGAATTCATTGAGCAATTCCGCCGCCGGCAGATCGAGCGGCAGCATCGTCGGCTGGCCATTCGACATCATGTATGTGATTCCGCGTGCGATGGTCATCATGGCAAGCGTGACGATGAATGGCGCGAGACCGAGGGCGGTCACGAGTACACCGTTGAACGCCCCGAAAAGCGCACCGAGCATCACGGCCAGCACGACCGAGAGGAGGAGCCCGGTCATGCCGCCGAACGGCATCGCCGGGACCAGCATGGCTACCAGCAGGCCGCCCGCCGCTGCGATCGACCCCACCGACAGGTCGATGCCGCCCGTATTGATCACGAGTAACATGCCGAGGCTGACGAACAGCAGGGGTGTCAATTGCCGTAGCAGGTTATAGAGGTTTTCCTGGCTCAGAAACGCGGGCGACATGACGCTCGATACGACGAACAGCACGATCAGCATGATCAACGCGTTATGGCGCAACAGACCGCGGAGCAGCGGAACATCGGTGCGCTGTGTTTGCATGATTCCTTCCATTACTTGACTCCCATGGCCAGCGATATCAGCGACTTTTCGTTGATGGCGGGGCCGCTGAGTTCGCCCGCAATACGGCCCGCACGCATGACGAGCACGCGGTCGCACAGGCCGATGATCTCCGGCATGTCGGAGGAGACCACGATGACGGCGACGCCGGCGCGTGCGAGATCGTTGATGACGTGATAGATCTCGATCTTGGCGCCGATATCGACGCCCCGCGTCGGCTCGTCAAGGATCAGTACCCGGCAGCCGTTCGAGAGCCACTTCATCAGCGCGACTTTCTGCTGATTGCCACCCGAGAGCGTCGATACGTCGACGTCGGTATCGCGCGCCTTCACCCGCAGCTGTTTGATCAGTTCGCGCGTGCGCACGCGCTCGGCACGATGATCGAGAATGCAGCGCAGGTGCGCGAGCGTGTTGCGCGGCGTCATCATCGCGTTTGCGCGGATCGGCATGTTCAGGAGCACGCCTTGCTGTTTGCGGTCCTCGGGCAGCATCCCGATACCGCTCTCGATGCCGTGGCGGGGACGCTTCAGCTTTGCGACTGGACGGCCGTCGACCCGAATTTCGCCGCTGCTCCTGCGGTCCGCACCGAAGATCGCGCGCATCGTCTCCGTTCGGCCTGCGCCGACGAGGCCGCTGAAGCCCAGCACCTCGCCCGCGCGCACGTGAAAAGAGACGTCGCGCACGCGTTCGCCTGCGCAAAGGCCGCGTATTTCCAGCCGTGTGTCGCCGATGCACGCGTCGCGCTTCGGAAAGAGATCCTGCAGCTCTCGGCCGACCATCAGCTGAACGAGGCGATTTTCGTCGATGTCGGCAATGCGCACCGTGCTGACGAAGGTGCCGTCCTTGAGCACGGTGGCGCTGTCGCACAGCCGGAAGATTTCTTCCAGCCGGTGCGAGATGTAAATGACGCATACGCCATCACGCTTGAGTCGCTCGAGCAGGGCGAACAGACGCGTCGTTTCGCGCGCGGTGAGCACGGCCGTCGGTTCGTCGAATACGAGAACACGCGACGTGCGCGAGAGCGCCTTGCAGATCTCGACGATCTGCTGCTCGGCGACCGACAGCGTTGAGACGGGACGCGACACGTCCAACTCACCGAAGCCGAGCGCATCCAGTTGTTCGCGGGCGCGCGCCTTCAGTTTCGACCAGCGGATGATCGACGTTCCCGCGCCGAGGTCGTGCAGAAAGATGTTCTCCGCGACGGATAAATGCTTTGCGAGCGAGAACTCCTGATGAATGACGGAGATTCCGTGCGCCTGCGCGGCGTGCGGGCTGTCGATTGGAAGGTGGCGACCGTCCAGCAGGATCTCGCCTTCGTCAGGCGTGTGCGCACCCGCCAGTATTTTCATGAGCGTCGATTTGCCCGCACCGTTTTCGCCCATCAGCGCGTGTACCTGACCGCCGTGCGCTTCCAGGCTGACGTTGCGCAGCGCCTGTACGCCACCGAAGTGCTTGCTGATGTTGCGCATGATCAAGTGGTTGCTCATCGTCTCCTCTGTAATCCTGTTTGCCATGGGCGGTGTTCATTGCTGCCCGTAAGTGAAAGCGTGTCATCTTGCGGCGATTGAGAATGGATGATGCATCATATATTCAAGATGGCCTGACTTAGATGGGTATTTCCCCTAGGCGCTGCGAAGCCATACGACCACGGTCGTTGTTGTTCAATAGAGATGCATCATATATCATTGGTTGGCGGGCTGTAGCGATGTGCAGTGCAGCGATGTGTAGTGCAAAAGAAGTCGCGCCCGTTCAATCGACCAGAAGCAGACACTGGAGACACCCTTGACATACGACTACATCGTGATCGGAGGCGGTTCGGCGGGCAGCGCCGTCACCGGCCGACTGATCGAAGCTGGCGCAAGCGTCCTGTTGCTGGAGGCGGGGCCGCGCGACAGGAATCCGCTCGTGCATATCCCCGCCGGTTTCACGAGACTGCTCTCGACGGATCTGCTGTATCACTACGAAACCGAGCCGCAGACAGGGCTCGACTCCCGGCCGCGCATCGTGCCGCAAGGCCGGGTGCTGGGCGGTGGCAGTTCCGTGAACGCGCTCATCTATATCCGGGGGCAACAAGAGGACTACGACGAATGGGCTCGCCTGGGCAACTCGGGATGGTCTTACGACGAGGTGTTGCCGTACTTCAGGCGCGCGGAGGACAACGAGCGGCTCGACGATCGGTATCACGGCGTCGGCGGGCCGCTTGGCGTGTCGGATCTTTCGCAACGCTGCGAATTGTCGACGGCGTTCGTGCGCGCCGCGCAGCAAGCCGGCATTCCTTTCACGCACGATTTCAACGGCGCGCGGCAGAATGGCGTCGGCTTCAATCAAATCACGACACGCGACAAGAAGCGTTGCAGCGCAGCCGTAGCTTATCTGCGCAACGCCGAGGCGAGCGGGCGTTTGACGATCCGTACCGGTGTGCGCGTGGACCGCATTTTGATCGAGGCGGGTCGCGCGATCGGTGTGGAATACGTCAGCAACGGCCAGCTCGTACGCGAGAAGGGCTGCAAGGAGGTGATCCTGTCGGCAGGAGCCGTGCAGTCGCCGCGTCTGCTGTTGCTTTCCGGAATCGGCGCGACGGAGGAACTCGCTCGGCACGGCATCGAGGCCGTGCAGGATCTGCCGGGTGTCGGTGCGAACCTGCAAGACCATATCGAATTTCCGGCGGTGTCCTACTGCACGGGAAACTACGGTTACTACGGCCAGGACAGCTTCACCAACACGCTGAAGAACGGGCTGCAATATTTGCTTTTCAAGAGCGGGCCCGTCACATCGAACGTGACCGAAGCCTGCGCGTTCGTCAACGTCGACGCGCCGCAAGAGCGTCCCAATATCCAGATGCACTTCGTGCCGATCGTGTTTCTGGACCTGGATCAGGACCACGTGAAGTCGGCAGGCGCGACAATCAATCCTTGCGTGCTTCGTCCGCAAAGCCGTGGCGAGATTCGTCTGCGCAGCGCGGATCCGGGCGCCGCGCTGTGGATCGATCCGAAGTACTTCCAGCATGCCGAGGATCGACGCCTCGCTGTAGCCGGCCTGAAAAAGGCGCGCGAGATTCTCGCGCAACCGGCTCTGCGCAGCTATACGAGCGAGGAGGCGCTGCCGGGCGCGGGCGTCGCGACCGACGCCGCGCTGATGGACTACATTCGCAAGCGCGCGAAAACCGTCTATCACCCGGTCGGCACGTGCAGGATGGGCGTGGACGAGCACGCGGTGGTGGATCCCGAATTGCGCGTGCGCGGCATCGATGGATTGCGCGTGATTGATGCATCGATCATGCCGAATCTCGTGTCGGGCAATACGAACGCCGCTTCCATCATGATCGGCGAGAAGGGCGCGGACTACGTGCTCGGCAAGACGACCCTGAGCGGCGCAGCACTTGACGCGGTGGTGTAGCGATGCTGGAAGATAGCGTGACGATCGGCACGAACAACACGACGGATACGATGGGCGCCTGGACCTGGCAGATCGCCGGCGCGCCTTCCGCGCTCGCATGGCGGCGTGCGGCGAGGCCGGTGCCGGGGCCCGGAGAAGTGCTCGTGCGCAACCGCGCCGCGGGTCTGAATCCCGTTGACTGGAAATTCATCGAATGGGGGTCGCCGGCATGGCGGCCGGACCACATACCAGGGGTTGACGGGGCGGGAGAGGTGGTCTCGGTAGGCGCGGGCATCCAACAGGAATGGCTCGGCGTGCGTGTGGCCTACCACCAGTCGCTCACGCGCGACGGCAGTTTCGCGGAGTACACCGCAGTGCCGGTCCGCGCACTGTTGCGCTTGCCGCCGGGCCTGAGTTTTGCCGAGGCGGCGGCGTTGCCGTGCCCCATGCTGACGGCGTGGCAAGCCACGCAGAAAGTGCCGCACCGGACCGGCCTCGAAGCACTGGTAACGGGTGCCGGTGGAGCGGTCGGCACGCTGTTGGTCCAGCTCGCAGTGCGGGCTCGCTGGCGAGTGTCGGTGATGTGCAACTCACGTCATTTCGAGCGCATGGCGCGTCTTGGCGCTTCGACGAGTCTGTTGCCGGACATCGGAAGCAGCGCCTTTTCATCGCATCGGCCGTTCGACGTCGTGTTTGACACGGTGAGCGGCCAGCATGCCGCCCGACTTGCGCGCTTCGTCGCCGTGAACGGCCATCTCGTCTGCATCCAGGACCGTCTGGAGACATCCCCGGTCGCACCGTTTACGACGGCCATCTCGTTGCATGAAGTGGCCCTGAATGCACTGCACACCCACGGCTCGGCCGCGCATTGGCGCACGCTGGTCGATGCGGGAGAGCGTCTGCTCACTGACGTGCTGCATCGCGCACTGGCGCCGCTGCCTATCGAGCCGATGCCGCTGTCGCGCTTGCCCGAAGCACTGGAATCGTTGAAAGCCCATACCGGGCACGGCCGGCCCGTCGCCGTAGTCGACTGAGCCCGCAGCCGGGTTATCGGCATCGGCACCGCCTGTTGCGGCGATGGAGCGTGATGTATCATGCATGAAAACATTTTTCGTCCCGTTATCAGAATGAAGCCACTCGCCCGTGTCGAAAAGAGCAATCTCTCGTCACGCATCTACGAAGAGATCCGCTCCCGATTAATGAACGGTCAGTACGCGCCTGGCGACCGACTGCGTATCAACGACCTTGCCGAAAAGCTCGGCACGAGCATCACGCCGGTGCGCGAAGCGATTTTCCGCCTGGTCAGTGAACAGGCCCTGGAAATGACTGCGGCAACCTCGATCGTGGTGCCGGTGCTCGACGCCGATACCGTTGCGGAGATTCAGCTCATGCGGCGGCTTCTCGAGGGTGCGGCGGCCGAACAGGCGGCGCAGCGCATTACCCCAAAGGAAATCCGCCATCTGAGCCTGACGCACGACGAGTTCATCGAGGCAGTTGCCGCGAGCCCTTCAGAGGCCGCGGAGCGCAATCGCGACTTCCATTTCGAATTGATGGCGGCAGCCAGGATGCCCACGCTCAGCGCAACCGTGGAAACCATGTGGGTCCGGATGGGGCCGCTGCTGCACACGTTTCATTCGCATCTGCCGCGGCGCGAGATATCGAATCGTTCGCACCCCCACTATCGCGTGCTGGCCGCGCTGCGCAAGGGTGATCCCGAGGGGGCATCGCGAGCGATCCAGGAAGATATCGAATGGGGCCAGCGCGTGCTGCTCGAATGGATGGCCGAGCGGGAGCATGGCGAAGTCGCCGCTACGTAAGTAGCCGATTACCCGATCCGATTGCGATGCTACCCCACGCGGGTAGCACATGCGTGCGGCGGCGCATCGCCGCCGCCTATCCTCACTGCTTCATCATGCGATGCTGAATCCGCCGTCGATCGGAAGGACGACTCCCGTGATGTAGTCCGCGTCGGCCGAGCAAAGGAATTTCACGCCCCTGGCGACATCCGAAGGCTGCCCCCAGCGCCCGAGCGGCAGCCGTGCGCGAATTGAACCGCTGCGCTCGGGGTTGTTCAGCGCTCCCGCAGATAGTCGCGTTTCGATCCAGCCAGGCGCCACTGCATTGACGCGCACTCCGCGATCCGCGAACGCGGCGGCATGCGCGCGCGTCAAGCCAACAAGGCCGGCCTTGCTTGCCGTATAGGCAGGATTACGGGCCGAGCCGAAAAAGCTCCACATCGATGCGATATTGACGACGCAGCCGCGCACCGCGGACAGCTTGTCGAGCGCGACTTCGGTCGTGAGCTGGCAGGCGTTCAGATTGACGTCGACCACTTTTCGAAAGCCCGCTGAATCGAACTCCGCGCGGTCGTGGAGGATGATTCCGGCGGCGTTGACGAGCACGTGAATCTGCGCAAGATCGCCGAATGCGTCGCGAACTTCAGCAGCTGACGTCACGTCGACTCGTTTGAACGCGATCGCCGGATCGAGATCCTCGTCCGCGTCCTTTCCGACGGACACGGGGCGCAGACCCGCGCGCAAGAATTCTTCGGCGATCGCGCGACCGATTCCGGTGCCGCCCCCCGTTACTACAGCAACTTTCGTCATGGACTTTCCTCCTGTGAAAATAAAATATATGATGCATCATATTCCGGTATGCGGGCAGGCACAAGCGCCCGGGTCAATCGTGGCAGTGGAGGAGGAAAGCCACGGGCATTTCTCGATGCGATGCAGCAGATGCAGCAGATGCGGTGACGATGACGGCAAGGCTGAATCCCCTTTTTAAATTCAACAACTGGAGACTCGAATGACCAATGCGAAGCGGTTTTACATTGCGGGCAAATGGCAAGCGCCTGAGTCGAGCGCGCAGATCGAAGTGGAAAACCCGGCGGACGAGTCGATTATCGAGACGATTGCCGCTGCTTCCGCGTCGGACGTCGGTCGTGCGGTAGCGGCCGCAAAAGCTGCGTTCGGCGAATTTTCGCGGACTACCGTCGAGCAGCGGGAGCGATGGCTCGTCAAACTGCTGTCGATCTACAACCGGCGCTACGACGAGATGGCGCGCGTCATCTCGCTAGAGATGGGCGCGCCCATCGATTTCGCTGTAGCGGCACAGGCCCGCACGGGGCAAGGGCACATTGAGGCCGGGATCCATGCCCTTCGGACGTTTCGCTTCCAGCACGCAGTCTCCGGCGGGACTGTGGTTCGCGAACCCATTGGCGTGTGCGCATTGATTACACCGTGGAACTGGCCCATCAACCAGATCGCGTGCAAGGTGGTGCCCGCCATCGCAACCGGGTGCACGATGGTGCTCAAGCCGAGCGAGGTCACGCCGCTGAGCGCGCTGTTGTGGGCCGAAATGATCGATGAACTCGATTTGCCGCCCGGCGTGTTCAACATGATCAACGGCGACGGTGCGACTGCGGGCGCGGCGCTTGTGGCGCATCCTGACATCGACATGATTTCGTTTACGGGTTCGACCCGCGCAGGCAGCACGATCGGCGCGGTGGGTGCGCAAATGATCAAACGGGTAGCCCAAGAGCTGGGCGGCAAATCGCCGAACATCATTCTCGAAGGCGCGGATTTGCGTCCGGCCGTGGAGAGAGGCGTGCGTCATTGCATGGCTAATAGCGGACAGTCTTGCAACGCACCCACACGTATGCTCGTGCCCGAGAGCGAATACGCGGCGGCTGTCGAAATCGCTCGTGAGGTGACCAACAGCATTCAGGTCGGTCGTCCTGAGCAGCACGGCGGCCATATCGGCCCTGTTGCGTCGCACGCTCAGTTCGAAAAGGTCCGTGCTCTCATCCGGGCGGGGATCGATGAAGGCGCTACGCTCGTCGCCGGCGGGCCGGATGCGCCGGCTGGTCTCGAGCTCGGCTACTATGTCAAACCGACGCTGTTCGCTGATGTGCATAACGATATGCGTATCGCGCGCGAGGAAATCTTCGGCCCCGTTTTGACGATGATCCCGTATCGGAGTCTCGACGAAGCCATCTCCATTGCGAATGACACGCCGTACGGACTTGCGGCATATCTGCAGGGCAATGCGGAATTGGCACGATCCGTAGCAAGCGAACTGCGTGCCGGTATGGTGAGTCTCAACGGCGCCGATCAGTCTTTCGATGCGCCGTTTGGCGGCTATAAGCAGTCGGGGAACGGGCGCGAGTGGGGGGCGTTCGGTTTCGAGGATTACCTGGAAACGAAGGTCATCAACGCGGCCGGATGAAATGCCAGGTCGATGCTCGTGAACGTGTGAGGACGAGGTTCAGCCAGCCTGGCTATATTGAGATTCGTGGAGCTCCGGAATGATATTGATGATGCCGGGCGTCCGTATGCGGAGATGCCCGCGCATAGCGGTGATACGCGTCAGCGGAACCTGTCTGCATTTTTGTGGGCGAGGCGGTTGAACAGCGCGTTATCCACGCGCCTGCATAAATCGCTCTCCGAACAGGATAGCAAACTGATTCATCGCTGATTTCCAGTCGAACGCAGCGCGTACGGTCTTGGCCAGCACGTTGCGCAACGCCAGCCAGAGCAGTTTGATCGCGGCCTCATCATTCGGGAAGTGACCACGGGTCTTGATGATCTTGCGCAACTGCATGTTCAAACTTTCTATGGCGTTCGTAACCGGCATGATATAGCCGGTGCCTCGCGTTTCCGCGCCGAGTGGTTTGAGCGTATGGTGTGACCATCCGGGACAGGGGCACTGGGGAGCACTTCGGGTGGGCAGGCCGTTGTTACACGATGAGCCGCGAGCTCGTGTTAGTAGTTGGCCGCCCCTGCGACCCGCCCGGTTGCGCTGTGAGCGCGAATCCGTAGTTGTCGTGCTGTCCCACCGGCTCCCAACAGTGATCTGATGCGGGAGACGGTTATGCGAATCGTGGGGTTTGACGTCTCGCGCTCAGTGGCCGAGATCGCGTACCTGGAGGATGGCACGCTGCATGCAGGCGGCCGCACCGGGTTGCGACGCGACGAACTGGAGCGTTTTGCCGAGAAGCTGCGCGCCACCGATCATGTGGTGCTCGAAGCAACCGGCAACACTGCCGCCATCGTCAACGTGCTTCGTCGGCACGTCGCGCGCGTGGCGATTGCCAATCCGCTGCAAGTTCGGCTGATCGCGGAGGCTCGCGTCAAGACGGACAAGATCGAGGCAGCCGTACTGGCACAGCTGTATGCAAGCGGCTTTCTGCCGGAAGTATGGATGCCGGACGAGCACACGCTGGCGCTGCGCCGACAGATCTCGCGTCGTTCACAGCTGGTGCGGCAGCGCACGCGGCTGAAGAACGAGATTCATGCGGTTCTGGCCGCGCATCTGATCGAGCGATGCCCCGCCACCGATCTGTTTGGCAAGAAGGGGCGTGCCTGGCTCGGCGTTCAACCGCTTCCGTTGGACGAGCGACTCGGTGTTGAGCAGCGGCTGCGCGAACTGGACCGCCTCGGTGAGGATCTGCGCGAGGTGGAGCAAGCACTCGCGCAAGCGACCATCGACGACGCGCGATTGCGCGTGATGCTGACGATCACCGGCGTCAACACCACGGTGGCGATCGGGCTGCTATCTGCCATTGGCGACATCGAGCGGTTTCCGAATCCGGAGAAGCTGGTGAGCTACTTCGGGCTCAATCCGTCGGTCTATCAGTCCGGCCCGACACCGGCCAGGCACGGCCACATCACCAAGCGCGGGCGCTCTTACGCACGGGCGATGCTGGTCGAGGCTGCCTGGGGCGCCACGCAGGCGCCTGGGCCGCTGCGCGCCTTCTTCCTACGCGTGCGCGATCGCCGCGGCCAGCAAATTGCTGTCGTCGCGACCGCTCGCAAACTCGCAGTGATCGTATGGTATGTGCTGACACGCGACGAGCCGTTCGCGTGGGACCGTCCCGCGTTGACCGCACACAAGTTACGTGCGCTGGAACTGCAGGCTGGAATGCCGGCGCAGCATGGCTCGCGCAAAGGTCCGGCTGCCGCCTACAGTCTGAAGAGTGTCCGTCAGCAGGAACGAGCCGTGGCTGAGCAGTCTGAGCGAACCTATCAAAGACTGTTTAACCGGTGGAAGCAGTCGCGCCCCAAATCAGACAGCGCGCCGATACGGTGGCCGGAAGCGCGGACATAGCGAACGAGCGAAGTACGGCGTGGGGGCTTGTGTATTTCATCCGTGGTGTAGACGACCCGTCGGATCTCCGGCGGGAACACGTAGAACGGCACGACGTGCTCCCACGCGCGTTGCCACGACTGCACGATCGTCGGGTACTTCGCCCCCCAAGGTCCGTCGGCGAAGTCTTGCAGCGCTTGCCTTGCCGCCTCTTCGCTGGCAGCCGCGTAGATCGGGCGCAGCGCAGTGGCGAGTACCTTACGGTCCTTGTAGCTGGCGTATTCGAGGCTGTTGCGGATCAGATGCACGATGCAGGTCTGAACGGTGGTCCGCGGATAGGCTGCGCTGATCGCCTCGGTCAGTCCTTTCAGGCCATCGGCCACGGCGATCAGGATGTCCTGGCAGCCGCGCGTCTTGAGTTCGTTGAACACCTTGAGCCAGAACTTGGCGCCCTCGGTCTGCTCGATCCAGAGGCCCAGCACGTCGCGCTGGCCATCGGCCTGGATGCCCAAGGCCAGATAGACGGCCTTGTTGCTGACCACGCCGTCGTCGCGGATCTTGACCCGCAGCGCGTCGAAGAACACGACCGGATACATCGCCTCGAGCGGGCGGCTCTGCCAGCTCAGCGCTTCGGCCATCACCTCGTCGGTGACCGAACTGATGAAGTCGGGCGACACTTCGGTGCCGTATTGCTCGGCCAGAAACCCTTGAATCTCGCGCACGCTCATGCCACGCGCGTACATCGCAATGATGCGTTCGTCGAAGCCGGTGAAGCGGCGCTCGTGCTTGGGAATCAGGATCGGCTCGAAGCTTCCGTCACGGTCACGAGGGACTTCGACACGAACCGGGCCGCGATCCGTGATGACCGTCTTGCCGCTGGCGCCGTTGCGCTCGTTGGCTTGTCCGGGCGGCTTGGACTGGCCCGACGGGTAGCCCAGATGTAGATTCATTTCGGCGCCCATCGCGCGTTCGATGACCGCTTTGTTGAACGCCAGCATCAGATCCTGAACCTCGGTCGGCGTCATCGGCCCCTTGACCAGTTGGTCCAGCAGTTCTTTGGGCAACTCAGGCAGCGGCCCGCGGGCCGCTGCCTGAGAGGCTACTGTTCTCCGTTTCTTCTTCATTGGCATATCCATGACTTTTACCTCTCATGATATGCCCCGCCCACAAAATGACGGATAGGTCCACTGGAATTGTCGGTCTATGACCTCACCAAAGGGCGTATCAATTTCCGGCACAAAGACGAACGGGCTTCGCCCGGTGTGCCTCGAAACAGATTTGTTCGACGCTAACCATGTAGCGCCGATACAGGATTGATTGCGCTCCTCTACGCAATTCGTAGCCATCAATCACCGGGAGTTCATCATGAGTATGCGTACCTATCGCGGATTCGAAATATATCCGCTGACTTATCCTCACTTTCACACAGGCGCTGGCCGTACTCACAACTACGAAGCCGGTTTCGACGCGGCGGTCAAGGTTTGCCTGCGTGGCACTAACACCACGCTGACCCGGAGCCAGACCTTCAAGCTTGTCGACGGTTCGCCGTTTGCCAGTGCCGGTGACGCACGCCGGGCTTCGCAACGTTACGCAGAAGACATCATCGATCAGAACCGAGGCGAACATTGGATGTTCGACGCAGTTCTTTGATACGGCTCTCTGTTGAACAGCAATGCATGGGAGCGCGCGTCAATCGGAGACGTGCGTCCCGATCCGAAATTGCGCGAGCCGACGCCATGCTGCCGGTCAACGGGAAACTCGCGTCGTAAGCCGACATTCCTTTCTGTCCCGTGCTCTCAAGGCAGATCAACGGACGAGCGGCCGCATTGTGCGACTGGCGCGCTACGCGCTGATGGACGTCGCGTTGCCGATCGACGTTGCGTAACGACCAGGCCGCCGACGCAGATTCAATCGATGCCTTGCGCCTTTTCGTGCCCCTGGATTTGCTCTTCGAGCAATCTGCGTGCGAGCGTTCGTGCGGCGTCACGCGCCTCCACGTCCGATGCAAAATCCCCTTCGGTATCGTGTTGATCAGAGGTGCCGGGATCCTCTCCGATGCGGTGCAAGTGGACGATTCCGCGATAGCGCCCAGACGTGGTCCGCATCACGCGAAGGCGTGCCACGTGCGTGTGGGTCGTACACACTTCATCATCCATGATGCCTTCCTTGCCAAGACCCCTGGCGAGACAACGACATGGCAGACTTCACCCGCCCGCCTGCATCCGTGTGTTTGGCTCCCGGTAAACTTCGGCAAGGCGGGGTTTATCGCCGCCAGCGCCGAGAGGTCAATGTTTGCGATGCATCCACCCCAAGTGATGGGAGTCCAGCCACTGAACGACTTCCATACTTGAATGTTCGCTCTGGTAACGGCGCGCCAACGCGACTGCAACCACCGCGACCACCGCAAGACCAACCACCCAACCAATCATCGACTGAGTCATGACAGCCTCCTTGTGAATGTGGAATGCAGCCATGACTGAATTCTAGGCGTCTTGGCGGAAGGATTCACAAGTCCTGCGCCACGCCGCGCGGACGAACCGCCTCCACATGCACGATCCTGGGGAAGGTACGCTCGACCTCCACCTGATCGGTCGCGCCCCGTATCCAAGGATCTGGGGCGCAGGCCTTAGCTGTGACTGATGAGGTGACAGGTTTCGGTCGGGATGTCGTGCAGATTTGATCCACGGCATTCACCGCTCGGTTCAAACGGAATGCGCGAACGGAGGCAAGCGATGCTTCCAAGGACAACTTTTCTGAGAATTTCCGTGCCCAAGGACACCTTTTCTGAGACGGTGAGCATGTGATCGTCTCAGAAAAGATGTCCAAGTCATTGATTTGTATAGGGTGCCAAAGACATCTTTTCTGCGAGCCCACAGTTGGTTCTCAGAAAAGATGTCCGCGGTCTCAATATGTTGCCTTTGAATAAAAAATGATTTCCTCGGTGTCATGCGTTTAAAAATTCGATGATATATCGGCATATTTGATGCATGCGAAATCCATGATCGCGTTGTTGTTCGGGCTATATGTCGAATATGGAGTAAGTGAATATTCACTATCGAACGACATACCGATCAGGATGGAAGAGTGCTGCGGCGATCGATATGAGGGAAAGAGCTGCGCTCGCCGAAAGAATGGGGCCGTCGGAGATTCTCGACGTCTAGTCGTGTAACAGTTTGCGTGGATTTCTGTGAATTCTATTGATCCGTTCGACGTTGCGATCAGCCGCATCGTGATCGTTGGGTGGTAAGAGCCGCTGATCGATCCAGCCACTTTGCAAAGTCTGTTTCGTGACAAACGCACTGATCTCCTGTCGGCGCGTTACGCTACAGTGGATGCTGGACTGGCAACGGCTTAGTCTGTTGCGAGATGCGTTTACGTCGTCACGTGATACAAACATATGAAGCTTAACGGGGGAGCAAGGGAATGGACGTTGATGTTGATTTTTATGGGAAGAATGAGATTTACAGGAGCTGGGCCGACAATCGCATCAACTTTGGTCTCGCAACCGAAGCTAATGAAGGGCGTGGATTCAGGCCACCCCAGCGAGCGGCAGTCCTTGCCGTTCTATCGCATCTCGACATGGAACCCACTAAACCAGCAACAGTCGTCATGCCCACTGGAACTGGCAAGACTGATACGATATTCGCTCTTGTCTTAGCTGGGTTGTTCAAGCGAACACTGTTGGTGGTTCCGTCCGACGCACTGCGAACGCAGATGAGCGAGAGGCTGCGGTCGCTTCAGACGCTCAGGACCATCGGGGCTGTGTCGGACAGCGTGCGATCACCGGCTGTCCATGTAGCCGAAGGATCAGACAAGGCCTCGGATACAGCCGCAATTGAGAACGCCAACGTGACGGTTGCAACGCCGGCAACACTCGCCACGCTGGATACGAATACATTAGAAAGCGTTCTGGAGCTATATACCCACATCGTATTCGATGAAGCTCATCACGTAGCGGCTGCAACTTGGGATCGAATCCGGACCGGTGCCGAAGGTAGGCCCATGCTTTACTTCACTGCTACGCCATTCCGTCTCGACGAACAACGCTTGGGCAGCAAGATCGTGTTCAACTACACCTTGCGGCAGGCCCAGCGAGATGGCTACTTTCAACAAATTGAATTTCACCATGTACGCGAGTACCGCGACGAACTGGCGGATGAGGCCATCGCCGAGAAAGCGCTGGAGCTACTGCAAAAGGACCTTGCGGACGGGTTCGACCATATCCTGATGGCCCGATGCTCATCGATTGCGAAAGCCAAGACTATTGCAGCCATCTACGAGCGCCTCTCGGAAGGAACCGAACTCAATCCGGTGCTCCTGCATAGTCGAACTGGCGATCGCCGTGAGACGTTGAACACAGTCCTTGAACGTCGGAGCCGGGTCGTAATCTGCGTGAACATGCTGGGGGAAGGTTTCGACCTACCTCAACTGAAACTGGCCGCGATTCACGACCAACATCGTAGCCCTGCGGTGACGCTTCAGTTCATCGGACGGTTGACTCGTGTGTCATCCAAGCTTGGTCCTGCCAAGTTTGTTGCGAATATTGCCAACCAAAGAATTGAGGGGGAGATGCAAGGGCTCTACGAGTCAGACGCCGATTGGGGCATGGTTATTCGCGAAGTCAGCGAGAACAAGATCCGCCGGGAGGTTGAGCGGCAGGAATTCGAGGCTAAGTTTGAGGGCAATGACGATGCCGAAAAGATCGTAGCTCTCAATCCTCGGCCACACACTAGTGCTGTCGCTTACCGAGTCGATCGATCCGGGTGGCGACCTGCCAATGTAAGCATGCTTCGCGGTCGAGGCGAGTCACTGGAGTTGGAGTCGGTCAGCGATGATGAGCGCATCGTGATGGCTGTCACAAAGGAGAGCATTCCGGTCGACTGGGCCAAGAGCGCTTCGGTAATGACAACCAGTTGGCAGCTTTATCTTGCATACTACAGGCCGTCGGACAGGACTTTGTTTGCTACTTGCACCGGTGACGAGATTCAACTCGGGCGATTCGTGAAGCTAATCGCGCCTTCGGCTTCTCGCATCCGGGATGAGGCAGTCTTCCGGATTTTGAGTGGCATCGATCTACTGAAGCTGCAGAACGTTGGCCTGATCAGAGGGGGGCGTGAGGTTCGCTTTACCATGCATGTTGGCCATGATGTAAACACGGTCATGGCCGATCTAGAGAATGGAACGTCGGCCAAGTCCAACATCTTCGCCGTAGGGCACTCCGAGGGCGAGCGAACATCAGCGGGATGTTCCGCCAAAGGAAAGCTTTGGAAGATGGACTCTACTGCAGTGGATGAGTGGATCAGCTGGTGTGACGAGGTAGCCGTCAAAATCAACGATGAGAACATCGATACGACAGACATCCTGAAAAATGTACTTCGCTCCGACAGGATCAAGGATGCTTGGCCACAAGGACTGTTTTTCGCAGACTGGCCAGATCAACTGTTTATCGACACGGAGACAAAGTGTGTGGTCACTGTGGAGTCGGAGTCTTATGCAATAACGGATCTGGTCTTGGGGCCGCCATCCATCGAGTCGGCCACGACGCTTGCGGTGCCGTTGATCGCCGCACGCGATGGCGAGTCGGAGCGGGAGCTATTGAAGATCAGGATCCATCTGCGCGGCGATTCTTATTCCTACTCCGCGCCAGGTGCTCGCTTCACAGTTGGCAGTAGAGAGTGTGCGCTTGCGGAGTACCTCGACCGTGATCGACTGAGACTACTGAATGTCGATGGCTCCATCGTGATCGGCAACTACCGGATCTACTCCCCGACGAGCCTAAATGTTCGATTACCCCAAGAGCTGATGCAGAGTTGGTCATGGGACGGGGTTGATATCAGTCGAGAATCTATGGCAGATCGAAGCGATCTTGCGAGCGTACAGGGCTATACGTTCAGCAAGATCGAAGACGATTACGACATCATTTTCGATGACGATGGCGCTGGCGAGGTCGCGGATCTGGTTGCAGTGCGTGTACGGCAACACTGGATTGAGGTTGACCTCTACCACTGCAAGTATTGCAAGTCTGGGCAAATGCCTGGCGCTCGGGTTGACGACGTATACGTCGTGACCGGCCAAGCAAGCCGGTCAGTGAAGTGGCATACACGAGGGCCAGCGTTGTTCCAGCGTCTGCTAGATCGTTATAGCAAATCCCAAAGCAAGGGGCGAGATCGCATCCTCAAGGGTTCACCCGAGGGAATAGACGTATTGCGAAAGAAGGCGAGGGACATGGAAGTTCGACTGGGTTTCATCGTGGTACAGCCTGCAATTTCTGCAGGGGGCAACCTAGATGAGGTTCTCTCGGTTCTCGGCACAAGCTATCTGTACATCAAAAGCGTCGCAAATGTGAATCTGCTCGTGATCGGCAGCCCCTGAACACTTCAATCGGTTCTTGAGATAGCGGGGCGCTAGCTGGCGCCTCTACTAGCTAAACCCCACTTCTGCACAACGAGACTAAGAAACCAGGAAACGCTGGTAAGGCAACTAACGCAATGGGGGATACCCGCTGTACGGCGACTGGAACTGCTCGGCGTACGCAAGCGAATAGGAAAACACCGGCTAGCCCGGCACCGTGAAAGACAGAACCATGAGTATTATGCAACGCCCGCCGTCCGGAACTTTCAAGTCATTTCAGGACGAACTGAACTCACGAATTTGTGGAGACTACGGCCGCTGGGTGCTCGTCAAGTTGTATTCAGGACGATGGGCTCCGGTGTGGTACGCGTGTCTCGATATGGAAGACTATTGCGAATTGATACTTGAGGAAGACGAATTTTTTCGCGACGAGCCGTGCTTCGATGGTGACACGGCAAATCCATCATACCCCATCGCTCGGGAGGCATTGTTCGCCATCATCGAGAGTCTACGAAATGAAGTCGCAGAGAATCCACTTATGGCAGAAGCGTTTGACGAAGATATTCGGAAAGCCACCCGTGATTTGAAAGGCTGTCTTGAGTCCGTTACGACTACCGTAGGCGACTGTCGCCCAACCATCTCGATGCGGTACTCAAAAAATGGGGAAGCTGACTACTGCTTGGACGTGCAAGTCACCGGGTTAGCGTCTGAACAGCACGCCAAGGCTGCTGCCGCTCATATTCAGAGATTGCTCTTCGATGACTCCACTTCTGACGAATTGAAGGGAAAGTGATGGCGCGAGCGTTCAAGGTCATTGGTGTGTAACTGGTCGATCGCAGGATCGAGGAGGTAGCCGAGACGACTGACGAACTGGCGCGCGAGCGAAGTTTCGAAACGCGAGCAGCCTGCGAGCTTATCGAACAGATGATGCTGAGAGTAGGCAACGAGCCCCCGGCTCGACGTTGTTTTGAAAGCCGTTGATCGAGTTGGCCAGGAGGGGCGGTTGACACTAAAAAAACAGGAATCGTCGAGATTATTTGTCGCTCGGTACTACAGGGGCACTCGGACGCGGGAGAGCGCGCCCCAAAGACAACTTTTCTGAGAATTTCAGTGACCAAGGACATCTTCTTTGAGATGGGCCGCATGCAGTCGTCTCAAAAAGATGTCCAAGCCGTTGATTTTTATAGGGCGCCAAAGACATCTTTTCTGAGCGTCCACAGTTGTCTCTCTGAAAAGAAGTCCGGATTCTCAATATGTTGTCGTTGGATATTCGACTGAATTAGGGAACCACTGATTAAAAGGCGATCGCACGATTTGTCGTTAAACTTTGCACTCTCATCGCAAATCATCCGCAATGCCAAATCAAAGTGCCGACACAAGCTACAGCTTTCAGTCGTCGCTATGGTGAGTCGGGCTTAAGCGGCAGAGCAGCGGGATGTCGGCAAACCTATATCGATCAATCGGTGCTGCGCTTGGTCAAGCGCCGCCTCGGGCGTGGGCACGCGTATCGTAGTGAGTCTGGTAGATTCTTTCGACCCGCAACGTCTTGAGGAAGCTCTCCATCGGGGGGCGTTATCCCAGGCGTTGGCACGGCGGCTCATTGAAACGTTTATCTTGAACGCGGCGGTCAATTTCCGGTACGCGCGACTGACGTATTGGGTGCCGCAATCGGAGTGCAGTAGCAATCCCGGTGGCGGTTTGCGTTGCTAGCACGCAAGCGCTTCTTCCGGCGGATGCTGCGCTCAAACCTGGTGCCGAGTAAGATTGTGACCGATCAACTGCGCAGTTATCCGGCGGTGAAGGCTGAAATTCCCTGCCGAGACATCAAATGAACGCGGTATGTCGTCGCGCCATACTCAAAGAACGCCTCGCGACATGGCATGGTTGGACTGACTCTCCCGCAGCCAACGAAGTTATCTGATAAGGATAACGACTCTTGAGGAAGACGCGTGGCATGCACTTATCACCTTGATATAACTATTTCGTCTCCTTCATCGCTTCATTCTCCCGCCGCCTCTTCACCAACTTACAGAGTCTTTGCGTGGCTTTCACGAGTTGGGCGACACAAAAATCGATAGTCGTGCTCACATCCCCATATCGGAAACATTTCAATTAGATTTCAGGCGATTCGATCATGCGTCATTGTTCCGCATTTCAGGCCGCCGATGCCCAATCGTCGGCCGGCCAGCCGAAATACCGGCAGCAACCTACCCCTGCTCCCTTTCAAATTTCCGCAAACGTCTGCGTATTGACCTATCTTTAATGGGATGAAAAAAGCATGGCTCAATGCGTAAAAAATTCGATTGCGATCAGACGCGCCGCATGACAGCATGCGGGGCGTCGGCAATCGGGCACCCGTCCGGAACGATTCGATCGATCGCGCCGACCCGCGACCGAATCGTTTTCTCTGCCTTTCGCGCCGCCGGATCCAGACGACCCAAGCCCTACGGGAGATAGACATGGCCACTGCGACGACGCCCCGCGCCGGCACGCCCCCTTTGCCCGCCCTGCTGCGCGGCGGACGCTTCACGCTCGGCACGCGCATCGTGCTCAGCTTCGGCGCGATCTTCGTGCTGATGCTGGTCATGGCCGCGATTTCATACACTCGATTGACGGCGATCGACGCCGCTGCCGACAGCCTCCAGCGGGATTCGGTGCCGGGCCTGTACCTGTCGACGTCGCTGCGCGCCGCGACCAATCAAAGCTATACGGTGGTCGAACGCGCGATCTTCAGCGACGGCGATTCGGACGGCACGAAGCGCGATCTCGATCGGATTCCGGAAGCGCTGCGGCGTTTCGATCAGGCGTCGACGCAATACGAGGCGACGCTGTTCCGCGACGACGACAAGGCGCGCTTCGCCGCGCTCCGGGCCGCATACGACCAGTACCTGCCGCTGTTGAACGACGCAGCGCATGCGGCGGCGAGCGACCGCGCGGCTGCGCGGGCCAACTTCGCGCACGTGACGACGGCGTGGGAGAACGTAGTCCGTGTCGCGGACGCGCTGGTCGACGAAAACCGCGGCCAGGCCGACGATTCGGCACGGCAGATCCGCACGTCGGTCAATACGGCGGAAGCGACGCTCGCGACCGCGCTGAGCGTCGTGCTGCTGGTCGCGCTGGCGACCGGCTATGCGCTGTTCCGCGCGATCACGGGGCCGATGGCGCGGCTCGTCGAGGTGCACGACGCAATGCGCACCGGCAACCTCGCGCAGCGGCTCGACCTGCGCCGCAGCGACGAATTCGGCACGCTGCAGGACGGCTTCAACCGGATGGCCGAACAGCTCGCGAGCCTCGTGTCGCAGGCGCAGCAGTCGTCGCTGCAGGTGACGACGTCGGTCGCCGAAATCGCGGCGACGTCGCGCGAGCAGCAGGCGACCGC